>CANQRK010000019.1 GCA_947626245.1 uncultured Paenalcaligenes sp. | reverse complement strand
GGACGCTCGGGAAACTCAAATCGATATAGCATTTCATGTTGGGCCAAATCCGATTTACCACCCACCATATAACGCAAATGGGTTTTGGCCATTTCATTGTGTGTCAGATTTAGCGTAGGAAAGCCCTTGGCCACAAAGTGCTGTTCTAGCGTATCTACCTCGTCAGCCGACTGAGTCTGTAAACCCACAAACACATGCGCGGTTTCTGCATTAGAGATGCGGTAATTAAACTCGGTCACAGCGCGATTACCTAAGGCCTCGCACAAGCGCAAAAAGCTGCCATGCTTTTCCTCTAGGGTAATAGCAAACAACGCCTCGCGGTCTAAGCCCACATCGGCACGCTCGGCCACAAAACGCAACCGATCAAAGTTCATGTTGGCGCCCGAGGTGATAGCAATCACAGTTTGATTACTAATTTGCTGCTCACGGATGTATTTTTTGGCCCCCGCCATGGCCAATGCCCCTGCTGGCTCAAGTACACTACGCGTGTCTTGAAACACGTCTTTAATAGCCGCACAAATAGCGTCACTGTCTACCAAGACGAAATCATCGACGTATTTTTGAGCCAATTTAAAGGTTTCTGCACCGACCTGCTTTACTGCCGTGCCATCAGAAAACAAGCCCACGTCATTCAGCATTAAGCGACGTTTGGCCTTAACACTACGCTGCATCGCCGCGGAGTCTTCGGTTTGCACACCGATAATTTTAATTTCAGGTCGTAGTTGTTTAATGTAGGCAGCCACCCCTGCTATTAAACCGCCGCCGCCAATAGGAACAAAAATGGCATGAATCGGCGCAGGGTGCTGATGTAGGATTTCCATTCCTACCGTACCCTGACCTGCAATCACATCGGGATCATCGAAGGGGTGCACAAAGGTCAAACCCTGCTGCTCCATCAGCTCCAACGCATGTTCATAGGCATCTGAGTAGCTGTCACCGGCCAAAACGACTTCACCACCAAAACTACGCACCGCATCGATTTTCAGCTGTGGTGTAGTGGTAGGCATGACAATCACAGCCCGAGTCCCCAAACGTCGTGCGGAAAAAGCCACCCCTTGGGCATGGTTACCCGCAGACGCCGCAATCACCCCTCGATCCAACTCTTCCTTGGTCAACTGTGCCATTTTGTTGTAAGCTCCACGCAGCTTAAAACTAAATACCTCGAGCTGGTCTTCTCGTTTAAGTAGAATACGGTTATTTAGTTTGGTGGAAGCTAAAGCGGCAAGCTCTAGTGGGGTCTCGGAGACCACATCATATACTTTGGAAGTTAGGGTTCGTTTTAAATAGTCGTTGGACATAGTGGGCTGATTACTTTACAAAAACTGACGCAGTAAAATCAAAAAGAATACCACACACCCAACATAAATAGGCGTCAACACACAGGAATTACACAATCACTATGGAAGCTTGGACACATGGCACCGTCATGTGGCTACTGGAGATGTGGGCTTTACCCGAGGTCGGTCTCAGTGCCATTTTTATCGTTAGTATCGTTTCAGCGACGCTATTGCCTTTGGGGTCAGAGCCCGTTGTGCTGGGCTATTTATTAGTCGAACCGTCTCAGTTCTGGATTGCTATTACCATCGCAACCATCGGCAACACCATCGGTGGCAGCATTAGTTATTCGATGGGGTTAGGTGCGGCCAAGGCTTACGATAAATGGAAGCAAGAGCACCCCTCGGAGCAAACCACCTCCGACTCGGAGTACAGTCAAAAAGCCGGGGGACGTTGGCATAAAACCATTAGTGCTTGGTTACAACGCCTAGGGCCAAAAGCCATGCTTTTTACGTGGTTACCTCTGGTTGGTGACCCGCTGTGTGCTTTAGCCGGCTGGATGCGTCTTGCTTTCTGGCCATGTGTTATCTATATGGCTATTGGGAAATTTTTACGTTATCTGGTGATGACTTCGGCTATTTTGTGGGTGCTACCCTACCTCGGTTGGCACTAATTGTTTTTAGCCCAAAGAAGCCTGGCTTAATAACGCCCCTATCTATCACCAAAAGCAAAAACGGTTAAGCCAACAATCATCAATACTACGCCACCCACCTTGCTCCAGTTCAATTCGCGTACTGGCATATGAAACAAACCAAAGTGGTCTATAGCTAAACCACACACAATTTGCCCCAACACCATAAAGAACAGCATGTTGGCGACACCTAGTTTGGGCGCCAAAAATACACTACTAAACACCAACGCTGACCCGATCACGCCACCAATAAGATACCACCACGGCTGCTGGGGTATTTGTCCCATAGCCTGAAAAAACTGACCTTTACCTAATGCCCAAGACAGGCAAAACAACACCAACATACCCGTCAAAAACGACCAAAACGCAGCAAATATGGGTTGGCCAAACAAGACCCTACCCAACTGAGAGTTAATTGCCGCTTGCGTGGCCATACCCGCTCCTGCAGCCAACGCCATCACTAAATACCACATAGAGCTATCCCATAAAGAAAGAAAGCAGCCATTACAGCTGCTTGTCTTTTTCACATCAAACGACGACTAATTAAGCATTGCCTAAATCGTCTTCGTGGAAGGTACAGGCCGTGTATACCGACAAACCGGTATCACGAACGGCTTGAGAACCACCCAAATCAGGCAAATCGATAATAGCCGCTGCCTCGACCGTATTAGCACCAAGACGCTGTAGTAATCGCGATGCAGCAACCATCGTGCCCCCAGTCGCAATCAAGTCATCAATTAATAATACGCGCTGACCTGGTCGCACCGAGTCGGTATGAATTTCAACCGATGCATTGCCGTATTCTAACGAGTAGTCTTCGGCCACTGTATCAAAAGGCAACTTGCCCTTTTTTCGTACAGGAATAAAGCCTAAATTTAGTTCGTACGCAAGTACCGAACCTACAATAAAACCACGTGCATCAACCCCAGCAATTAAGTCTAAACGCTCTTCCATGTAGCGGTAAACAAACAGGTCGATGAGGACTCTGAAGGCACGAGGATCTTGTAAGACAGGAGTAATGTCTCGAAACGTCACCCCTGGACTTGGCCAATTTGGCACACTGCGTATGGTTTGGCGGATATAGTCAGCTGGATCAGTATGCATAACAAAAGTAACAACCACAAAAAAAGCCCAGGTGCCCCATGCACCTATGGCAAACACATAAGTTTACACAATCGCCTCTAAGCGCGTCTATGAAGCCCTTAGAGACGAGTTAAACGTCCATTTATCAGTTGATAGCGTTGTTGCACAACTCCAGCAGGAAGTTGAGCATGCGTAACCATAATAACGGTACGGTTTTTAGCCAAATGATGCAAGTCTTTTAGCCATGCTTCGGCGGTCGCACGATCTAAGCCGGCAGTGGGTTCATCTAACAACCACACCGAAGCCGAACTCAGCAAAGTACGAGCCAAACTGAGGCGTCGAATCTGGCCCGTAGACAAGGTGCTACCCCCTTCGCCCACCCAGACATCCAAGCCCCCTAATTGGGTTATTTGATCTGCTAAACGCACCTGCTCTAGTACCTGCCATAATTGCTCATCAGTGGCCTCGGGCTTGCCAAGCAACAAATTGTGCCGAATAGTTCCCATAAAAACGGCCGAATGCTGCGTTAAAAAAGCAAAATGTTGATACAGCTGTTGCGGGTCCACTTGGGTTAAATCAGTCGTCCCGTAATGAATCTGACCTTGGCTTAGTGGATAAACCTGCATAATCGCGAGCAATAGTGTGGTTTTACCGCTACCACTGACCCCCTCTATGCTAATTCGATCACCTTGCTCAATGAGCAAATCAATGTTCTCCAACACCGCTAAACCCGAGTCATAGCTTAGACTGACATGTTCCAACTTCAAGGCACCTTGCTCAGGCAAACGCTGAGTAGATACCTTAAGGGACTCGGATTCAGACAGTGCGGAGACATTGATCTCTTGCAAGCGAGCGGCGGCGGCTTGGACGGCTCCTAAACCTGCTGCCCCACGCATAATTGGCGCTAAAATTTCAAATAAACCTAAGGTTCCTAATAACAACCCCACCCATATCGGCGCCGTTAACTCTTGGGTGTTGTAAGCCACACCTCCTAGCCACAATATCGCTAGAATTAACCCACCCATCAACAGGTGCTGCACCAGCGTGCCCAAACTACCCGCAGCGGCCAAGCGTTTTTGAGCCTTAGCCAAGCGCTGTGCTGTTAGATCAAACTGCTGTTGGGCTTGGCCTGCGGCATTGAAAACCAATAAGTCCGTATGGGCCACAATGGCATCATGCGCTAAGGCACGTAACTCTGCCTGGGTTGACTGTACATCTAGACCGGCTCGTGCAGTACGCTTTGCTATGATGTACGGCAATACCCCTGCAGCCAAACATAACACCACTAGCCAAGCCCAGCCTAAACTGGGCAAAAAAGCGCCCATCAGCACACTAAAAAACACACCAAATACGGCAGCGGTACACAAAGGTGCAACCAGCAACAAGAAAAAGCTATCTAAACGCTCGATGTCATTCAGTAGACGCGCAATCAAATCGCCATCTCTGTATTGTGCTAATTGCGCAGGCTTTAAGCTAGCCAAACGCGCAAAGCTATTGGTTCGAATTTCGGCTTGCAGATCCAACGTAACGTGATGCCCAGCAACGCGCTCGGCATAACGCGAGGCAATACGCCACATAGAAAAACCACGAATCATGGCAGAGGGCACGAAAATATTGAAAACTGCTGACGCCCCCGTCAAAAAAGCAGCCGTTAAAAACCACCCAGCTACGACTAGCAAACCAATACCAGCAAACACTGTAGACAAAGCCAAGAGCAAGGCTAGAGCGGTAAGGCGCCAATGCTGCTTGACCCAGGCTCTGGCTAAAGACCACCACATCTTCATGCTTGACCTCGCTGTACTAATGTTTGGTCTTGCAACAGCCACACTTGCTGTAACTGCTGAGCGACCTCTTCGTCGTGCGTCGCCAAAATCAAACAACGCTGTTGAGAAAATTTTAAAATAGCCTGCAACACCGCATCACGTGTCTGACTGTCTAAATGCGCAGTGGGCTCATCTAGCAAAATCACCTCAGGGTCTGTTAAAAACAATCGAGTCAGAGCCAAGCGATGAGCTTGCCCCCCCGATACCCCATGGCCTCGCGTCCCCAACAAAGTCTGCAATCCCTCGGGCTGATTTCGTACAAACTCGGCAGCCTGCGCTTGCTCTAAGGCCTGCCAAAGCTGAGCCTCGGTCGCCTCTGGCTTTACCACGCGCAAGAAGTCAGCAATAGTACCTAGCCCAATAAAGGGTTGCTGCCCAATTAAGACGACCTGCTTTGGATCACAACTAAAACTAAGCTGTCCAGTTGCATGCGGACGTAAACCCATCACTGTTTCTAAAAAGGTCGTTTTGCCTAGCCCACTGGCTCCCATTAGCGCCACGTGCTGTCCTTTGGACAAAGCAAAGTCACTGCGTTGCAGTAGCTCGACTCCGGTAGGGCTAAACAGCGCAAAACGCTGCGCTTGCACCAAAGCAGACTGATTGGGTTCGTAAAAACGCACGACCGGAGAGCCGTGCTGCATAGGCAACTCTGCCCCCAGTTGAGGCAACTGCCCATACAGCTGATGCAACTCGTGCACAGCAACTTTAGCCGTAGCACGGTCGTGATAGCTAGCAGCTAGTTTACGTAATGGGTTGTAGACCTCTGGCGCTAATAACAAGCAAAACAAACCGTGCTGCAACGTAAAGCCACTGAACGAACTACCCAACAGTTCGAGATAACTTAGCCCTATGTAGACTGCCACCCCGGCCACACCTAACGCAGCAAACAACTCCAGCACTGCCGAAGACAAAAAGGCAATACGCAATACCTTCATGGTCGTTTGACTAAGCCCTGCACTGGCAGCACGTACGGATTCCACTTCGTCTGCCGTGCGCCCTAGCAACGACAAGGTAAACAACCCACGAATACGATCAGAAAAAATACCGGATAAGCGGCTAAGGACCCGCTGGTGTTTTTGGTTCGCTGCTTCGGCTCGCAAACCAATTAACGCCATAAAAAACGGAATAACCGGAGCCGACACCAAAAACAACAACGTGACCACCCAGTCCACTGGCAGCACCACAATCGCAATCGTCAAAGGTAACAGCACAGCAGCAATCAGCGCAGGTACATAACGCTGCAGATAGCCATCTAAAGCTTGCACCTGATCCACTAAGGACACCGTCAACTGTCCCACCGGGTGCTGCTTGGACCAAGCAGGCCCTTTGGCCAACAACGTCCCGAATAGCTGACGTCGTATTTGTTGCTTAATCGTCTCAGAGGCATGACTGGCGGCCTGCTCTCCCGACCAGGTCAGTGCCGCGCGCAGCATAATTAAGCCAGCAATAGTCAACATAGCCGGCCAAAGTTGTGCGAGCGGCACCCCTACACGAATCGCTTGGTCCAAGGTATTAGCCAAAAACCAAGCCTGCACGATCAAAAAAACTCCCTCTAGCAGAGGAGCGCACACCGCCCAGAACATGGCCGTGGGTGCTTGTCGCCCCACACCAGACAGCCAACGACGTTCTGTCGTAGCCTCTGCTTTAGATTGAGTGATAGACATAAGATCAGTAGATAGACATTAAGATTTGGTTTCGAGCGCTGCTTCCTTTTTACTCACCACCCGTAGCTCGAACCACATGGCATTTAAAATAGAAAACGCACACGCTAACCCCAAACCTAAAATCCAAGCAAAATACCACATATGTTAGGCTCCTTAGTATGAGTGCGGTGCACTATTAATTGACTCAGGGGTGACTTTACCGCGCATGACTCGGTACACCCATGACGTGTAGCTAATAATAATCGGTAAAAAGACTGACGCCACTAACAGCATGACCCACAAAGACAAGTGACTGGCTGAAGCATCAAAGATCGTCAAGCTAGAGTGCGGCTGTGTAGAAGATGGCAGCAAAAAGGGATACGTTGAAAATCCAAAGGTAAAAATCACCCCGGCAATGCTAAGCGATGCCATGAATAAGGCCGCTAAGCCACGTCCTCGGCCAACCAACACCACGGCTAACAACGCCCCCAGCAGTCCCACTATAGGTGCTAGCCAAGTGAGTGGTGTCGTATTGTAATTCAGCATCCATGCTCCCGTTGCTACCGATACGTCCTTCAGACTTAACAACGGATTGGATTCCTCGTTACCCGTCAGCACACTTAGGTCTAATACATACCCCGTTACACCGCTAGCAATGTATATCCCGCCCGCTACAAAGGCCACCATTACAGCAAGACCGGCATAACGTGCCCAGCGAGTGGCTAAACGCGCGATCTCACCCTCGGTTTTCCAACTAAGGACCACCGCCCCTTGCATGACCATCAGCAAAATACTGAGTACGCCACACAATAACGCAAAGGGATGGAATAAATCCAGAAAGCCCCCTTCGTAAACAGGACGTAAGGTATCGGGTTCAAAGTGAAACGGCACACCTAACATCACGTTACCCACTGCCACCCCAAACACCAACGCTGACACAAAACCCGAGGCGCACCAAATGCGATCCCAATTGCGACGCCATGTGGCATCTTCGATTTTACTGCGGTATTTAATCGCGACGGGACGCACAATCAGTGCGACCAGTAACAACATCATTGCCAAATAAAACCCGGAAAAAGACACGGCATACAGCAAGGGCCAGGCTGCAAACACCACCCCACCGGCCGTAATTAACCAGACTTGGTTACCTTCCCATACGGGGCCTATCACGTTATACAGCACACGGCGCTCATCATCGGTTTTCGCAACCGCAGGCAGCAGCATAGCAACGCCTAAATCAGCACCATCCATGATAGCAAAGCCAATCAACAATACCCCTAGCAGGAGCCACCAAATTTGTCGCAGCGTAACATAGTCAAATAAAATGAGTGAATCCATCTACAGCTCCTTATTTGGCCAACGCAGCATCTGCCGCGATATGGTTGGTGTGAGTCGATTGCGTACTGTCTTCGGGACCTTGACGAATCGCATGCAGCATCACTTTTACCCCCACAATAGCCAGCGCAGAATATAAGGTGAAGAAAATAGCCAAGCTAATTAGCAAATCACTGACCTGTAACCCAGAGACCGCATAGAAAGTAGGCAATACTCCCTCGATAATCCACGGCTGACGACCAAACTCGGCCACAAACCAACCACACTCAATCGCCAACCAAGGCAACGGAATACTAAATAAAGCGAACTTCAAAAAACGTGGGGACTGCGTGATACGATCTTTGGAAGCCAAGTAAAAAGCCACCATAAAGAACGCAACTAAATAAAAGCCCACCGCCACCATAATACGGAAACCCCAGAATAAAGGAGCCACCTGAGGCACGGTATCCCATGCTGCCTGAGCCACTTGCTCGGGAGTCGCATTACGGATGTCTTCGGTATAGCGCTTTAATAACAAAGCGTAGCCCAAGTCTCTCCAGTGCTCATCAAACAAAGCCTCTGCCTCAGCATCTGCGGGATTTGCCCTTACCTTTTGCAACGCATCGTAAGCAATCAAACCACTTTGCACGCGGTGTTCAGCGAGTGCCACTAAATCATTAATGCCTTCCATTGGGGTAGTCAAAGATCGGGTACCAATAATCCCCATCGCCCATGGAATTTCGATGGCGAAATCATTACGGCGTTCCTCTTGGTTAGGAATAGCAATCATATTAAAGTTAGCTGGTGCAGGCTCGGTTTCCCACATGGATTCCATTGCAGCGATTTTCATCTTTTGGTGCTCTGTCGTGAGGTAACCACTTTCATCACCCAACACCACCACAGACAAAGAGCTCGCCAAACCGAAGCTAGCTGCCACCACCATAGAGCGACGTGCAATTTCCAAATGACGACCGCGCAATACATACCACGCACTGACACCCAGCACAAACACAGCGCCCAAGGTATAACCAGCACTCACGGTATGCACAAACTTAGCTTGAGCCACAGGGTTTAACACCACATCGGCAAAACTTTCTAATTCCATACGCATCGTGTGCGGATTGAAGTACGCCCCGTCAGGGTTTTGCATCCAACCGTTGGCAATCAAAATCCATAGCGCTGAAAAATTTGCACCAATGGCCACCAACCACGTCACAATTAAGTGTGCGACTTTAGACAGACGATTCCATCCAAAAAAGAACACGCCAATAAAGGTGGCTTCCATAAAGAAGGCCATCAAGCCCTCAATCGCTAGCGGTGCACCAAAAATATCACCCACATAATGGCTGTAATAAGACCAGTTCATCCCAAACTGGAACTCCATCACGACCCCAGTGGCCACACCTACCGCAAAGTTAATTCCAAACAGCTTGCCCCAGAATAGAGTCATGCGACGCCAGATATCTTTGCCCGTCATCACATACACACTCTCCATAATGGCTAGCAAAAACGCCAAACCCAGAGTGAGCGGAACAAAAATAAAATGGAACATGGCAGTCAAAGCAAACTGCAAGCGCGATAAAGTGACTACATCTAAATCCATCACTTCTTTTCTCCTGATCGCAAGGCATTACGTACTTTGTTCGCACCGCCTAAGACCTTTTGTACTTTGGACCCCAAGCGCATTAAGCTTTGTAAGGTTTCAGGTGGTAGGTTATGCACCTCATCAAACCAGCCAGTAGCCAACTCGATCAGCTCAAGCATATCGTTAACACGCTGCTGCCCATACGCCTCTTTGTCATTTTGTGGCTGCTCTAACAACAGACCACGTAACAAGGTCAACGTGGGGTCAATCTCGCGTTTACGCTTTTCTTCCACCAAGATACGAAAAATGTCCCACACATCATCCGGTGCTTGAAAGTACTCGCGTCTATCGCTGGGTTTGTGCACCATTTGCACCAAACGCCACGACTGCAACTCTTTCAAACTCATGGACACGTTGGAACGGGAAATACCTAAGGTATCGGTAATCTGCTCTGCATTTAAAGGCTCTGGTGATAAAAAAAGCAACGCATAGATCTGGCCAACCGTTCGGTTCACCCCCCAGCGCCCACCCATTTCCCCAAAATGAAGAACAAATCGCTCTGCTTGCGGTTCTAACTTCATAGATTTTCCAATTTTCAGTAATTACTGAAATTACAATATAAACAGTAGGGATCATATAATCCCAACTTGTTAATTTCAAGCACTATTTCAAATCTAAAGTGTTTTGGGACCACGCCAGAAGGCGCTAACTTTTGCTCTCACCCTGAAGTCTCAATTAATTGTAAAATTAAGGTACTGCCCTCTTTTCAGGCGACTGAGCACGATTTTTATGACTTCCTTACCTCAAGCTACCTTTAACGCAGAGGCTGCACTAGCCTCCGCTCGCCGTACCTTTACCACAGAAATCCATGCCCTTTCCGAGCTCTCCGCTCGCTTGGATAACGATTTTTTCCTAGCCGTACAGCATCTGCTGCACTGCAAAGGACGGGTGGTGGTCACAGGTATTGGTAAATCGGGGCATATTGCACGTAAAATCGCCGCCACCTTAGCTTCTACCGGTACCCCTGCGTTTTTTATGCATGCTGCCGAAGCCCTCCATGGTGACTTGGGCATGATCACCCAAAGCGATGTCATTATTGCTATTTCGTATTCGGGCACAGCCAGCGAACTACTCACAGTCTTAACCACGACCAAGCGCCTAGGCTGCCCCTTTATTGCCATCACTGGCCACGCAGACTCTGCTCTAGCACTAAATGCCGATTTACACTTAAATGTGCATGTAGACCACGAAGCCTGCCCCTTAAATCTCGCACCTACCTCTAGCACAACCGCTACGCTAGTCTTAGGCGATGCACTGGCGGTTGCCTGCCTCGAAGCCCGCGACTTCAGCAAAGAAGACTTTGCTCGATCCCATCCTGGTGGCGCGTTGGGTCGACAGTTGCTCACTTACGTCCAAGATATTATGCGTCAAGGCGATGCCCTACCGTTGGTGTCTGCTCAAACCCTCATTCCCGATGCTTTAGCTGAAATGTCAGCCAAAGGCATGGGCATGATCATCATCATTGACGACGCTCTGCGCCCTATAGGTATTTTCACAGACGGCGATTTACGCCGTCTTATTGCCCGTCATGGCGATATTCGTCATCTAACCGTCGAGCGTGGCATGACACCTCACCCCAAAACCCTACCTGCAACCGAATTAGCCATCAAAGCTGCCAACATCATGGACGAGCTACGTCTGAATCAGGTCTTGATAACCGATGCAAACGGGCTATTATTAGGGGCTTTACACATGCATGATTTACTTGATGCCAAGGTCATCTAATGAGCCAATCTTCTTATATCCCTCATCCTGTCGAGTCCTTATTACTCGCCCCCGTTGCCCCTGAAACACAAGCTCGTCTACGCAAAGTGCGTCTGATGGCTTTTGATGTTGATGGCGTATTAACCGATGGCCGTTTGTTCTACAACGAAGACGGTGAAAGCTTCAAAGCCTTTCATGCTTTAGACGGCTATGGCTTACGTCTACTCCAAGAGTGCGGTATTGTGG
This sequence comes from uncultured Paenalcaligenes sp., assembly GCA_947626245.1. GTDB lineage: Bacteria > Pseudomonadota > Gammaproteobacteria > Burkholderiales > Burkholderiaceae_B > Paenalcaligenes. The sequence goes on along the minus strand of CANQRK010000019.1, from coordinate 11,157 downwards.
TGGCTATGATCACTGGACGTGAAGGTCCTATTGTGTCACGTCGCGCCAGCGAACTCGGCATCAACGAAGTACACCAAGGGGTACGCGACAAAGCCACGGTATTGCTTGAATTAGCACAGCGCTATAATTTAGACATGACCCAAATCGGCTATATGGGCGACGATCTCATCGATCTTAGCGCCATGAAACGCGTCGGTTTTGTGGCCAGTGTACCCAATGCTCCACAATATATACGCCAGCTTGCGCATTGGGTTTCCGACATCGAAGGCGGTTATGGCGCAGCGCGTAAATGCTGTGACTTAATTCTGGCCTCCCAAGGACGACTGGGCCATTACTTTACCCCTAGCCCACCCGTTAGCCTTATTACTGGTAGCCCCCAATAATGCGTGAACGCCTGCCCTCCTTAGTGGCTCTTTTGTTACTCACCTTACTTGTGATAAGCACTTGGTGGGCAGCCAACTACACCCTAAGCACCGTCGAACTAGACCCACCTCGACGTGAAACCCACGAACCTGATACATGGGCTACCCAATTTGTCATGCTACGCACCAACGAAGACGGAATTGCCATCAATAGACTCGAAGGCGACTACATGGTGCACTACCCCGATGATGACTCCTATCATCTAGACGAGGTCTTCGTCACCATTAACCAAATTCAAAACCCCATCATTACCGCCGAATCCAATCACGCCATTATGGACCAAGAGGGCGCCCGCATTCAGCTTAGCGGCGATGCACAGATACATCGACAGGCCGATGCCGAGGACAACCCTTTCTCTATACGTAGCGAACACCTCGTGCTGTACCCAAATCAAGATACAATAGAAACAGATGAGCCTGCGGTCGTCGTCAACGGTCCTAATACACTCCAAGGGGTGGGCATGACCTACAACAACAATACCCGACAACTGCATGTACACCGTGATTCACGTGTAACCCTTACGCCCACCTCACCGTCCGCGACCACTACCCATGAATAAATACTTACTCCTCCCCCTGACGCTTTGCCTTAGCTTGCTAGCCCCCACAGTTTGGGCTCAAGCCGAGCCCGACACGGTCATTTTGTCAGATACGCTCGAGTACGATGACGTCAATCGCGTCAGCACCTTTACCGGCAGCGTGATCCTTACCCGCGGCAATCTCAATCTTAGAGCTGATCGAGTGGTAGTAAACGAAGCGGCCAATGGCTCTCAACATGCGGTAGCCACCGTCTCTAATAGCCCTCACGTATTAGCCCGCCAAGAATCCCCTGAAAAATTTGAAATCATCAAAGGGGAAGGTGCTCGCGCTGAATACGATAGCGCCACCGAACAACTGACACTCATCGGTCAAGCCGTCATTACGCGTTATGTCTGTGGTCAAGCCATTGATAGCATCAGTGGCGAGCGTGTCATTTATAATAAAAAAACCGATACCTATCAGGCTGCTAGCAATTCCTCTACGGGCTCAAATCGTGTCCGCTCTGTCGCCAAACCGCGTGCCCACATTGAACGCGCTATTGCCGAGTGCCAACAAAAGTCAAATTAATCATGCCCAACACCACTCCCTCTTCAGGTAGTTTGCGTGCCACCGGTCTACGCAAAATTTACGGTAAACGCACTGTAGTCAAAGACGTCAGCTTATTTGTGGAAAGCGGTGAAGTTGTGGGTCTACTTGGACCCAACGGCGCCGGTAAAACCACCAGCTTTTATATGATTGTGGGTATTGTGCCAGTGGCATCGGGTCGTATTGAAATTGACGGTACCGACATTACCATTATGCCCATGCACCAACGGGCCCACTTAGGTCTATCTTATCTACCCCAAGACGCCTCAGTATTTAGACGCCTCAACGTAGAAAACAATATTCGTGCCGTTCTAGAATTGCAACGCGATGCCTCAGGCCGTAGCCTTAGCAAAGCCGAGGTCGAAGAGCAACTGGATCACTTAATTGACGAACTACAAATCAATCACATTCGCCACAATACGGCTCTGTCTTTGTCTGGTGGCGAACGCCGTCGCGTAGAAATTGCTCGTGCTTTAGCCACGAACCCACGCTTTATCCTACTCGACGAGCCTTTTGCGGGCGTAGACCCTATTGCCGTCATTGAAATTCAACGTATTGTGCAGTTCTTAAAATCGCGCCAAATCGGGGTTTTAATTACAGACCACAACGTGCGCGAAACCCTGGGCATATGTGATCGTGCCTACATCATCAGCGAAGGGACCGTACTCACCAGCGGCCACCCCAACGACATCATTCACGACGAAGCCGTACGTGAAGTCTACCTAGGTAAAAACTTTAAAATGTAGTGCGAGGGGGCCATGCCCCCGATCATCACCGTATGGCAGGCATGGTCTGCTCGTATAGGGTGGATTTTCCTAATACAAAGAGGCATGGATTTTTCAAAAAACTTAGGTATACTGAAGTTGTGTTGATACTGAAGAGGAGGTGCTGAATCTGCCTTAACGTACGCGCTAACGCGACTATTTGTTCACACACAGGAGATCCTATGATTATAAATATCACCGGCCGCAATCTTGATGTCACCCCTGCCATTCGTGACTATGTTCAAAACAAAATCGGTAGACTAAACAAACTCTTTGATAGTGTAGTCGAAGCTCAAATCGTACTCTCAGTCGAGCGCCTTCAGCACACCGCCGAGGTCACTCTACATGTAACGGGCAAAACATTGCACTGCTCTGAAACCGAAGAGTCTCTCTACGCTTCCATAGATCTCCTAGCCGACAAACTCGAACGTCAGATCATCAAATACAAAACAAAAAACCAAGGCCATCCTCCTCACGTAGCGCATAAACGTCTCGAAAGCACTTCAACCTAACTGTTTTGCTTTTACCCTATCTCAATAGGGTGCTACACTAAAACCCAAAGAGCCCCGCAGCACCTTTGCACGGGGCTTTATTATTTCACTGACTTCGTATTAAATGTCGGTATATTGCTTTTAATTTATTCTCCTTTTATTGGCAGCTATGAACTTACTGTCACGAATACTCCCTCCGTCTAATATCGTGCTTGATATCGCCGTAACGAGTAAAAAACGGGCTTTTGAACAAGCCAGCTTACTCTTTGAAAACCATCACGGCATTTCACGTACCGCTATTTTCCAAAGCCTAATCGCACGTGAACGTCTGGGCTCCACCGCCTTAGGACACGAAGTCGCTGTGCCGCACGGTCGCATCAAAGACCTCAAAGATCCAATTGGGGCATTTATGCGCTTGGCCGAACCCATCCGGTTTGATGCTAGCGATGGTCGTAGTGCTCGCCTCTTATTCTTTTTATTGGTCCCCGAGCACGCTACCCAAATTCACCTCGATCTCTTGGCTGAAATTGCGCGTCAAATGTCCGATAGCACCTTACGCCACGAGCTAGAAATTGAATCAGACCCTGCTCTAATCCATCAGCTCCTAACGACTTCTGTAGGCAATGACTCACATGCTGAGCATTCATGAACTCGTTACCGATCATCAAGCTCGTCTTGATTTTCACTGGCTAGCTGGCGAGCAGACGGCCTCGCAAATACAGCTCGATCATAGCGCGGCCTCTGCCGATCTTATCGGCCACTTAAACCTGATTCATCCGCGGCGCATTCAAATCCTAGGCCCAGAGGAAATCAGTTATTACCATCGCTTCGAGCTCGCCAAGCGACAGTACTACTTATCAGAGCTGGCCGAAGGCGGTGTGCCCGCCATCATTGTCGCCAGCCCCAATCCCTGCCCCCCAGAGCTTATCCATTTTTGCCAAGAGCGCTCTATTCCCCTGCTCCATACCCATTACGATGCAGCGGAACTCATCGACGTATTACGAGTCTATCTAACCAAGCGCCTCGCTCCTACCACCCTAGTACACGGTGTTTTTCTCGATGTATTAGGTCTAGGCGTGCTGATTACAGGCGAGTCGGGCTTAGGCAAAAGCGAGCTAGCCCTAGAGCTTATTTCCAGAGGGCATGGCTTAGTGGCAGATGATGCGGTCGAACTCTCTCGCACGGCCCCTAACCTTATCGAGGGACACTGTCCACCACTCCTTCAAAACCTCCTCGAGGTCCGTGGTTTGGGTTTACTCGATATTCGGACTATTTTTGGTGAAACCTCAGTGCGTCGCAAAATGTCCTTACGCCTTATTGTGCATTTATTACGCTCTCAGACTGAAAATTTCGAGCGCCTACCCATTCAACAACATACCCAAGACGTGCTTGGGGTTCCCATTCGCAAGGTCATGCTTCAGGTGGCTGCGGGGCGCAACTTAGCCGTTTTAGTCGAGGCCGCAGTACGCAACACCATACTGACTATTCGTGGCATAGATACAATGCAAGAATTTATGCAACGCCAAGCTCTTGCTATGATGGAGAACAGACCCCCTTCGTCCTCCTCGTAAATGAAACTCATATGCTAAATGTTGTTCTTATCACAGGTATCTCTGGATCAGGAAAATCCGTCGCCTTGCGTTTACTCGAAGACACCGGCTACACCTGCGTCGATAACCTACCTGTTCCCTATTTACACGACTTTCTCGATCGCTCTATTCAAGGCAGCCTAGAACGTGTTGCTGTTGCCATTGATGTACGCGCCCCAGGCGACCTACACCAGTTGCCCGACATGATTAAAACGCTACGCTCTCAAAATATTCGACTCAGCGTTTTATTTCTTGATGCCAGCGACCATACGCTTACACAGCGCTACTCCGAATCCAGACGTCGCCATCCTCTTACCGATCGCTTACGGGCCGAGGGTAAATCCCCTTCACTACAAACGTGTATTGATGCCGAGCGCGCCATGCTGGCCTCGTTACGCCAATCCGAACACACCATTGATACCAGCGACCTGACTCCTGGTCAATTACGCGCTTGGGTACGAGATCTCATCCAAATTGATCGCGCTCCAGTAGTACTGACCTTTGAGTCCTTTGCCTATAAACGTGGTGTGCCGGGCGATGCCGATTTAATTTTTGATGTACGGTGTTTACCTAACCCTCACTACGACCCTGAACTACGCCCCATGAATGGCAAAGACGAGCCTGTCGCCAAATGGCTCAGTCAGTTTGGTAGCGTAGAAAACATGGTGAGTGATATTGCAGGCTTTGTAGAACGCTGGCTACCGCTTTATATGCAAGACACACGCAACTATCTAACGGTTGCCATTGGTTGTACAGGTGGGCAACATCGTTCGGTGTATGTCACTGAACAGCTCGCATTGCGCTTTGCTCACCACCCTTCTTTGTTGATTCGCCATCGCAATCAACCCGCCGCTGATATCCCGCTATGACTTTACAGCGCTTTATTCTTTTCCCTTTTTTCTTAGTTTTAATTGCCTTCATCGTAGGCTGCTCAGGTGGTCCATCACCATCACAGTCTACCGGAGGCGGTTACTACAAAGACGATGGTCCTGGCAGTGGTCTACCCAAAGATCTGCATGCCATACCCAATGCTGCGCCACGCATCGAACCCTACGCGCCGGCCAATATGCGCCCTTATACCGTATTAGGGCAAAGCTACACCCCGCTAACCTCTAAAGAGCCATTTAGGCAAACGGGCCATGCCTCGTGGTATGGAAAAAAATTTCATGGTCGTAAAACAGCCAATGGCGAAACTTACGATATGTACGCCATGACAGCGGCTCACCCTACTCTACCTTTGCCTAGTTACGCCAAAGTTACCCGACCACAAACCGGACAATCGATTATTGTGCGTATCAATGACCGCGGCCCTTTTCATCGCAATCGTATTATCGACTTATCGTATGTGGCAGCAGCGAAATTGGGGCTAATTACTCCCGGCAGTGGCGCTGTTATTGTAGAGGCCATCACCCACGATGATATTCGCTCGGGACGCTACCAAGACGCGACTCCGCCTCCGTCGGAGGCCGCTGCTGATCTCGATATCTTTGTCGCCGACCTCCCATCACAAAACCTAGAGACCGGCTTGGGTTTTGACAAGCCATCACCCGAAACTCTACCTAGCAACCTAAGCCCTATCAGTGGCAATGGTCTGCCCCAAGTCTTTTTACAGTTTGGAGCCTACCGTAATGCACAAAGCGCTACCGAATTAGCCACACAGCTTAATCAAGACATTGGTGAATTAGACTATAGGGATGCTCATATTGAGCCAGCCGGCGATCTATTTAGAGTACAAATTGGCCCCTACGCCAGCCGCGCCGAAGCCCTGAATGCCGCCCAAATGATTGAGTCCGAAACCGGACATATTCCGCACTTGGCCGTGCGTTAGTTTTTATGTGCTAATACCCAGTCGTAAATGACATCTCTGGGAAGTCCAGTTGCCTTTACGGCCACTTTGACAGCATCACGCGCCGACACCTGCTCCAACAAAGCCAACAGCCACTGCTCAGTGACCGCGTCCAAGCTCTGCGACGCTTCCGTCTGGGCAGCGGCATGAAGAATCAAAACAAATTCACCCTGCTGTCTATAACTGTCTTGCTCTAGCCACTCGACGGCTTGCGTCAGCTCGCAGGTATGTACCTGCTCGAAACGTTTGGTTAGTTCGCGTGCAAATGTGATTTGACGATCGGGAAACAGCTCGGCCATGTCTTTGATCGCCGCCTGAATACGATGCGGGCTCTCGAACATGACCACCGGAGCGGGCGTTTGAGCCCAGCCTTGAAGCCATTTTTTACGTGCCATGCTTTTATGAGGTAGAAAGCCCGCAAACACAAAAGCAGGATTTTCATCGCTAGTAACACCACTGCCCATCAACGCCGTAATCACCGCTGACGCGCCTGGGATAGCCACGACTTGGAAACCTGCCGCGCGCACCGCGCGCACAATGCGCCCACCCGGATCACTGACGGCTGGCGCACCCGCATCGGACACCAACGCCACCCGCTCGCCCTGAGTTAGTCGCGCCACAATTTGCTCTGCAGCCTGCGCCTCGTTATGGCGATGTGCAGCAATTAAAGGCGTTTGTACCCCCCACGCATCCAATAAAGGACGCGTAGAACGCGTGTCTTCGGCAGCAATCACGTCACAGATCGTTAAACACTGCCAACCACGTAGGCTGAAATCACCCAAGTTGCCTATAGGCGTTGCCACCACATATAGCGTATGTTGAGGCCATGTCTGCGACTGTACACGCTCGACCATTCGGGCCAAAAGCTGTGTTCCTTGTTCTGTGATTTGCATAATACTGCTCATGAAAAAAAATCAAAGTCCTGAAATGATAGCCAGAGACGCACAACGGCAACGTCTGGCTCGTGCGGCCACGCGCCCTAAAAAACGCGCGCACACCACAACCCTACCTAAACAATCGGCTCGCCAACAACAAGGCACCACCAAAGAGGAGCTGGCTGCTGTTTTTTTACAGCAACAGGGTCTGTGCATACTGGAAAAAAATGCCCAGAACCGTTTTGGAGAGATTGATATTGTGGCACGATCTGGCTCGACTTTGGTCATTATTGAAGTGCGCTACCGCTCTCAAGCACGCTATGGTGGCGCACGATCTAGCGTGTGTTCACGTAAACAACAACGTATTAAACGCACCACGACCAGCCTATTACCTCAATGGAGTCACCGTTACTTCGAGGGTCAACTCCCGTTTTGTCGCTTTGATGTGATTGCCTTTGAGGGCGAGTCCTTGTTATGGATTCAAGATGCGTTTAGATAAACGCCACGATATTCATTACAATAGAGGTATCTCGTTGCTTTTTACTAAATGCAATGTTTGCGACCAGTCATCTCTAGCAACCTATTCTTTTTTACTACATGCCATAATTAGCCATGGACTTAACTGCCTTAATGCATTCGCACTTTCAAGACTCCATCGATGCTCTGCACACCAGTGCAACCGAGCTAGCCGAACCGTTAGCCGCTGCCGTAGAACTCTTATTTGCCACGGTCGCTAATGGGGGCAAAATATTGGCGTGTGGCAATGGGGGTTCCGCCGCCGATGCGCAGCACTTTATTGCTGAACTAGTCGGTCGTTTTGAGCGCGATCGTTTACCTTTAGCTGGCATTGCTCTCAACACAGACACCTCTATCCTAACGGCAGTAGGTAACGACTATGGCTTTGATGCTGTTTTCGAGCGCCAAGTCGCAGCCTTAGGTCAAACCGGAGATATTCTGGTCGCCATCAGCACCAGCGGCAATTCACCTAATGTACTGCGTGCCATTCAAACGGCTCACGAGCGTGATATGGTGGTCATTGCCCTCACTGGCAAGGGAGGAGGCACTATCGCCGAGGTTCTCTCGGATACCGATATTCACTTATGTGTCCCCCACGATCGCACCATGCGCATCCAAGAAGTCCATATCGTTATACTGCATGCTCTATGCGATGGCATTGACACCTTACTGCTAGGGGAACCATAGTGTTTTTATCCGATATACCACGCTCACTACGCACACTAACCAAACTTTCAGTCGCCGTTGTCGCTGCTTTGCAGCTCAGCGCTTGCGCTCCACTGGTTATCGGTGGTGCCGCAGCAACCACAGCGGTGGTCGCTACCGATAGACGCACAGCGGGCGAACAGCTAGACGATAAAACCATCGGCATCAAAGCGAATGCCGAAGCGACCCAAATTCTCGGCGACCAACCAGGCCGTGTCAGCGCCTCCTCCTATGGTGGACAAGTCTTGTTGCTAGGCGATGTGCCTACCGAGGCTGACAGCCAAAAAATCGAAGCCGCCGTCAAACAAATCGAGCGTGTCACTCAGGTCATTAATCGTTTACGCGTGGGCCCCGTTACCGAACTCAGCGTACGTTCCAACGACAGTTGGATTACCACCAAAGTCACCACCGCTCTCATCAACACCAAAGACGTCCCCAGTCGCACCATCGATGTCACCACTGAGCGTGGCGTGGTCTATCTACAAGGACGAGTCACTCAGGACGAGGGCAACAGAGCCGCCCAAGCCGCCGCTAATGTCTCTGGTGTCAATCAGGTCATGAAACTTTTTGAGTATGTGAGTGCCGAAAGAGTATTACTGCCTCAATCTCAAAACAACGAGGCAGCTCCTACTCCATCCTCATCAGCACCTAGCACGACTCCCTCCAACCCTAGTGCTAACGAGCCTGAGGTTTTTGTGATTAACTAAAGATGATTCTGCGCCTCTTACTTATTCCTTTACTTAGCCTTAGCCTTGCCGCTTGCAGCGATGCATTATCCTCGACGCAAGCCCCCGATTTTTCTGCTCAGTCGTTAAATGGCGACACCATTAGTTCAGAATCACTGCAAGGCAAAGTAACACTGGTAAAATTTTGGTCAACGGACTGCACCACCTGCGTTGCTCAAATGCCAGACAACATTGACTACTACAATCAATACAACGACCAAGGTTTTGATATTATTGCCGTTGCCCTCAAGCACGACCCCTTAGACTATGTACGTAACTTCACCGAAGCTCGTCAGCTCCCCTTTACCGTCATCAGCGATAAAGACGGGGCCATTTCCGAAGCCTTCGGCGACATTCGTCTCACACCCACTGCTTTTCTTATTGATAAAAAAGGCCGTGTGGTAAAACGCTATGTGGGCAATTATGACAAAGCCGCTTTTATCCAGACCCTTGAAAAAGCCCTAGCCAGCTAATTTCATGGGATACCTACTGCGCTCCGGAGGCTAAGGCCTCCGTCGTTTTATTACTTGTTTTTCATCTCCTACACGCCATGACACAAAACGCCGACCAGCCTAGTTCCTCTCCTACCATAAAAGCCGAAGTGCTCTCCGAGGCTCTTCCTTATATCCGTCGTTTTCACGGTAAAACCGTTGTTGTTAAGTACGGTGGCAACGCGATGACCGAAGAGCACTTACAACGCAGTTTTGCCCACGACGTGGTGCTACTAAAACTGGTTGGTCTCAAGCCAGTTGTAGTTCATGGCGGCGGCCCTCAAATTAACGATGCCTTACGACGCGTAGGCAAAGAAGGCACTTTTATCCAAGGTATGCGCGTTACCGATGCAGAAACCATGGAAGTCGTCGAATGGGTCTTGGGTGGTCAGGTACAACAAGACATTGTGATGATGATTAACGAAGCTGGTGGCAAAGCCGTTGGTCTAACAGGCAAAGACGGACAACTGATTCAGGCTAAACAGAAATTTCTGCCGGATGAAAATAACCCAGACAACCTGTTAGATATTGGCTTTGTAGGCGAAATCACTCGAGTCGAGCCCGCCGTCGTCAAAGCTCTACAAGACGATGAATTCATTCCCGTCATTTCCTCTATCGGCTTTGGAGAAGACGGTCGCTCTTACAACATCAACGCCGACGTAGTCGCAGGCAAACTGGCTGAGGTCTTAGGCGCAGAAAAACTAGTGATGCTAACCAATACCCCCGGTGTGCTCGATAAAAACGGCCAGCTATTACGCAAACTGTCAGCACAAACCATCGACGAGCTATTCCAAGATGGGACGATTTCCGGTGGCATGCTGCCCAAAATCTCTTCAGCCCTAGAGGCGGCGCGTCATGGCGTCAACTCTGTGCACGTCATTGATGGCCGTGTCCCCCACAGCTTGCTATTAGAAATTCTGACGGATAAAGGCGTAGGCACGATGATTCGTGCACACTAATGCTCTGTTCCACTGTTAGTAAACAGCCAACACCCATTTGGCTGTTTGATCTAGACAATACGCTGCACAATGCTTCAGCTGCCATTTTCCCAACTATTGATGGTTTAATGACACAGAGCGTTGCGCAGCTATTGGCTATAGAACCTACCCAAGCCAATCAACTACGCCACGACTACTGGCAACGTTATGGTGCGACGCTAATTGGGCTTATCAAGCACCACCACATCAATTCCGACCAGTTCTTACACCTAAGTCACGATTTTGACTTGGATACGCACGTCGTTAGTGAACACAATCTTAAGCTACACCTACAACATCTGCCTGGCAGAAAAATGGTGCTAACCAATGCCCCTGCTAATTACGCTCACCGCGTTCTGCAGCGATTAGGAATTCAGTCGATATTTGAGCGGGTGTTTTCTATTGAAGATATGTTCTTACAGCAACGCTGTCGCCCCAAACCCTCTACCGCTCTGATGCAGCAGATTATTACCGAGCTAGGCGTTCCTGCTTCCGAGCTAATCTTTGTAGACGACACCCTGCGTAATCTTAAAGCTGCCCATCGTTTGGGGATTCAGACGGTACACTTCGCCCACCCCGCAACGCCTTTTTCATCCCAATACGCTGGTCGTGCGCCCTACATAGACTGGCG
>CANQRK010000018.1 GCA_947626245.1 uncultured Paenalcaligenes sp. | reverse complement strand
TGAGGATCGCACTGTGCCGTCCAAAACTCACTCTGATGATGTGACGCAATTGTTTAATCTTCTAAGTTCAATTTCTACGAAATCATCCAGCGCTGACTTTGCAGCGACTGAGGATCAAATGCTGCGCATAGAAGCGCATGCACCGGGCGTTTTTCGCCTGCGTTTTGGTACATTAAAACAGATACAGCCCGAACGTGTCAGCCCGCGCACCCAGCAGTACGCTGAAATGCTATTAGCACGCTTAGATGCCGTGGGCGAGCTACAGCTGATGGATCAAGCTCAAGGCTGGCGTGTAGAGCAGGGGGACTGTGCCCTAGAGCTAGACAAAGACAGCTTTGCTTTGCGTGTGTATAACGAGGATCAACTACTGCTACAAAGTCAGTCTTTGGTGCAGGCGGGTCAGTGGCAGCTAGGTCTACAGCTTGACTCTAACGAGGGTATTTATGGTTTGGGTGAAACGACTCAAAACCTCAACCGTCGCGGTAGTGTCTTGGTCTCTGATCAGGCCCAAGACCGTGTGTTGCCATTGGCTTGGAGCTGCAAGGGCTGGGGGGTCTATGTCAATACCTTCGAGCGTGTGCAACACGATGTAGGTGTGACTCAGCCCGATCAATATCACATTGCAGTCCATGCGCCGGTATTGGATCTATTTATTTTTGTGGGTGTGCCCACCGAGATCCTGAATCAATACACTGCCCTTACAGGACGTGCGGGTCAACCGGGCTTATGGCCGATGGGTGTTTGGCTAGATCAGGCCGCAGACCAGTCTTTGACCGATAACCATGCTCAGATTGAGCAGCTGAAACAGCTCAAGGTGGGGGTGGACGTGCTTAGCCTGACCGCTCCAGCGGCGTTGGGCTTTAGTGCCGATCGTCCTTTGTTCGAGTGGAACGAGGCACGTATAGGCGAGCTGCGTGACGCTATGGCGCGGGTCGAAGAGTCCCAGTTCAAATTGGCTACTACGCTGTTTCCGGGGGTGCTGACTGGCACCGCTATGTTTGACGAGTGGGAGGATCGAGGCTGGCTCTTGATCAATGACGACGATGGATTAGCCTATGTGTTCAAAGGCAATGCCATGACGGGCGGCGTTGACTTTGGTCTTTTGGATCTCACCCACAAGGACGCGTACAAACTCTGGGTCGAACGTTTACGTCAGTCATATGACGAGGGCCTAGGGGCTGTCATTAGTCAGTCTGACTATATTATCCCCGACGAGATCACTGCACGAGGTGGTGAAAGCGGTGCTATGTTGCGCACGGTGTACCCACTATTGGTACGTCAGGCTCTATTTGATGCTTTTGCTGGACACCGCACTCCCCAAGAAGGTCTGGTCGCTAGTCGCGACCTGTATCCTTCTGCTCATCGCTTTGCTTGGCAGCTTGGGCCAGATGTGACTAACGATTGGCAAGGCTTGTCTGATACGTTACAGGCGGCCTTATCGGCAGGTAATAGCGGAATCACGGCTCAAACGCATCAAATTGGTTCGATTAACCATGCCGTAGATACCATGACACCAGAGCTATTTGTGCGTTGGTTGTCTATGTCGGTCTTTTCTGCCAACTTCCATTTTCAGGCTGCCGAGGGGTTAATGCCCCAGTCGTTTGATAGCAAAACACAAGAACTCATTGCTCATTGGTTGCGTTGGCGTTATCGCTTAGTGCCGTATGTATTGGGTATTATCGAGGAGTCCGTGCGTTGTGGTTTGCCCGTACAGCGTGCTTTGTCTCTCGAGTTCCCCGATGACCCCGAGGTCAATGCGTGGCCGCATCAATACATGTTGGGTTCTACTTTGTTAGTGGCTCCTTTTGTTCAGCCTGGAAATAAAATCGAGGTGTATTTACCTAAAGGTAGCGATTGGTGGGATTTATCCACTGGTTGGCGTTACGAAGGTGGCACTCGTTGGGAAATCGAGGCTGATCTTGACCGTTTGCCTGTGTTCGGTCGCGAAGGGCATATGCTGTGTTTAGGACCCGAGGCATTAAACACCTCTGAGTTCAACTCAGCACGCTTACTCGAGGAAGTTTGGATGTTTGGTATGCCTGAACATAGTCCTGCTGTGATGCGTAATAAAATTCGTGTCATGCAAATGCAAGGCTCCAGTTATATCAAAGGCCTAGAAGGTCTAAAAATCTTGCCTTCCGAGGGGTTGGAGGTCAAACGACGGGGCGCAGAGGTTCGAATTTCACGTGCACGATAAAAAAAGCTGTACATTTTTTAAAATCGTGTTATAGTTACGTCTTTGGTTTTGCAGGCAGCTTCGGTTGTCCAGAGCCAAAGAGGTTTTTGTTGCTCTGTTTTTTAATTATTTATTTAAATTAATTTTAAAAAACGCTTGACGAGAAATCAAATAGCTGCAATAATAACATCTTTCGGTCGGGTCGTTAGCTCAGTTGGTAGAGCAGCGGACTTTTAATCCGTTGGTCGCGCGTTCGAGTCGCGCACGACCCACCACGACGAATACTAAAACGCCACTTATTTTTAATAAGTGGCGTTTTGCTTTGTGTGCTAAAAAAGCCCAATGGTACAAAAGCCATTGGGCTTTTTTGTTGGCCTATTTAGTAGCGTGTAGTTGAGTCAACTGCTCTTGATAGCGCTGCCATGCCTGAACTTGCTGAGCGGCTAGTGTGGCGTGCTGCGTCGCAAGACCAAAATGCTGTTCTAGGTTCTTTATATCAGTAGGTGTTAGCAGACTAAGGTGTTGCGTGCCCAGTGTTGAGTACTGAATAGGCAGTTGTTGCAGGGTGGAGCCGGCTAAAGCGGCAATAATTAAATCGCCCGCAGGCGTAGCATGGCTGGATTCTAAAAAGGATGCACTAGCAGCCAACCAATATAACAAGCGTAGGGCTTGGTCTTTATCAGATGTGTTGCGGCGAACAATAGCACGCAAGGCAAGAATGGCTTCTTGGTAGGCGAGTCTATATGGCAATTTGCTCAGCGCTAGCTGCAAACGTTGATAGGGCTGATCGCGCTGGGCTTTCAGTTGTTTTTTCCACTCAGCGTCTAACGCTAGGTCTGTCGCTGTGGCAGGATAAGGAAAGCGCGGATCAAACCAAGGCACGTACTGCGCCGCCGGGGGGATATCAAGGACTGAGGGGGTTGCTCTGTGGTCAGATAGGTGTTGCTCAATCTGTTGCTGAGCGCGTTGCAGGGCAACTTGAGCAGCCGGATGTGTTGTATATTTTTGTAGAGCTTTTAGAATAGCAACACTGCGCGTTAATAAGTCAGGTGGAAGGCTATTTGCTAGTGCGGCCTGATGCCAGGCTTGATTCAGCGCCTGAAGGCTTTGATGTGACCAAATAGTACGCAGTGGGTGCATGAAAATTGGGCCTCGATAGATGGGTTGGTGATAGCTACAGAGTTAATTCAAATTAATACTAACACTTTTTCATCAGCAAAATACGTACTCTTGATTTCGTGGACACCTATCCGGTGAGCTGCGATGCATTTTTACCCAAATAGTCAAAACATGACTGTGAAAAAAGGTAGGAACTTCTTTGATTCGGTTAGAGCATATCTATAAAACATATTCATCTGGTGATAAGACTATTATTGCTCTAGATGATGTTAATTTGCACATTCCTGAGGGTGCTGTTTATGGCATTATTGGGCGTTCAGGTGCAGGTAAAAGTACGTTGATTCGGTTATTGAATTTGCTAGAACGTCCCTCTGAGGGGCAGGTTTGGCTGCAGCAAACTGAACTGAGTGCTTTGTCCGAGACACAGTTACGTCATGTACGTCAAAAAATTGGCATGGTTTTTCAGCATTTTAATTTGCTGCAAATGCGTACGGTACTAGATAACGTGTGTTTCCCTTTACGTCTAGCAGGGTTAAAAGGCGCTGAGCAGCGTGCTCGAGCCCTCGAGGTACTAGAGCTGGTTGGTTTACAGGACCACGTGCACAAGTACCCGCGCCAACTATCGGGTGGGCAGCAGCAGCGCGTAGGTATTGCGCGGGCGTTAGCCAACCATCCTCAGTTATTACTGTGTGACGAGGCCACCTCTGCACTAGACCCAGAAACGACGCAGTCTATTTTACGTTTGTTGGCTGAAATTAATGAAAAGCTGGGTATTACTATCGTTTTGATTACTCATAGTATGGATGTGATTCGCACTATTTGTGATCAGGTAGCGGTGATAGAGGCCGGTAAAGTGGTCGAGCATGGGCCGGTTTTGGATGTGTTTTTGCATCCGCAGCACCCCGTCACGCAAAGTCTGCTCTCTGAAAGTGGTATTGCCTCTGAGGGCTGGCAAGATCTAGCTGAGCAAACCAAGGGGCGTTTGGTCCGACTTAGCTTCAAGGGTGAGTCCACTTCCGCTCCGGTCCTTAGTCAAATTAGTCGTCAGTTTCAGTTGGATTTTAGTATTTTGCAGGGTTCAATCAGCCGTATTAAACAAACACCATACGGCCAATTGGTGGTAGCGCTAGACGGTGACCTCAGCCGTTGGACAGAAATCAAAGCCCTTTTTGATCAGCATGATGTTCTTTGCGAGGTATTACGGGCATGAATTTTAGTACGATGGATTGGGCACTGATTTGGAGTGCGACTATTGAGACCTTTGTGATGACAGGGGCCTCTTTAATTTTTACGGTACTTATTGGTTTGCCGTTGGGCGTTATTTTGTTTTTAACGGCTCAAGGGCAAATGCTAGAAAACCGTTGGACCTATCAGTCATTGTCTTTTTTAGTCAATGTGCTGCGTTCTGTGCCATTTTTAATTCTATTAATTGTCATGATCCCGTTGTCTAGGGCCTTAGCAGGCACGGCGTTGGGTGTGCAGGGGGCTATTCCGCCTTTGGTGGCCAGTGCGGCGCCCTTTTTTGCACGACTCATTGAAAACGTATTGCGTGAATTAGATCCCGGCGTTTCCGAGGCTTGTAGAGCGATGGGAGCAAACTCCAGACAAACGGTAATGATGGCGTTGTTACCCGAGGCAACTACCGGCATTTTGGCTGCGATTACCGTGACGGCGATTACTCTAATTGGTTATTCCGCCATGTCGGGTGTGATCGGCGGCGGGGGCTTGGGTGATTTGGCTGTGCGTTTTGGTTATCAGCGTTATCAATCCGATGTCATGCTGATTACTGTTTTAATATTAGTGGTATTAGTGCAATTGCTGCAGATGATAGGCGATAGACTCGCAGCTAGAATTCAAGGCAAAACGCAGTAAATCTATTCTTTTGTTAGGAGTATATGTATGAAAAAGTTATTTCCTATGTTGACCTTGTCAGTAGCCGCTCTAGCCGTGGGCTCTGTGCAGGCCGATACACTGTCTGTGGCAGCAACTCCTGTGCCACATGCCGAGCTACTCGAGTTCATACAGCCCAGTTTGGCTGAGCAAGGCGTAGAGCTAGATATCAAGGTTTTTACCGACTATGTACAGCCCAACGTACAAGTTGCTGACAAGCAGATTGACGTTAATTTCTTTCAGCACAAACCGTACTTAGACAGTTTCAACAAAGATCGTGATACGGATTTAGTGATAGTGGGCTTGGTGCACGTAGAGCCGTTTGGCGCGTACTCCACCAAAATCAATGATCTCTCCGAGCTAAAAGACGGGGCATTGGTTGCCTTGCCTAATGACCCATCCAATGGGGCACGTGCTTTGTTGTTGTTGCAACAACAGGGACTGATCGAGCTGAAAGACCCAAGCAATATCTTGGCCACTTCGCGCGACGTAGCTAAAAACCCGAAAAAGCTGAAATTCAAAGAGCTCGAAGCCGCCACCTTGCCACGCGTGTTGGCCGATGTGGATTTGGCTTTGATTAATACTAACTATGCGTTAGAAGCCGGCTTGAATCCTCTAGAGGACGCTTTGTTCATCGAGGGTGCAGATTCTCCCTATGCGAACGTTGTGGCAACAACAGCGGATAACGCTGACAATGCAGATGTGAAGAAATTGATGGAAGCCTTAAACTCCGAGGCAGTTCGTCAACAAATTGCAGAAAAATACCAAGGGGCGATTGTGCCAGCTTTCTAAGCTAAGCGGCCTTTGGTGATTAAAAAGCCTGAACGTGGTTCAGGCTTTTTTTTAGTCTAGCGTACGTTAATAATACGCATGGCCGCGGTTTTATCATTGCCTTCGGGGTAGACTTGAATAGTGACTTGGCGTGCCGACATCCCAGAGGGCAGCTCAAAAGCGCCTTGGGCATGTACATAACGACCAAAATCAAGAGGAATCGGGTCGGAGTCAATGTAACCGGTGCGGCCATTAGGGTAACGACCTTGGATATTGAGCACCATGGTGCCTTTGAATGCGTTGGCATCTGGGTTGTCTTGCATTAACAAGATGGTGTAGTCCAGCTTGCCGTCACTGTTGGCAAAATCGGCGGCACGTATACCTGGTGATGTCCCACGAGGGTCAGCTGGCATGGCTGCGGCAAACAGGGTGAGGTCGTTTTCTAGGGCAGACACAATAGAATCATGACGTTCTAGCTTTTCGGTGGCGGTAGAGACCTGCGTTAGGCTAAGGTCGCGTTCACGCTCTGCCGAGGTGATTCGGGCTTGTAGACGTTGGTTTTCCGCTTTGATGGTATGGAGTTCGTCGTGAAGTTGCTGTGATTGCTCCACGGTGAGCATCTGAGGCCCATAACTTTTTTGTATGAAGAGCAGACCGCCAGCACCTAAGACCATGCCGGTAATCATTAGCACAAGCCAACGAGGGATACGGCGCTTACGACGAGTGTGGCCATACGCGGTAGGTTTGAATGTGTTGCGTTTGGAACCGAGCATGAGGCAAATTGTTCCTGTAGAGAAAAAGTGAGTGGCAAAAAAGCGCAAAAGCTAGCGGAAATGATAGCCCGTTACGCTTTTGACGCCAAGTTTTGTTCTATTTGTTGCAATCTTTGAGGGGTGCCTATATCCATCCATGTACCTTGGTAAATACTACCTAATACCTGCTGTTGAGCTAGGGCCTGATTCAGTGGTATGCGTAAAGGGGTAGGGGTGTGAGCCGGAACCTGAGCAAAAAAATGAGGATGGAATACGCCTATGCCGCTATAGGTGTAGTTGCCGGTAGGTGCTTTGGGTTGAACCTTGCCTTGAGCAAAGGCAAAGTCGCCATCGCGATTGTGTTCAGGGTTGGGTACCAATACCAAATGAGCAGTGGCCTGGTTGTTAACTAGGCTTTGGGCTAAATAGTGAGCCAATTGTGGATTCCAATCGCTCCAGATATCGGCGCTAACCACTAGAAAGGGAGCATCACCTAGCAGAGGTAGGGCTTTTTTGATGCCCGCTGCTGTTTCTAGGGCGGGATTCTCTGCAGAGTACTGAATATGGACACCCCATTTCGATCCGTCCCCCAAATAGCTTTCGATTTGCTCTCCTAGCCAGGCATGGTTAATGACAATGTGTTCAATCTGAGCCGCAGCCAGACGTTCTATGTGCCATTCAATGAGGGGCTTGCCTTGAACACGTAGCAAGGGCTTTGGGGTGCTGTCAGTTAAGGGGCGCATGCGAGCCCCTCGTCCTGCAGCAAGAAGCATCGCAGTTAAAGACATTAGATGGTTAGTCCTAGTACGGTTTGTTTGTTTTCTAAGCGATCAAACAGACGGCGTAGTGGATTGAATTCCTCGTAACGCGTAAAGACCTGACGTAGGTATTGATTAATTCGTGGAATATGATCCAAGTAATGGTGTTTGCCATCGCGAATGGACAAACGGCTAAATACCCCCAAAATACGTAGGTTGCGTTGAACGCTCATCCATTCGTAGGCTTTGTGAAATTCGGCAAAATCAGTCGCAATGTTTAGGCCTGCATGATGCGCAGCCTGCCAGTAACGAATAGCCCAGTCCAGTTGCTGTTCTTCGTCCCAGGTATGGCGTGCGTCCATGACTAAAGAAGCAATATCATAGGTGATGGGGCCAATGACTGCATCTTGGAAGTCAATAATACCAGGCTGTAGGGAGGCATCAGTGGGAAGCATTAGGTTAGGCGAGTGAAAGTCGCGCAACACCAAAACGGAACCTTGTTTTTCGTTATCAGCAACCAATAAAGCAAAGACCTGTTCTAGGGCTTGTTTTTCAGTGGGAGACAGTTCGGTTTGGCAATGTTGTTGTATATACCACTGTTCAAATAGGCCTAACTCTTCTAGCATACGAGGAGCGTCATAAACACTTAGGCCTGTGGTGTCGGCCTGTTGTATGCGAACGAGTTCATCTATAGCTAGACGATACAATGCCTGCAAAGCCGCTGGGTCAAGATCGCTTTGTAGGGCTTGATAATACGTTAGCTCGCCCAAATCGCTTAAAAGCATAAAGCCGGTTTCGGCTTCGTAGGCTAAAATATCAGGAGTTTTGGCTCCGGTTTTGGCAAGGCGCTGTTGGATGTCCACAAAAGCCTCATTATTTTCTTGGGCGGGTGGGGAATCCATAACAATATAGCTTTTTTGATCTTTGCTAGGCACACGATAATAGCGTCTAAAGCTTGCATCGCTAGAGGCCGGAGTTAATTGGTCTAGTTCTAGCTGTAAAGACGCTGGCAGGGTTTTGAGCCAGTGACAGAGTTGTTGAAAGCGTGGGTTGGCTGTATTTTGCATAAAATGACTCGAAGCAAATAAATTTTACCTGTTAAAGTGTCGCGAAGCGGCTGGCTTATCTATAATAGGCAACTGTATTTCTAAGTCGCTAGAAAAAATAGGACTTAGCTGAGAATTTTCAAAGGACATACTTCTTGTGCGAACGACTTGGTTTGCCCTAACGATTTTAGCGGGTTTAGGTATAGATGGTGCACTGCACCCTGCTTTTTCTGAGCCTAGGGTGCCGCAGCCAAAGGCTGCGACGCAATTGCAGCTGCATGACGTCAACGAAGACAACATGTCTGCCTATTTTAGCGCCAATCGCATCGAGAGCACAGAGGAGGGCGATGTGCTGCTGTCGGGCGAGGCCCAAGTACGCCGTCTAGACTCTGTCGCCAAGGGCGACACCATTCAGTTTAATCAGAATTCGGGCGATTTGGTTATCCGTGGCCAAGGCACGTTGATTCGTGATGGTACGATTATTCGTAGCCCTAACATTGATTACAACGTCAATAGTGAAACCGGCGTGATCGAATCACCTCGGTTCTTTTTTGGTGGGGCCGGTGGGGCGGGTCAAGCCGACGAAGCCGAACTGCTATCTAGCGATCACCTGCGTATGAAAACAGTCGAGTACACGGGTTGTCCGTGTCCGGCTCCTGCGTGGTTTATTCGTTCGCCCCAAGTCGATTTGTACAATTCAGAAAACAAAGGGGTAGCAAAACATGGGGTCTTGTACTTTAAAGACGTCCCTATTCTGTATTCCCCTTATTTTAGTTTTCCCTTACGAGAAGAACGCAAAAGCGGTTTGCTTATCCCTTCGTATGGGTATTCGTCAAACAGTGGTCTAGAGCTTTCCGTACCGTATTATTTCAACTTAGCCCCTAATTACGATGCGACCCTCACGCCACGCTACCTAAGCAAACGCGGTTTGCAATTAGGTGGTGAATTCCGTTATTTGACAGTGGGTTCTAATGGTCAATTGACTGGTTCGTATCTGGGCAAAGACAAACTCACTAAAACGGATCGCTGGGCGTTTAATGCCACACATGAGCATCAGCTCGGGGCAGGCTTTGGGTTTGATTACAGTTATAACCGTGTTTCTGACGATAACTACTTCCGCGATTTTTCTACTTTTGGTGTGAATGAGGCCTCGATTAGCGAGCTCTTAAGCACGGCTCGTTTTAGTTGGGCGGGTGCCAAGTATTTCAATGCAGCTGTGTCGGTCTCGCAATACCAAACTCTCCAAGACGCCGAGGCCGGTTACCGCCGCCCAGAATACAATCGTTTGCCACAGTTCGAGCTGCATGGGGCCCGCTACGATTGGGGTGGTTTTGATGTAAGCTCTAAAAATACGGCGGCTCATTTTGTGATGCCGTATTACACCGGTAGCTTATCCGAATTCGATGTATATCGTGGCGAGCGTTTAGCACCCAACAGTACGCGGCTTGCCTCGTATACCACGGTCTCCTATCCGGTGACGCGACCGGGTTGGTATGTCACGCCTAAACTGGGTTTGCATCTGAGTCATTACAATACAGCATGGAATACCGTCTCAGATCCAGCTCAGCGCAATTTACAGCGCAATGTATCTCGCTCGGTGCCCATTTACTCTCTAGATACTGGGATGACTTTTGAGCGTAACACGCGTTTGTTCAATATCGATTCTGTACAAACGCTAGAGCCTCGTTTGTATTATTTATATGTGCCTTATCGAGATCAAAATAGTATTCCTAACCTAGACACTGGTATTGCGACTTTTAACTTTGCCCAAGCCTTTAGTGAAAATATTTATAGTGGGGGTTGGGATCGTATTGCTAATGCGAATCAATTAACATTGGGTTTGACCACACGTTGGTTAGATGCCGATACGGGTTTTGAGCGGGTTCGCTTAGAGGCTGCGCAACGCTTTCATTTCGAAGACCAACGAGTATTTTTGGATACCTTTGGCGTAAATGAGCACCCCGAGCGCGATCGGTCAGACTATTTGTTTGGTGCCTATGCCGCACTAACTGATCAGTTTAATGTACGCCTAGATGCGCAGGTTAATGCTCAACGTTTCAGTCGTAATCGTTTAAATACCAGTGTAAACTGGCACCCCAAACGTTTAGCCTCGATTTCAGCTTCGTATCGTTACGAGCGCGATCCACGTGCTTTTGATAACCCGGATTACCAGTTTGATAGTTACGAGGACGAGCGCACTCGAGAGCAAGTGTCATTGACTACACAGTGGCCACTGAGTAATCGTGTGTATGCCTTAGGTCGTGTGGATTACTCCCTTCAAGAAAAGCGTAGCACTCAAACCATTTTGGGCTTTGAGTACAAGGGGGACTGTTGTTGGACTGGACGTGTTGTGTTGCAACGCTATGCGGTATCTGCCCAAAAAAGCAATAGCGCTGTGTTCTTGCAGTTAGAGCTGTCTGGTTTAGGTTCGTTGGGCACAGACCCCATGAACTTACTCAGAGAGCGTATTGTCGGTTATGAGCCCGTTAACCCCTCCCTACCAGAAAAAACAGTTTTCGAGAGGTACGAATAAATGGATGTACAGAAATTCACACGCTCTATTGTGTTAGCACTGGCTGTTAGTGGGGCTTGGTGTACGCAACTGGTGTATGCGCAAGCAACAGGCCCAGAAAGCACTCGAGCCGTGGATGGCATTGCTGCCGTGGTAAATACCCAAGTGATTACGTTGCGTCAGCTAGATAAAGAGGTCAACGAGGTAGTCAAAAGCCTGCAAGCACAGCAAATTCCTTTGCCTGATACGGATGTCTTAGAAAGACAGGTGCTACAGCGTCTGATAGATGAGCAGATTTTGAATCAAGAGGCCCTTAAAATCGGTCTAAACCCAGCCGCTATTAATGCTGAGGGGGCTGCTGCGATGATTGCTGAACGCAATAACTTCACCCTTGAACAATTGCAGCTTGAAATTGAGCGTAGTGGCTTGAATTGGGAGACGTATTTAAAGGGTCTGCAACAAGAAGTGTTGATTGATCAAATTCGTCAACGTGCTGTCGATCCGCGTATCAGTATTTCCGACTCAGAAGTAGACGCTTTTCTTAAAAGCCAAGGGATTGATCCTAATAGTGGTCGTAGTCTACCTATTGCTTCCGAGTCCGTTGAGTTAGGACAGATCTTAGTGCGTATACCGGCTGAAGCCGACCGAGCTACTCAAGCACAACTACGTCAAAAAGCCGAAGACCTACTACGTCAAGCGCGTGACGGAGCTGATTTTGCTGGTTTGGCGGCCGCATACTCTGATGGCCCTGAAGCCTTACAGGGTGGCGTGATGGGCGTACGCCCACTCGAAGGTTGGCCTGATATTTTTATCCAAGCCGTTAGCGGTACGGGTACGGGGCAGGTGGCTGATTTAGTACAAAGTGGTGCGGGTTTTCATATTATCAAAGTGATTGATCGCGAGCAGTCCCCAAGCAGCACTGGTTCGGCAAACGATATTTTAGTCACTCAAACCCGAGCACAGCATATTTTGGTGCGTTTGGATCAAATCACCAGTGATGAACAAGCCCAACAACGTATTGAGCAGTTAGCGCGTCGTATTCAGGCAGGTGAATCGTTTGATGAGCTAGCACGTGCTTACTCTGATGATGCCACTGCGCCGCAAGGCGGGGATCTAGGTTGGTTGAGCCCAGGTGAAACTGTGGCACCTTTCGAAGAGGCCATGGATCGCTTGACCATCAACGAGGTCAGTGAGCCCGTTCGCTCTCAGTTTGGTTGGCATTTGATTCGTGTTAAAGAGCGTCGCGAACGCAATGTGGGCGATGAGTTCCGTCGTTTACAGGCCCGTCAAATTTTGCATCAACAACGTGTTGAGCCGGCTTTTGACGATTGGCTTAGCCAAGCACGTAGTCAAGCTTTTATTGATAACCGTTTAGACCCTCAAGCTAATTCGGGTCGTCGTTAATAGGATTTCCATGCAGCAACATCAGGCACGCAAACGCTTCGGACAAAACTTCTTGCACGATGAGGGTGTGATCCACCAAATCGTGCGTGCCATCGACCCTCAGCCCAATGACAAGCTCATTGAAATTGGACCGGGGATGTCGGCGTTAACTTTGCCTTTAATTCAGGCCGTCAAACATTTAAATGTGATCGAAATTGATCGCGACTTAGTCCAATTTTTGCAAAAGCGCTATAGCCCTGATCAGCTTAGTATTATTTCTGCAGACGTATTGACGGTTGATTTTACGCAGTTTGGCGCAGGGATTCGTATTGTAGGAAATCTACCTTACAACATCTCTAGTCCATTACTTTTTCATTTGATGAAATATGCGGATCAAATTGTTGACCAGCACTTTATGCTACAAAAAGAAGTGATTGATCGCATGATCGCCAAGCCGGGCGATTCGTTGTATGGTCGGTTATCTATTATTTTGCAGGCGCGTTATCGCATGCAAAAGTTATTCGATGTGGCTCCAGAGGCGTTTGATCCGGCGCCAAAAGTTACTTCGGCCATCGTGCGTATGAGACCCCTCAAGGCTGACAGACCCCAAGCCAAAAATGAGAAGGTCTTTGAAAAGGTGGTGGCGCAGGCTTTTAGTCAGCGTCGTAAAATGCTGCGTCGCACCTTAGCTCAGTGGGCTGAGCATATTGAGTGGGAAACGTTGGGTATCGAGCCCACCGCACGTGCCGAGCAGCTTAGCTTAGCGCAGTACATCGCTCTAAGCGATGCACTAACACCCGTGTTAGCCCCAAAGGCCTAACCATAAAACCAATAGCTGACCGCAATGGCGGCTAGCATGCCGGTGGCGTCAGAAATAAGGGCGCACGGCACCGCATGGCGGGCACGCTGAATACCCACTGCTCCAAAATACACGGCTAATACATAAAAAGTGGTTTCAGTGCTGCCCTGAAAAGTGGCAGCTAACAGGCCGGCAAAGCTATCCACCCCAAAATGCTGCATGGTTTCGATTAATAAAGCTCGTGAGGCTCCGCCCGAAAAGGGGCGCATCAAGGCCGTAGGCAGAGCGTCTACAAAGCGCGTATCCCAGCCTAGACTATCTACTATCCAGCGTATGGCGTTTAAAACAATATCTAGCGCACCTGAGCTACGTAATAGACCAATCGCACACAGCATCGCCACTAAGTAGGGTAATAGCTCTTTGCCTACTTGGAACCCGCCTTTGGCACCTTCTACAAAGTGGTCATAGACAGCGATTTTTTTGCGCCACCCTACGAATAAGAAACAAAAAATAATGAGCAGTAAACTCAGGCTGCCCAGTAGTGACGATACGTGATTGAGAGCGGCAGCACTGAGAGTGGCTAAGGTGGCGATAAACAGCGCGAATAGCCCTAATAAACTACCTAGCCAAAGCAATAAGACGGGATCCCAGAGACGAATACGCTGCACCAAACAAACCACTAGCAGTCCAGCTATAGATGATGCGCTGGTAGCCAGTAAAATGGGTAAGAACACCATGGTGGGGTCCGGTGCGCCTTGTTGCAATCGGTACATAAAAATACTGACTGGAATCAAGGTTAGGGATGAGGTGTTCAGAACTAAGAATAGAATTTGAGCATTGGTCGCGCTTTTGGGATCGGGATTGAGCTCTTGGAGTGCATGCATAGCACGTAGACCAATGGGGGTAGCCGCATTGTCTAAACCTAAACCATTGGCGGCGAAATTCAGTGTGATAAGCCCTAAAGCAGGGTGTCCGGGTGGTACGCCGGGCATCAGGCGGTGAAACAGGGGATTTAACCAACGTGAGAGTCGGTTAATAATGCCGGCCTCTTCGGCAATACGCAAAAAACCCATCCAAAGAGTCAGCGTGCCAAAGAGCACGATCATAATTTGTACTGAGAGCTCGGCCATTGTAAAAAGGCTTTGCACCATGGCGCTAAAAATCTCAGGTTGACCCAAGACTAACCAGTGGTAGACACCACTCAGGCCAGCGAAAAAGAAAAGAAGTAACCAGAGGGTATTCAGCATAGGGCCGTGCGCGAAGTAGTCTAATAAAAAGCGGGCTAACGCCCGCTGCAAATTCGTTCATTCAAGGGGATTAGTCTTCACGACCTTTGGCTTGAATGAGTTCGATTTTATAACCATCGGGATCTTCTACAAAAGCAATGACCGTATTACCGTGCATCATGGGGCCGGCTTCTCGTACGACTTTGCCGCCTTTGGCTTTGATTAAATCACAGGCCTCGTAAGCATTGGCGACTTCGATAGCAATATGGCCATAGCCATTGCCTAGATCGTAGCTTTCGGTGTCCCAGTTGTGAGTGAGTTCGAGTACGGTGGTATCGCTTTCATCACCATAGCCCACAAAAGCCAAGGTGAACTTGCCATCGGGGTAGTCTTTTTGACGTAAAAGCTTCATACCCAACACTTGAGTGTAAAAGTCCAAAGAACGTTGCAGGTTGCCAACGCGTAACATGGTGTGGAGTAAGCGCATAGTGTTTCCTTTAGTTAATCAGAACAAGGGCAGACTGGCAGGATCAAACTGCTTGAGCTGCTGACGGGCCATATAAAATTCTGGTAAAAGGCGTTCGACCTCTTGCCAAAACTGAGGGCCATGATTCATTTCTTTGAGATGTGCCACTTCGTGAGCCACCACATAATCAATCAGGGCGGGCGGGAAATGGATGAGTCGCCAATTTAACATAATGACACCGGCACTAGAGCAGGAGCCCCATCGTTTCTGCGGGCTTGCTAGACGCAGTTGTTTAAAGCGATGAGCGTAGTCCGTGAGGCCTAAAAAATGCTGTAGGCGAGAGGTTAAATAGGCCTTGGCTTGTTGTTGCAACCAGCTATGACAGAGGTCTTGGACGCGTTGACTATCTGCTTCGGGATTCAGGTGCAAACACAATCTATCGTCTGCTTTAGGATCGGAGAGCTGCCCACTAAAGACACATTGGTTTAACAGCGGATTAAGTTGTAGTTCGATGCTGACGCCCAAGTAGGGCAGTAGGCCGCCGTCTTGCCAAGAGGTCTGCGACATGGCTTGTTGAGCCAAGCGCTCTTGACGCTCTTGGAGTTTGCGTAAAATCCAGCCTTTTTTGCTGTGTAAGGCATCTTCGATTTGTGGATCAGAGGCCCAATAGGGGGCGGTAATAATTAGCCCCTCGTCGCTGACACGCAGGCCAATGCTTTTACGAGCAGAGCGTCGCAACACATAGCCAAGTTGTTGGGCATCGAGTGAGGTTTGACGCCATAGGCTATTGGGTGGAAGGTTTGCGGGTTTAACTAGACGCATAACGCTCGGGGTTAAGGCGACGTACTTCGGCTTCTATCCATGCTTCTACTTCTTTGTTCACCTCGGCTGCTGTGCGTCCGGTAGTAGGGATGAGTGGACCCACAGAAACGGTAATCAACCCTGGCTTTTTAATAAATGCCTTGCGTGGCCAGCATTCTCCGGCGTTATGAGCAATAGGAATGACCGGGGCATTACAACGTACCGCTAACGAGGCGCCACCCTGTTTATAACGCACACTTTGGCCGGGTATGACGCGAGTGCCTTCGGGAAAGAGTAAGGGCCAGCGGCCTTCGTTTAAGCGCAATTGACCGACCTGTACGACTTGCTCAAAAGCATCACGCGCTTTGGCTCGATCAATGGGGATCATGCGTAATAGTGCCAAGCCCCAGCCGAAAAAAGGAATACGGTTAAGCTCGCGTTTATAGACAAAACAGACGTCGCGTGGCATATGCGCTGTAAAAAATAGGGTTTCCCAAGCAGATTGATGTTTGGAAAGTACGACGGCTGGACCATCAGGAAAGTTTTCCGCGCCAATAATACGCCAACGCAGACCAAGAATCCATTTGGCTCCCCAGATTGCTAAGCGCGGCCACCCCGAGGTCAATTTATAGCGCCAGCGCAATGGCAGAGGGGACCAAAGGATACAAGCCACCGCATAAGGAATGACGGTGACTATCAAAAATAGCTGGAACAGCAAGGCACGTAAATACAGCATTAGAGAGATAACCAGTAATTTACCGTAGCCGCTAGATCCGCATGAACGGTGGTATCGGGTGGTAAAGGGTGTTGTTGAGTTTGCGAACCATTGCCGGTCAGTACCAGAGCCGTTTGACAACCTACAGCCGCCGCCGCATGGAGATCGCGTAGCGAGTCGCCTACGCTGTAGCAGAGCTCTGGGCTGAGGTCATAGCGTCGAATGATCTCAGTAAACATGCCGGGTAGAGGCTTGCGACAGGAACAGCCATCGTCAGGGCCGTGGGGACAGATAAAAATCGCGTCCACATGCCCCCCAACGGCAGCGAGTTCTTGGCGTAGCTTGAGGTGCATGGCATTTAGAGTATCCATGTCAAACAAACCCCGAGCAATGCCGGATTGGTTTGTTGCCACCACCACACGCCAACCAGCATGGTTGAGGCGTGCGATGGCTTCGAGGCTGCTAGGCATGGCCATCCATTCGTCAGGACTTTTTACAAAGTCTTTGGAGTCATAATTAATGACTCCATCACGATCTAAGATTGCAGTTTTCACTAGGCAAGTAAGGATAAATCAGCCACTTGGTTCATAGCGCTATGCAGTTGCTTTAACAAGGCTAAGCGGTTGTTACGCACTGCAGGGTCTTCGGCCATGACCATGACATCGTTAAAGAACTGATCCACAGGCTCTTTGGCTGCCGCTAGGGTAGCGAGAGAGCTGGTGAAATCGCCTTGGATAAATTGCTGCTGTGCTTTGGGAGTCAGATCGCTTAAGGTAGCGGCCAGAGCGTGTTCGGCAGGCTCAACGAATAAAGAGGGGTCAAGTGCACCAATGGTGTCTGTATGGCGTTGCAATAAATTACTAATACGCTTGTTAGCAGCCGCTAAGCTGTCGGCCTCGGGACGTTGTGCAAAGTTAAGACACGCTTGAATGCGTTCGCTGACTTGTTGTAGTGGGGGCTGAATGGCTAACACGGCCTCGACCACTTTGCGATCAGCGTGTTGAATGAGCTGGTTGCGATAGCGTTCGTAAATGAAGTTGATGACCTCATCAATGGTGCTGTCGGCCAACACACCGGCCTCAAAACCAGCAGCGGAGTACTCAAGTAGCTGACGTAAATCTAGGGCGTGCTCTTTGAAGTAACCCCCGTGATTCAGTTGCTCGAAGGCACTAATAAGACCCAAAGCAGCGCGACGTAACGCATAGGGATCGCGTTCGCCTGTAGGCGCCAAACCAATGCCCCAGATACCCACCAAGGTTTCGGCACGCTCGGCCAAGAACAAGAGCGCTGCGGTGATGGAGTCAGTCGTAACGGGCTGATGTAAGCGGTGCTCGTATTGGTGCTTTAACGCATGGACAACTTGGGCAGCCTCGCCATCGGCTTGGGCGTAATACGCACCCATAATGCCTTGAAGCTCAGGGAACTCGCCCACCATCAAGGTATTAAGGTCAGCTTTGGCTAATAAGGCAGCACGATCAGCCAGTGTGCGGTCTGCGCCCAACTGGTCGGCCAAGTAGGTGGCTAAACGGCGTAAACGCTCTACACGCACACGTTGTGAACCCAGTTTGTTGTGATACACACTGTTTTCTAGGCTGTCTACGCGATCGGCTAAATGCTGCTTGCGGTCGGTTTCAAAGAAGAAACGAGCATCGGCCAAACGCGGCAGAATCACGCGTTGATTACCCTCGATAATATGAGAGGGGTCTTCGACCTGCATGTTGCTGACAATTAAAAATTGGTGTGTGAGCGCATTGGTTTTGGGGTCGAATAAAGGGAAGTAGCGTTGATTGAGACGCATCGTCAAAATCAAACACTCGCTAGGCACTTCGAGGAAAACAGGGTCAAATTCGCCTTTGTAAATGGTAGGGTGTTCGACCAAAGCGGTGACTTCTTCGAGTAGCTCGGGGACTTCGGGATCTGTGCCTAGACTGGCTTGATAGGTCGCGCAGGCGTCATTGAGTTGTTGGCTAATGAGTGCACGACGTTTATCAAACGAGGGAATGACCCAACCGTCTTGTTCTAGCTGAGTCACGTAACTGTCAGCGGACTGGATACTAAGAGGCGCATCGCACATAAAGCGATGGCCCAAGGTGATGCGATCAGAGCTAAGACCCAAGGTCTGAGCGGGCAGGACTTCGTCGCCCCACAGTACAATTAGCCCATGAGCGGGTCGTACAAAGCGCACACTGGTGACGCCATCATTAAGCTGATAGCGCATGACCTTGGGAATAGGCAGCTGTGTGACGGCGTAGTCGATGGCTTCGTTCATCACATCGGCTAAGCGCGCACCGGTTGCCATGCCATTGGCGTAAAAGTAGTCTTGTTTGCCATCCGATTTGATCTCTAGGTCAGCTAAACCTAGATGGCCTAGGCCTTTGCCTTCGAGACGCTTGAGTAAGGGTTGGCTCATGTTGCCATCGGCATCTAGGCCGACCTTGGTGGGCATGAGCTTTTCACTAAAGGCTTGATCTGCGGCTTGTTCAATAACGTGACTGATGTGTACGGCCAAACGACGCGGGGTGGCGTAGTCCGTGATTTGACTGTGTTCGGTCAGTAAGTGACGCTCGCGTAATACGTTAGCGATGCCTTCGGCAAAGGCTTGACCCATTTTTTCTAGGGCTTTAGGAGGCAGTTCTTCGGTTTGAAGTTCAACGAGTAGAGAGCGTGTGGACATGATTTGTTCTGACATTAGAGGGTCTCCTTGGCGGCGTCTTTGGGCAGCAGAGGAAAACCGAGTTCTTCGCGTGCGGTGTAATAGGCTTGGGCCACACCACGGGCTAAATTACGAATACGACCAATATAGGCAGCACGTTCGGTTACGCTGATGGCACCGCGTGCATCCAACATATTGAAAGTATGAGCGGCTTTGAGTGTTTGCTCGTAAGCCGGCAATGCCAAGGGGAGTTCGATCAGCTTTTTGGCTTCGGCCTCGTGGTTATTAAAGTGAGCAAACAACATGTCGGTGTTGGCATGTTCGAAGTTATAGGTAGATTGCTCAACTTCGTTTTGATGGAATACATCGCGGTAATAAATGACTTTGCCTTGCGCGTTTTTGGTCCAGACCAAATCGTAGACGCTTTCTACGCCCTGTAGATACATGGCAAGGCGTTCTAGACCGTAGGTGATTTCACCAGTGGCCGGTACGCAGTCTAAGCCACCAACTTGTTGGAAATAGGTGAACTGGGTGACCTCCATGCCATTAAGCCAGACCTCCCAGCCTAATCCCCAAGCGCCTAGCGTGGGGTTTTCCCAGTCGTCTTCTACAAAACGAATATCGTGAACTTTGGGATCGATACCAATGGCTTTGAGTGAGCCTATATATAGATCAACGATGTTCTCGGGAGCCGGTTTAAGCACGACTTGATACTGATAGTAGTGTTGTAAGCGATTGGGGTTTTCGCCATAGCGACCATCGGTAGGACGACGCGAAGGTTGCACATAAGCAGCGGACCAAGGCTCGGGACCAATAGCGCGTAAAAAAGTGGCGGTATGAGAGGTACCCGCGCCGACTTCCATATCAAAGGGCTGTAATAAGGTGCAGCCTTGTTGATCCCAGTAATGAGAGAGTTGCAGAATGAGTTGTTGAAAGGTAAGCATTGCAAGTAGGCCAAATAAACGTGGTGTCCGCAAAAGAGGGTATTTTAACTTTAGTGCGGTCTGAGATATAGCTTTATGCTATTTTGCCATGATTGAGGGTTACTGTTGCGGACACAAGTCGTGCAAAAACCGAATAAAGAGTAAAAAGATCGTATGATAACCAAAGATAGAACTGACGGGAAATGTGACCGTCTTGGTTTTTATACAATAATTGAGAGAAAAGGGAGCACCATGGCAGAATTGGTAAAGGTAGACATTCAAGAACAAGTCATGATTATCACCTTAAATCGTCCTGAGGCGCGCAATGCGGTCAATTATGACACGGCAGTACAGCTCGCTGCTGCGCTGGACGAGTTGGATGCGAATCCCGAGGTGGTGGTAGGCATTTTAACAGGGGCCGCCAACACCTTTTGTGCCGGCATGGATTTAAAAGCCTTTGCTAAAGACGGACAGCGTCCGTATGTGGGGCGCCGTGGTTTTGCCGGCATATGTGAGCAGCCGCCACGTAAACCGCTTATTGCCGCTATCGAGGGCTATGCCTTAGCGGGTGGCCTAGAAATTGCGATGTCCTGTGACATGATTGTGTCGGGGGCAAGCGCTAAATTCGGTTTACCTGAAACCAAGCGCGGTATTGTACCGGGTTCAGGGGGTATGCTGCGCTTGCCTATGCGTATTCCTTATGTGGTCGCAATGGAACTCGTGCTCACTGGCGAGATGTTCAGTGCAGATCAAGCCGCTGCCTGGGGCTTAATTAACCGAGTGGTTCCCGAGGGCGAGGCGCTTCAGGGGGCGCTTGAATTAGCCGCTCGTATCAAAGAAAATGGCCCCCTAGCTGTACAAACGGCTAAGCAAATCATTTCGCAGTCACGTGACTGGCCCCAAGAGCATATGTTTGATTTGCAGCGCCCACGCATTGATCCTATTTTTGTTTCGGCCGATGCCAAAGAAGGCGCAACGGCTTTTGCAGAAAAACGCAAACCGGTCTGGCAAGGCAAATAGCCTTGAAGACGCAACGCGTTTTATTTAATTGATTACGTTTAGACAACATCATGGCAACACTAATTAAAGAAAGTGATTTGATTCAATCCATAGCTGATGCAGTGCAGTTCATCAGCTATTACCATCCCTCTGATTACATTCAGAACTTAGCTCGGGCTTACGAGCGCGAGCAAAGCCCTGCAGCCAAAGATGCCATTGCACAAATTTTGACTAACTCACGCATGTCGGCGCTGGGCAAACGTCCTATTTGCCAAGATACCGGCGTAGTAAATGTATTTTTAAAAGTCGGGATGAGTGTACGCTTTGATAGCCAACGCTCTTTGCAGGAAATCTGTGACGAGGGAGTGCGTCAGGGCTATACCAACAGCGATAACCCTTTGCGTGCTTCCGTATTAGACGATCCCATTTTTGCTCGTAAAAATACCCGCGATAACACCCCCTGTATTGTGAACGTCGAGCTAGTGCCCGGCGACAAGGTCGAGGTGGGTATTGCAGCCAAAGGCGGTGGCTCCGAAAACAAAAGCCGTTTTGCTATGTTAAACCCAAGCGAATCCATCGTGGATTGGGTGCTCGAGCAACTGCCGCAAATGGGGGCGGGCTGGTGTCCTCCAGGCATGTTGGGCATTGGTGTAGGTGGGACGGCAGAAAAAGCCATGTTAATGGCCAAGCAGTCTCTTATGGATGAGATCGATATGTTCGAGTTGATCCAACGCGGCCCACAAAACAAGCTCGAAGAAATGCGTATCGAAATCTATAATCGAGTCAACGAACTCGGTATAGGTGCACAGGGTTTGGGTGGGTTAACAACGGTTTTAGATGTAAAAATTCATACCTTCCCTACACACGCAGCCTCTAAGCCTGTGGCGATGATTCCAAACTGTGCGGCGACACGCCATGTGGATTTTGTATTAGATGGGTCGGGTCCTGCTATATTGACACCGCCTTCTATTGATGTATGGCCCGATGTAGAATGGGCGCCAGATTACAATAAATCCAAGCCAGTCAATTTAGACACCCTAACAGCCGAAGAGGTCGCTAGCTGGAAACCGGGTGAGACGTTGTTGCTTTCTGGCAAAATGTTGACGGGGCGTGATGCTGCGCACAAGCGTATTCAAACGATGTTAGCTGCGGGTGAAAAACTACCGGTAGATTTCACTAATCGTGTGATTTATTATGTAGGTCCGGTCGATCCAGTGGGCGATGAGGCCGTAGGTCCTGCCGGTCCAACGACCGCTACTCGCATGGATGGCTTTACAGAAATGATGTTGGGTCAGACCGGCTTGATTTCTATGGTAGGCAAGGGCGAACGAGGCCCCAAAGCCATCGAGGCCATTAAAAAGCATAACTCTGCGTATTTAATGGCAGTAGGCGGGGCTGCCTATTTGGTATCCAAAGCCATTAAAACGGCCAAGGTAGTGGGTTTTGAGGACCTAGGGATGGAGGCCATTTATGAGTTTGATGTGCAAGACATGCCCGTGACAGTAGCGGTGGACTCACAAGGTATTTCGGTACACCAAACCGGTCCAGCGCATTGGCGTCAAATGATTAAAGACATTCCTATTGTGCCAGCTTAATCCACGTCGTTATTTAAACCCCGTTTATACGGGGTTTTTTATATTAATATAGCTAGCAGTTATTTTGGGAGTGAAAACTCTTATGCAAGAATCTCGTTATATAAATGATGTCTTATAGCAGAGGGCTATTATGAAACTAGGACGCGTTGTCGCGACGTTTTTTTTAGGATTGTGGGCACAAGTCAGCCTAGCAGCGGGGGCGCAACCTTTGGTGGATGCGGCCGAGCTATCAGCTCTCATTGATTTGCCTACAGTACGTGTACTGGATATCCGTACTCCCGATGAGTATGCCAAGGATCACATCCCTCAGGCTTTGTCGGCTCCGTATGGATTGTGGCGGGGTCCTGCCACCAACCCAGGTCAACTTATCGAACAAGATGCTTTGCAGCAGTTGATTCGTCAATTGGGCATCGATGAAAACCAACACGTGGTGGTGTACTCACATGGTGAAGACCAAACTGACTTTGGTGCTGCTGCACGGGTGTATTGGACGCTAAAATATGCGGGTTTGCCGTATCT
>CANQRK010000017.1 GCA_947626245.1 uncultured Paenalcaligenes sp. | reverse complement strand
GCAAAACGATGGGCCTCATCACGTAGCTCGGCCACTAGCATAAGAGCAGCTGACCCCACCCCTAATTGCACCGGAGGGCGCTGATCCGCAAAAAACAAGGTTTCCAGACCCACTTTACGTCCTTCTCCTTTAGCCACACCCACCAAAACCCGAGTATCTAAACCCAAATCGGCAAACACGGCAACGGCACTGCTAAGCTGACCTTTGCCTCCATCAATCAACACCACATCGGGTAAATCAGCCAATCCTTCGGCTACCCGTTCAAAACGTCGACGCAGCACCTGACGCATAGCGGCGTAGTCATCGCCCTCGGTAATACCCACAATATTGTAGCGTCTATACAACGATGATTGCAGAGCATGATTTTTATACACCACACAAGAGGCTTGGGTGGCTTCTCCGGCAGTATGGCTAATATCAAAACACTCAATATGCAGTTTTTCTAAGGTGTCGCTATCGGTATCCAAACCCAAGAGTTCAGCTAAGGCTAAGGTGCGTGCGGCTCGGTTCATAGACTCTGACAAAACACGACTCAATGCCAGATGCGCATTGGCTTCGACTTGCTCTAGCCAGGCTTTACGTATCCCTTGGGGCCGAGTAATAAGCCGTGTTTTCTTTCCTGTTTGCTCGGCCAATAACGTAAATAACGCCTCGTCCTCGGGAGCGGGCGCTGCGACTAACACGGCTGGCAGTGGGCGTTCGATATAGTGCTGACTGATAAATGCCTCTAAGACCTCTGTCAAAGACAAATCCTTGGTTTGAGTCGGAAAGAAGGCTCGGTCTCCTAGGTGACGCCCGCCGCGCACCATCGCTAAATTGACACAAACCCGCCCCCCTTCGACCACCACGGCAATAATATCCGCATCCTCGTTCGTACGACTTTCCATATGCTGTTGTTGCAAAATAGCCGCCAAAGCCTTCATTTGATCACGGTACCAAGCGGCCTGCTCAAACTCGAGGCTGTCAGAAGCGAGTTGCATTTTTTGCTCGATTTGCTCAAGCACACCTGACGCATCGCCATCAAGAAACTGTTGCGCACGCTTGACGTCTGCCGAGTAGTCCTCGGGACTAATCAATCCTACACATGGTGCGGAGCAGCGTCGAATCTGATGCAACAAACAAGGGCGTGAGCGATTAGCAAACACCCCGTCCTCACAGCTACGTAATCGAAAAACACGCTGTAAAATCTGCATGCTTTCCCGTACCGCCCACGCATTGGGATACGGCCCATAGAAACTACCCGGCTGATTGGTATTGCCTCGGAAATACGCAATACGCGGCGTTTCATGCGCGCTAAACATTAAATACGGGTAGGACTTATCATCCCTAAATAAAATGTTGTAGCGCGGCTGTAAGCGCTTGATAAGGTTATTTTCTAGGATTAGCGCCTCGGCCTCGGTACGAGTGACCGTGATCTCGATGCGCTCAATCTGTTTCACCATTTGCGCAATACGCGGACTACTCAGACTTTTTTGAAAATACGAGGACACCCGCTTTTTTAAATCGCGGGCTTTACCTACATATAAAACTTCGTCCTCGGCACTAATGTGTCTATAGACGCCAGGTAAATTAGGCAGCTGTAGCAGAAAAGTACTGAGATCGAAGTTGCTGGGCTTGTTGGTAGTGCTCATCGGCTTGTAAGGCATCCCACTCTAGGGCTTCATCAATGGGGAATAAATCTAAAAGGCGCTGACTGGATTCGTTGGACATTGTCCAGTGTAAACGCTGGAGCAACTCATCGGCCAAATCGGGGCGGTTACACACCAGCACCATATCACACCCCGCCTGCAATGCGGCCTCGGCTCTGGCAAGAATATCGCCTGCTACGGTGGCCCCTTCCATCGTTAGATCATCGGAAAAAATCATGCCATTGTAGGCCAAGGCCTGACGCAACACACGCTGCAACCAGTACTCGGAAAAACCAGCGGGCTTGGGATCGATGGTAGGGTAAATAACATGAGCTGGCATAACAGCTTGGATCACGGTGCCACCTAACCAACCATAAGGGGCCGCATCGTTATCCAATATTGTCACTAAGTCACGCTCGTCTACGGGAACCTCGTGATGGGAGTCGGCCTCGACCGCACCATGACCGGGAAAATGTTTACCGCATGCCCCCATGCCCGCTTGCTGTAACCCATGAGCCAAAGCCTCGGCCAAGCGTGCTACGGTTTGTGGCTTGGAGTGAAAGGCTCGGTCACCAATGACTGCACTGCACTCGTAATCTAAGTCCAAGACAGGCGTAAAACTAAAATCGACCCCGCAAGCTCGTAGCTCAGCGGCCAAAATATACCCTAAGGCTGTGGCTAATTTAACTGCCAACGCCGGATCGCTATCCCAAATACGACCTAGCTCACGCATGGCCGGCAAATGAGTAAAACCATCGTCCTTAAAGCGCTGTACTCGCCCCCCTTCGTGATCGACGGCAATCAATAACGCAGGCTGACGTAAGGCGTGAATTTCAGTACACAACGCGTTTAGCTGAGCTCGATTTTCAAAGTTGCGTGCAAATAAAATAACGCCACCCACTGAAGGGTGCAATAAACGCTGTTTTTCTTGCTCGGTTAGCTCTGTGCCAGCCACATCGACCATAACAGGCCCTAAAGCCATTGCTTGCTGTGTCATTATTATCCTTGTGTATTGGGTGTAATTGATGAGTTAAGTTGCTCTACCACGGCAAAGGCCATCACCAAGTCGGACTCGTCAGTCAGAGTGATATGCGCCGCTCCAAAACGCGTTTCATACCAAGCCTGTAAATCGGGACTAAGCACGACCATTGGTTTTCCACTGGGGCCATTTAAGGTTTGCATACGCGACCATGCCATGGGCATACGCATTCCCAAGCCAATGGCTTTAGAAAAGGCTTCTTTGGCAGCAAAACGCGTGGCTAAAAAACGTAAGCCCCGGTTAGGATCCCGTGCATAACGACGTTGGAAGACCTGCTGCTCTTGCTCGCCTAAAACACGCTGTAAAAATCGCTCACCAAAGCGTTCATACGAGGCTCGAATACGTGATAGGTAGATAATATCTGTGCCAATGCCAGCAATACTGGACATACTGACTCCATCTATAAACTCAATCCCACATCATAACCGCACAAACAAAAAAAGCCGATATGTGAGTTTTCACATATCGGCTCAAGACCTCGCATGACAGCAGGGTAATAAACTACGGTTTTTGACGTAAGTCTACGACGCGACGAGCTTTACCTGTTACGGTACGCTCGACTTGACCGGGCTCGCGTAGCTGTATACGCGCCGTAACCCCAATATTATTTTTAATGGCTTGACGCAAACGCGATACCACCGCATCCCGTCTATTTTGATCAAAGTGTTCAAATTCGGAGCGAATCTCGGTTAACACCTCGAGTTCGTCCATATTGCCATTACGTGATACCACTAACTGATACTGAGCGGCCAATTCGGGAATATCTAAAATTAGCTCTTCGACTTGAGTGGGGAATAAGTTCACCCCACGGATAATCAGCATATCATCCGTACGACCGGTAATTTTCCCCATACGACGCATACTGCGCGCCGTCGGTGGCAATAGGCGGCTGAGATCTCGGGTGCGATAGCGAATAATAGGCATGGCTTCTTTGGTCAACGACGTAAAGACTAGCTCGCCCTCTTCGCCATCGGCCACGGGCTCGCCCGTTTCAGGATTAATAATTTCCGGATAGAAATGATCCTCCCAGATAACGGGACCGTCTTTGGTTTCCGCACACTCCATGGCGACCCCTGGGCCCATGACTTCAGACAAGCCATAAATATCCACGGCATCTAGACCTGCACGCGCTTCGATGTCAGCACGCATTTGCCCAGTCCAAGGCTCGGCACCAAACACACCAATACGCAACGAGCTACTGTGTGGGTCCATGCCCTGACGTTCCATTTCCTCAAGAATATTACAAAAATAGGAAGGCGTGACCATAATGGTACTGGGTTGGAAGTCTTGGATAAGCTGCACTTGTTTTTCAGTTTGGCCACCCGACATAGGGACCACCGAACAGCCTAAACGCTCGGCGCCGTAGTGAGCCCCTAGTCCTCCGGTAAATAGACCGTATCCATAGGCCACATGCACAATATCGTCAGGACGCGTTCCCGAGGCCCACAACGAACGTGCGACTAGATCAGCCCAGTTAGAGATGTCTTGAGCGGTATACCCCACGACAGTGGGCTTACCAGTGGTTCCACTAGAAGCGTGAATACGAGACACCTGTTCCCGAGGTACGGCAAACATACCAAACGGGTAGTTTTCACGTAAATCCTGCTTGGTCGTAAAAGGAAATTTCGCAATGTCTGATAGCTGCTTCAGATCGCTAGGGTGAACACCGGCCTCATCGAATTTTTTACGATAGTGAGGCACATTATCATAAGCGTGCTGTAAGCTCCATTTCAAACGCTCAAGCTGTAAGGCTTGAAGTTCGTCACGGCTGGCATGTTCAATACGATCTTTACCGACTTGCTGAGTTGTTACTGACATTTAGTGTCTCCTGCCCTACTTTACTAATTGGCTTGAGGATCTTCTACGACTGCACCACGCAGACGGTAGGAACGACCTCGAAAGATAGCAATACGTTGTCCATTTTGATTCATGACTTCTACGTCATACACACCGGTGCGACCGGCCAAGTTGTACTCGACGGCCTTGGCCTCAAGCTGGTCTCCTTCAAAAGCAGGAGCTAGGTAATCAATAGAGCAACCAGCGGCCACGGTAGGCAAATTGCGTGAGTTACATGCAAAAGCAAAGGTGCTGTCTGCTAACGCGAAAATAAAGCCACCATGGCATGTTTTATGGCCATTGAGCATGTCTTCTCGTACCGTCATGGTCATGTGCGCCTCGCCAGGAGCTACCCGCACCAAAGTCGCCCCTAAGGCTTGAGAGGCTGGGTCATTGCTGTACATCGCGGCAGATACATGCTCTGCCAATGCCTGTGGTTCTGTAGGTAGCGCCATGTTATTCCCCTTTAAATTGAGGCAATCGTTTATTCATAAACGCCTCTACACCCTCGGCGTAATCTGCGGTTTTTCCTAATTGGCGCATGGTGTCACGCTCTAGATCCAACTGCTGATCTAGGGAGTTACCTAAACTCGCTTGAATCACCTGTTTGGCCGCAGCCAGGCCTTGGGTTGGTGCGCTGGCAAAATGGGTACACAACGCATCTAAGCGATCGGCAAAGGCATCGTCTGCGACACACTCCCAAATCAAGCCCCATTGAGCCGCTTGGGTAGCAGTGAGTTTGTCACCTAACAACGCCAAGCCCTTCGCGCGCGCCTCGCCAACTAAACGGGGTAAGAAATAAGTGCCGCCGGTATCGGGCAATAATCCTAAACGGCAAAAAGGCTGAATAAAGCTAGCAGACTCAGTAGCAATGACAATGTCACCAGCCAAGGCTAAGTTCGCCCCCGCCCCTGCGGCTACGCCATTTACACCCACCACCACAGGCCACGGCATAGCACGTAAACGACGCACCAATGGAGCATAATAGGTGTCGATGGTGTAACCCAAGTCCAAATCCTCGCTGCTCATTTGGCGCTCGGATAAATCCTGTCCTGCACAAAAACCGCGGCCCTCTGCGGTCAACAACAGGACACGCACCCCCTGAGTCTCGACTCGAGTCAACGCATCAGCTAGCTCTTCGTGCATTTGCACCGTAAAGCTATTGAGTTTGTCGGGACGATTGAGGCTAATGCGAGCCGTGGTAGCGCTTAGGTCGAATTTAATGCACTCGTAACTCATGATCATATGCCTTATAGGGTTTGCTCTGTGTGCCAACGGGTTTGCACCACGCGGAAACGGTTCGCCACATAGGCGGCATCAGACAAGGCAGCATTGGCCGCGGGGTTGGCGCCTGTGCCATGGAAATCACTATAGGCAGCTGTCTGATTGATAAATACGGCTCCCGTTAAATTCAGAGATAACGAGACGCCACTGCGCTCTGCCATTTTGCGAATGGTCGTGGCGGTATCTTTGCTTGTGGTATACGCCGACAACGTTAACGCACCATGCTCTATCACGGTGTCACCTGCTAATTGGATACTATGCTGAGTGGAATCGGTCGCCACCACAAAAATAATAGGCCCAAACCACTCTTTAAAAATATCGGCGTTAGACGCATCAGTTTTAAGTAACAGCGGCGTTGCGGTACGCGCTTCGGGGTACACCGGGTGAGCCAACGTCTCGCTGTCTACAATGACCTCTAGACCCAAGGCTTTGGCTTCGTTCAAACGCTGTGCCGTGTGTTCATTTTGCAAAGCACCTGTTATTTCTACTGCTCGTGCCGGGTCAGAACACAAACGCTGTACCGCTTGACCTAGAGCAGCACACACCTCATCAAAGCTTAGGTGACCCTCATCTGTTTGAATACCATTACGTGGTACATAAATATTTTGAGGAGCGGTACACATTTGGCCTGAGTACAAGGCAAAAGAAAAAGCCAAGTTACGCGCAACGGCTTTAATATCCGGTGCTGAATCAATAATAATTTGGTTCACACCCGCTTTTTCGGTATACACCAACGCATGACGGGCGTGTTGTTCGAGGTAGTTACCAATCGCACTGCTACCGGTGTAATCAATGAGTTTCACCGCGGGGTTCAGGGACAACTGCTGCGCCAGTGAGTCATCCGCCTCGTGCGCTGCCAATAGCACGACATTGGGATTAAAGCCCGCCTCGGCCAACACCTCACGCAAAATCATAACCGTTATCGCCAAAGGTAAAATCGCACCGGGATGTGGTTTAACAATAACCGTGTTCCCTGTGGCCAAAGAGGCAAACAAACCAGGGTAGCTATTCCATGTAGGAAACGTAGAACAGCCAATCACCAAACTAATGCCACGTGGCACGATGGTAAATTGCTTTTGCATGTCTATGGGGTCGTGCTTGCCTTGAGGTTTAACCCAGTTCGCTAAGCCAGGAATACGCGACATTTCCTGCCATGCATAGGTTACGGCTTCTAGGCCTCGGTCTTGAGCATGAGGGCCGCCGGCTTGAAAAGCCATCATAAAGGCTTGGCCGCTGGTATGTTGCACCGCATTAGCAATTTCAAAACTACGTTTATTCAAACGAGTTAAGGCCTCTAGACACACGCCTACCCAAGCCTGCGGACCTGCTTCACGCCAGCTATCCAGTGCCAAAGACGACTGCTCGATCAACGTTTGATCATCTAAAAAAGGATAGCGTACATTTAGGTCAAACCCATACGGAGAGCGTTCCTGACCAACTTTCTGCGTAGAGCCATCTAGCTGTAGGGGAAAATCTGAGTTTTGCACAGCCTCAAAGGCAGCTTGACCTTGAGCCGCCGCCTCTTCGCCATACACGCGTGGACTGGGCATTTCTGGAAAGGGGGTCCAGTACTCGCGATTGGCTATCGCCTCTAAAGCGCGATCTAAAGTGGCTTTATGAGCAGTAAAAAAATCACTAGCCATGCAATATCTCCTTTGGGCATTAACTATTTATATTTCAATCAATACAATGACAGAATGGGGCACAGACGGCCCCACTGCTTCGTTTAGGTTTCTTGGTCAAAATCAATGACTACTTTGTCAGTCACCGGAAAGCTCTGGCAACTTAGCACAAAACCCATGTTGACTTCGTAATCCTCTAGGGCAAAGTTCGCATCCATATCTACCTCGCCTTCGACCACTTTACAGCGACAGGTAGAGCACACCCCACCTTTGCAAGAATAAGGTAGCTCGATGCCCTGCTCTAAGGCCGCATCCACTAAGCTGAGATGGTTTTTCTTGATGGTGATTTCGCGCGTAAAACCATCTTGAACAATAGTCAGTTGGCAATCCTCAGCACCGGGAGCCTGACGGGGCGCAGCACCACTCGTCGTAGTACGTGGGCCTTTGGGCGCTCCAAATAATTCGTACTTGATCTGCTCTTTGTTCAGGCCCTTGGCCTGTAAGGTTGTGACAACCTGCTCGGTCATATCGTGCGGGCCACACACAAAGGCATAATCAATTTGATCCGCCGACAACCACACAGTTAGCAGCTGATCGACCTTTTCTGCATCTAAACGACCGTTAAACA
Source organism: uncultured Paenalcaligenes sp. (assembly GCA_947626245.1). GTDB lineage: Bacteria > Pseudomonadota > Gammaproteobacteria > Burkholderiales > Burkholderiaceae_B > Paenalcaligenes. Next base: position 16,288 of record CANQRK010000017.1, on the reverse strand, counting down.
AATCTACATCTTGCAACTCACGACTCATAATATAGACCACAGAAAAACGGTCCATATAGCGGTTTTTCAGGTCTTCAATTTCCTCGCGGAACATAATAGACGAGGAGGCACGGTTCGCATAAAACAACGTAAAAGTGCTGTTTTTCTCGGTATCTAACGCCGTTTTCACCAAGGACAAAATAGGCGTAATACCACTACCTACCGCAAAAGCGGCATAGCCTCGTTGCTGAGTGGAATCAAACTCGATAGTAAAACTGCCATCAGGGGGCATGACGTCTAACGTACTACCCACCTCGAGGTGAGCATTAGCCCAACTAGAGAAAGCGCCATCTGCCACTCGTTTTACCGCCACACGCAACAAGTTGTCGTGGGGAGCCGCACAAATCGAATACGAGCGACGTAACTCCTCGCCATTGACTTGGGTTTTCAGGTTTAAGTATTGACCCGGACGGAAATCAAATTTGTCTTGTAATTCATCAGGTACTTCAAAAGCCACTACCACCGCATCGCGTGTAGTGCGCTCTATGGACGATACCTTTAAGGGATAAAACTGACTCATGGTTAATGCGCCTTGAAATAGTCAAACGGTTCACCGCATTGCATGCAGCGATACAACGCCTTGCAGGGCGTAGAGCCAAACTGGCTAATGACTCGAGTATGAGTGGATTGACATAAAGGGCAATCCACATCGGGCTCTGAACGACGCAACAAACCAGACACATCAATGGCTTTTTCTTTGGGCGGAGCAATCCCATAGTTTTGTAAAGCCTCGCGCCCTTTTTCACTAATCCAATCAGTGGTCCACGCGGGGCTTAAACTGGTTTTCACCTTGGCTGCAACCCCTTGCTTTTCTAGGGCCTGCACAATGCTTTGCTCCATTTCATACATAGCGGGACAGCCTGAGTAGGTAGGAGTAATGGTGACCACACAGGTTTGGTCCTCAAAAGCAATATCGCGCACAATGCCTAAATCCACCAAAGAAATCACTGGAATTTCTGGATCTGGCACGGTGTCTAGCCATTGCATTACGGTTTGCGCATCGATCATAGCTACCTCTTTACCACGTGGCACCTGGATAGGTGCGCTGCAACACCTGCATTTCTGCTAACAAAAAGCCAAGGGCTTCGGTATGGTGCCCCTGCGTACCCCCACGGTGAGCTTTGTGAAAAGCGTCCTCGGTGGTGGGGATGGTGAGGGTGGCCTCGGTTAATACCTGACTAACCTGCTCGTACCACTCATCCCACAGCGATTCATGTAATGGTGCAATTCCTTGGTCATTTAAAGCCTGAGTCACCGCGTCATCTAAGAAAAGCTCGCCTGTGTGTTTCCACGCATCGTTAATAGCGTCTTGCATGCGCTGATGGCTTTCCTCGGTGCCATCTCCCAATCGAATCACTAAATCGATAGAACGACGAACGTGATAGGTCACCTCTTTGAGAGACTTTTCAGCGATTTCTTTGACTCGCTCATTGGACGACTCGCATAAACGACGCAATAAAAAGTAATGCCACACATCAAATAAGAACTGACGAGCAACCGTATCGCCATAATGGCCATTAGGACGCTCGGTGATCAGATAATTGTAATAATCATGCGTATCACGTAGGTAAGCTAAGGCGTCTTCGTCGCGACCAGCTCCCTCGATTTCACCAGCAAGGCTCAGCCACATACGAGACTGGCCAATTAAGTCCAATGCGGTATTCGCTGTCGCCAGTTCTTCTTCTAGAGCAGGACCATGACCGGTCCACTCACAGAGGCGCTGTGCTAATACCAATGCGCTATCACCTAAACGCAACGAATAATGAAATAAAGCCTGATCCATGCCGACTCCTACATTTTTATGCCGTCAGGCATAGGAAAGAAGGTAGGATGACGATAAATTTTGCTTTGGGACGGCTCAAACAAAGGGTCTTTGTCGTCTGGGCTACTGGCGACAATATCGGCGGCTCTGACGACCCAAATGCTGACCCCTTCGTTACGACGGGTGTACACATCACGCGCATTATTCACTGCCATTTGCTCGTCGGACGCATGCAAGCTGCCTACGTGTTTATGTGCCAAACCATGCTGACTTCGAATAAAGACTTCCCACAATGGCCAGTTTTTTTGACTCATTTCTCTCTCCTAATTACGCAACTTGCTTGCTTTGTTTTTGCTCTTGTTTTTCGGCATAAGCCATAAAAGCATCTCGTACCCACGCGCCATTCTCATGGGCATCGACTCGTGTTTGCAAACGCTCTTTGTTGCAAGGCCCATTGCCTGCCAAGACCGCCCAAAACTCGTCCCAATCAATGGTTCCAAAGTCATAATGACCGCGCTCTTCGTTCCAGCGTAGATCTGGATCGGGCACAGTAAGACCTAGGTACTCGGCCTGAGGCACAGTTTGATCCACCATTTTTTGACGCAGTTCGTCGTTAGAGAACAGTTTGATGCGCCATTTCATGGACTGAGCACTGTGTATGGATTCGCCATCGGAAGGACCAAACATCATCAAAGCCGGCCACCACCAACGATTGAAGGAATCTTGGCACATGGCTTTTTGCTCGGGAGTACCGTTTAAACACATTTCCAACAGCAAATCGTACCCTTGGCGTTGATGGAAAGATTCTTCCTTACAGACACGCACCATGGCACGAGCATATGGGCCGTAAGAACAGCGACACAGCGGCACCTGATTAATAATGGCCGAGCCATCAACTAACCAACCAATCATGCCAATATCAGCCCAATTGAGTGTGGGGTAATTAAAAATGCTGGAGTATTTGGCTTTACCTGAATGGAGCTCGGCAATGAGGTCCTCGCGTTCTACACCCAAGGTTTCTGCCGCACTGTACAAGTACAAACCATGACCGGCTTCGTCTTGAATTTTGGCTAGCAAAATGGCTTTACGTTTAAGCGAAGGGGCTCGGGTAACCCAGTTGCCTTCGGGCAACATACCGACGACTTCAGAGTGAGCATGCTGAGAAATTTGACGTACTAAGGTGCGGCGATAAGCCTCGGGCATCCAGTCTTGGGGCTCTGTGCGTACACCCGCATCAATACGCTCTTGAAAGTGTTTTTCCAAGGCGGATAAATCAGCGTCGCTTTGTACGCGACTTAATCCAGTATCTACTAATTGGGCATACATACACGCCTCCGTTATAGCTGTTAAATTTAATACTATACAGTTTTACTGACAGTGATTAATAATTAGTATCATATTAACGCGTAACGAGTCTAGCAGATCCTAGGATTTTCCCTAGGTTATGGGATCTGACTTAGCTGCGATTGTGATTGTGTTAGGCCTTGTTGCGATTCTGTGGTGGTGATGTGATGGCTTCACTAAGCAGTGCTCACTCACTACGTTCCACATCTTGCCATTCCCCTTGTACGAGGAGGCCATACCTCCGATCACCTGTAGGAAGCGGTGGCACTCATGAATTCGCTAAGCAGTGCTCACTCACTACGTTCGCTCCGCGCTGAACCGCTCATCCATGAATGCCACCGCTTCCTACGTGATAATGGAAGGCCCATGTACGAATAGACCATGTGGTGCTGATCGGAGGCATGGCCTTCTGGTGCACTCTATAATGAGGTGATGGGCTCTAGGTTGAAGAGGTGTTCACGGTAGTGTTTGAGTTCGTTGATGGACTCATAGATATCAGCGAGGGCTTCGTGTTTGTTATGTTTGATAAAGCTTTTCACTACTTCGGGCTTCCAGCGCACGGCGATTTCTTTTAGCGTACTGACATCCAAGTTACGATAATGGAAAAACTGCTCTAGTCGTGGCATGTAGCGATACATAAAACGACGATCTTGGCTGATCGTGTTGCCACACAAGGGCGATTTACCACTGGGTACGTGCTGCTGCAAAAATTCCAGTAAAATGTCTTCTGCTTGCTCTTCGCTAAGCGTAGACGCTTTAACCTTATCAATGAGACCGCTGCTGCCATGCGTGCCTTTGTTCCAGTTATCCATCGCACCCAGTAACTCGTTGCTTTGATGTATAACAAGAACAGGGCCCTCGGCCACCAAAGTCAAATCGGCTTCGGTAACCACTACAGCAACCTCTATAATGCGTTCTTTTTCTGGGTCTAAACCCGTCATTTCCATATCTAACCAAACAAGGCGTTGGTCCTTGACTGTCATTACGATTCAATCCTTAAAAAATAATTCAGGCACTGCCTTATGACACTGCTCATTTTGTTTGTTCTCTTTCTTATCACTGATTTTAGCGTGAGAAACTATTTGGCGATGCGCCAAATACGTCATGTGCGCTTGCATCAAGACAAGGTTCCGGCGGAATTCAGCCACCATATTAGCCTACGAAGCCACCAACGTGCAGCAAAATACACCATTGCCCGAACACAACTGAGCTTGTTCGAGAGCATCGTCGATACCCTGTTTCTAGTGGCCCTGTTGTTATTAGGTGGCTTGCAATGGTTAGATCTTTTTTGGGCCCGAACCGTTGATAGCGAATGGCTACGTCAATTGTGCCTTATTGGCAGCGTCTTTTTCATAGGTGGACTAATACAACTCCCGTTTACGTTGTATCGCACGTTCCACCTCGAGCAACACTTTGGCTTTAATCGCATTACCCCCACACTATTTATAGCGGATCAATTCAAAGGATTACTGCTAGCACTCATACTAGGCGTGCCTTTGATTAGCGCTATCCTGTGGCTCATGGCCTCTGCCGGTACACTGTGGCCTTGGTGGGCTTGGATGATCTGGGTTAGCTTTAGTCTATTTGTCATGTGGCTATTTCCCAGCGTTATCGCCCCCCTATTCAATAAATTTCAACCTCTAGATCGAGAAGACCTGCAATCTCGTATCGAGCAACTGGCTCAGCGCTGTGGCTTTCAGCTGAATGGTTTGTTTGTCATGGACGGCTCAAAACGTTCCTCCCACGGCAACGCCTATTTCACTGGTTTAGGCAAAAATAAGCGCATCGTCTTTTTTGATACCTTGCTTAACAAACTGAACGAAGATGAAATCGAAGCCGTCCTTGCCCATGAATTAGGACATTTTAAATTCCATCATATTCGCAAACGCATGGCGATCTCGTTTGCGTTAGCTTTGGTTCTGTTTCTTAGTTTAGGCTGGTTATCGCAACAAGTTTGGTTCTATACCCAATTAGGCGTCTTACCCCAGCTAGGTCGACCTAACGATGGCTTGGCCTTGGTCTTATTTTTCTTAGTCGTACCAGTTTTTACTTTTTGGGCCGGCCCATTAATGAGTCTACTATCACGCAAAGACGAATACCAAGCTGATGCTTTTGCTGCCCAACAGTCCAAGCCACAGCATTTGGTTCAAGCGCTGATCAAACTCTATAACGATAACGCGGCTACCCTCACTCCCGATCCCGTCTATTCCGCGTATTACTCTAGCCACCCTGCCGCCATCCAGCGTGTTCACTACTTAAAACAATTTTATGAAAAGAACTAAACCCCACCGCCAAACCATGAGCACACAAAGCACGACGCTTGCCACACAAACCGGCCAAGTGATTTCAGGTCACGGCAGGCATTATTTTGTTGAACTCAAATCAGGCGACATCATTAAATGCTTTCCTCGTGGCAAACGAGGTGGTATTTGTGTGGGTGACTGGGTGGACATCAGCACACAAGGCGAACGCGCCGCCATTGAAGGCCTCCACGAACGCCGTAATCTGCTCTATCGATCAGACGAGCTTCGCTCTAAACAGTTTGCAGCCAACATTGACCAGCTTTTTATTGTGTTGGCCTCTGAGCCTATGTTTTCCGAGGACCTCACCGGACGCGCTTTAGTGGCTGCTGGAACGGCCCACATCACCCCTTATATTCTGCTTAATAAAGCCGACTTGGCCTCTACCCACTTGGCCAAGGCTCGTTTACAGCCGTTAATTAAGCTAGGTGTTCCTGTGATTGAAGTGCATGCCTTAGATAGCGCTCAGGTTCATCAGGTGCTAGATCCATTACTGCGTGACAAAACTAGCTTGCTGTTAGGGCAAAGCGGAATGGGGAAATCGACGATTTTAAATGCGCTAGTACCCGAGGCTCAGGCTCATACCCAAGCTCACTCCGAAGCCTTAGGGACTGGGCGCCACACTACCACCAGCACCAAGCTCTATCATCTACCCAATAGCACAGGAAAAATCATTGATTCACCCGGCTTTCAAGCCTTTGGAATTGCTCACCTTAGCCCCGATGATCTAGTCCGCGGCTTTAGTGAGTTTCACGAAGCCATTCAAGATTGTCGTTTTTATAATTGCACGCATCGTCACGAGCCCAACTGTGGCGTGGTGGCAGCCCTTGAGGCTGGGCATATTCATCCCGAGCGCTATGCGTTGTATCAACGGTTGCTAGATGAACTAGAAAGCCAACCCAAGTACTAATTAAGCGTTATTAATAGCGTGAATTGAGGCAGCCAAGTGGTGATACAGGTTACGAATGACCACGGCTGTCGCTCCCCAAATAAAATAATTCTGCCATCGCATAGAAAAATAATAACGCGATGCTTGCTGAGGTCTATGCAAACGATGTAGCTGATGCTGAGCGGGATCCATCAGCCAAGCCAAAGGGACTTCAAATACTTCGGCTACCTCGGAAGGATCAATACGCAGCTGAAAATTGGGACGTACCAACCCTACTACCGGACGCATGGCAAAGCTCGTATTGGTCATGAAAATGGGCTCTTCACTAAGCGGCTGTATATACTCTGGCTCAATGCCGACCTCCTCGTGAGTCTCACGTAAGGCGGTGTGAATGACACTTAGGTCTTCTTTTTCTACTCTGCCCCCTGGAAAGCTAATCTGCCCCGCATGATGCACCAAATGCCCAGCACGCCGAGTCAACAACACGTGAATACCTTGTGGACGCTGTACCAAAGGCACACAGACAGCGGCTTGCCTCAAGTCTGGGCATTGCTCGAAATCGTGAACAAACTCATGGGCAAACAAAGGCTCTATAGCCCATTCCAAAGGCAACGGCAGTGCATATTGTAAAAAGTCAGCCTGTAGGTACTGCGGCTCTAAAGAGGGCAAAGGTGGCAAGGCTAGCACAGGCTGCTGTTCTGGCGAATAGCCTAATCGTGTGGCTTCGAGTACAGCAAGGTCAATCGTTGAGTCATCAGTTTTGTGCATAGTCTATTTATAGTAGGCATAAAAAAAGACACCCTTTCGGGTGTCTTTTTTGCAACCATAGCAATTAAGCGACGGTTTTGCGTACCAATTTTTCTTTGATACGTGCAGCTTTACCCGAACGGCTACGTAGGTAGTATAGCTTAGCACGACGCACCGCACCGCGACGCTTCACTTCGATGCTAGCAATTTGTGGAGAGTACAATTGGAAAGTACGCTCTACGGCTTCGCCAGAAGAGATTTTGCGCACGATAAAAGAAGAGTTCAAACCACGGTTACGCTTAGCGATTACAACGCCTTCGTAGGCCTGTACACGTTTACGTGTACCTTCAACTACGTTTACGTTAACAATAACAGTGTCACCAGGGTTGAATTCAGGACGTGGGCTAACAGCGAGGATACGCTGCATTTCTTCCTGTTCGAGGATATCAATAATATTCACAATAAGCTCCAAAATACATCATATACGGGCAAGGATTTATTTTTTACAAAAAAGCCCGACAGAGGATGAATCCGCCATTCTAGCACTAAAAATCCAGATAAATAAAGCAATTTAGTACGCGCTGTGCCTAAACTACGTCAAAACTGATGTGCGGTCTTAGCGCCCTAACCAAGCAGTTATCCAGCGTAAGCGTGTGCCAAGACGACGATAGTTTTGGTAGAGTTCGAAAGCACTTTTATGTGCCAAGGTGGGGTGCAGTCGGCTTTGCAACAGGTATTGGGCAAAAGAGAGTTTGTTCATGTGCGCTCCGCTACTCAGTATCTTCAATATAAAATACTGTATATCCATACAGTATTCTGCGCAAGCCCATTGCCACTTATTTGCCACAAAAAAAGCCCCTGTCTAAACAGAGGCTTGCTATGGCAACGACCTACATCAATAGGTGCTGTATTGAGACACCAACGGTGAGTGCTGAATAGAGTGGGCATAGGATTGCGCCCTAGGCAACACATAGACGGCATAGCACAACGCTGTGCTGAGCTTTTTACGCTCAAAATCAGTCTCTGGCTGAGCACATACCAAAGCGGAACGCGCCATCATCCACCCACCCAACAACACCCCTGCCAACATTAAAAATGGCACGCTACCAAAATACACGGCGCGCGTCTGCTGGCTATGATTTTGTACTAACATATGCTCAATCGCTGTCGAGTACGCGACGCACGCTTGTTCCAAGCGTTGCGCAATAGCTGCCAAAGCAGGTTGCCTATTTTGCTGCTGGCGTAGTTGTTCTAGCGTTTGATAAATAGGCGCTAACAACGCTAGGGCCTGCTTCCCCTGATCGCGAATTACCTTGCGCCCTACTAAATCATTGGCCTGAATCGCCGTTGTCCCCTCGTAAATCGCAAAAACCCGACTGTCTCTGGCGTATTGTGCTGCCCCGGTTTCCTCGATATACCCCATCCCTCCATGCACTTGAATACCCAATGAAGTTACTTCATTAACCATTTCCGTGGCAAAGCCTTTCACAATGGGAATAAGAAATTCGTATTGACGCTGATACTCGACCGCCAAATCAGCATCAGGATGGTGCAATGCCATGTCTTTCAGCCACGCGGCATAATAACTAAAGGCTCGAGTACTTTCGGTTAACCCACGCATCATCTGCAACATCCGCTCTACATCAGGATGATGATGAATGCTAACCGGACTTGCAAAACGTCGCTCTAGGTCTTGCCCTTGTTGCCGTTCAGCCGCAAATTGCTCGGCCTGATACAAAGCCCGATCTGCTACCCCTATGCCTTGTAACGCAATCGCATACCGTGCCGCGTTCATCGTGATGAACATATAGCTTAGGCCTTTGTTCAGCTCGCCCACCAAATACGCAATAGCCCCCTCGCCGACGTTCCCAGTGCCGGCACCATAACGCATCACGGCGGTTGGGCTACCGTGTAACCCCATCTTATGTTCAAGGGAGGCACACTGCACATCATTACGCGCGCCCGCAGAGTACTCGCCCTGATTAGTCGCCAAATACTTGGGCACCAAAAACAACGATAAACCGGCCACCCCCGGCGCAGCATGCGGCGTACGTGCCAACACCAAATGAATAATATTATCCGCTAGGTCGTGATCCCCGTAGGAAATAAAGAGTTTTTCCCCGCATAAACGGTAACTGCCATCAGCCTGCGGTGTCGCCACACTTTGTACCAACGATAAATCAGAGCCCGCTTGCGGTTCGGTCAGATTCATGGTCCCGGCCCAGGTTCCCGTCATCAAGCTCGGCAAATATATCTCTTGCTGCTCGGTAGACCCCGCTAAAACGAGTGTTTCTATTACTGAGTCCGTCAAGACAGGGCATAGAGCAAAGGCCGCACAAGCTGCACTCATGCTTTCTCCCACCGCCGCCCCCACTAATCGAGGCAAACCTTGCCCTCCTTGTTCGGCTGGATGCTGCAACCCCTGCCAACCAGCCTGCTGAAAGGCACGATATGCCACTTTAAAAGCCGCGGTGGTCTGTACCCCATGGTCTGTAAGCTGAGGCGGATCGATATCAGCCAAACGATTTAAGGGAACTACCTCTTGTTGTATATAACGCGCCGCTTCGTCTAATACCGCTTGTAGTAAATCAGGCGACAACTCCTCGTTGCCAGGTAAGGCTAGCAACGCCGGTAGATCAATTAACTGCTCGAACACAAACTGAATATCAGCACGCGGAACATGATAGGTCATAGCGTCTCCTGGTGAAGTCACCTAATAGGGCAAAAAAAAGCCTGTAGAACACTACAGGCTTTAATCTAGAACTTAGATTGAATTGGTCAGTTCGGGGAGCACCTCGAAAAGATCACCTACCAACCCGTAATCAGCCACACTAAAAATGGGGGCATCGGGGTCTTTGTTGATGGCGACAATCACCTTGGAGTCTTTCATCCCTGCTAGGTGTTGAATAGCACCAGACACACCCACCGCGATATACAACTGAGGCGCTACAATTTTACCTGTTTGCCCCACTTGCCAATCGTTAGGTGCATAGCCGGCATCGACTGCAGCACGCGATGCGCCCACCGCTGCACCGAGTTTGTCTGCTAACTGTTCGATTAGCGCAAAGTTTTCTTTGCTACCTATGCCACGACCACCCGACACCACGACAGTAGCATCAGCCAAATCAGGACGTTCGCTAGCTGCCATATCGCGACTAACAAAGGTTGATTTGCCGCTATCAGCCACTGCCTGAATGGTTTCCACAGAGGCCGAGCCACCGCTTGCAGCGGCCGCATCAAAGGCGGTAGTGCGCACAGTAAGAACTAATTTAGGATCATCACACTGCACCGTTGCAATGGCGTTACCGGCATAAATTGGGCGTGTAAACGTATTCGCTGACTCCACCGACAACACATCAGAGATTTGAGCCACATCAAGTTTAGCGGCTACACGTGGAGCCACGTTTTTACCTGCTGCTGTCGCAGGAAACAGTAAATGACTATAGTTACCGGCAACACTAAGAATTTGGGCAGCCACGTTTTCGGCCAAACCCTCGGCTAACGCCTCGCTTTCGGCCAACAGAACTTTGGACACACCCGCCACAGCCGCGGCAGACTCTGCAACAGCAGCCGCGTTATGACCCGCTACCAATACATGCACCTCACCACCCAAACGTGCTGCGGCGGCAACCGTATTCAAGGTAGCCCCTTTGAGCTCTTGATTATTGTGTTCAGCAATGACAAGAATTGACATTTAAATCACCTTTGCTTCATTTTTGAGTTTTTCAACCAGGGCTGCTACGTCTGCAACCATTTCACCGGCTGCACGCGCTGGCGGCTCGGTGACGGTTAACGTACGCACGCGTGGCGTTACGTCTACCCCTAAGCTTTCGGGAGTCAATACATCAATTGTTTTTTTCTTGGCCTTCATAATATTAGGCAGCGTCACATAGCGAGGCTCATTTAAACGTAAGTCTACGGTAATAACGGCAGGCAAACGCAAGATAACGGTTTCCAAGCCACCATCGACTTCACGAGTCACTCGTACCTGCTCGCCATCGATCTCGACCGCGCTAGCAAAAGTAGCCTGTGGCCAGTCAAGCAAAGCCGCTAGCATTTGCCCTGTTTGATTGGCATCATCATCAATGGCTTGCTTACCCAAAATAACCAACTGAGGCTGCTCGCTTTCGACCACTGCTTTGAGTAGTTTAGCCACTGCTAGTGGTTGCAATTCGACCTCTGTTTCTACTTGAATAGAACGGTCTGCACCAATAGCCATCGCCGTACGCAAGGTTTCTTGGCATGCTTTTTCACCACACGATATCGCTACTACCTCGGCGACACCCCCCTTTTCTTTTAAACGAATTGCTTCCTCGACCGCAATCTCATCAAAGGGATTCATCGACATTTTCACATTCGCTATGTCCACACCAGTTTGGTCAGACTTTACGCGTACCTTGACGTTATGGTCAACGACACGTTTTACAGGCACTAAGACCTTCATCAAGTAATCTCCATTTAGCTAAAATAGACTGTGCAACAGTCAATGATAATGCATTTTATCTATCGCACAAAAATTGGCTTAATTATTATTGAGCTCTAACAGCACCTCAAGATGCGCGGCTACACTAGAAGCCAAGGCCTCGGGAGCATACCCTCCCTCGAGAATACTAACCACTCGGCCATGCGCACTCAGCTGTGTTGCCTGTATAACTTGAGATGTAATCCATGCAAAATCGTCTGCATGTAAACACATTTGGCCCAAGCTATCTGCCTCATGCGCATCAAAACCCGCTGAAAATAAAATTAATTTGGGTTTTAACTGACGCAGTCGCGGCAGCCAACATGCGGTAACAAGCTCGCGAATAGCGTTAGAATCGGCCCCGGCGGGTACCGCTTCGTTGTGCATATTCGCAGCTGCTGGTGCATGCCTAGCGTTAGGATACAACGGATATTGATAAAAACCGAACATTTGCACCTGATCTTGGTGTGCAAAAATATCTTCGGTACCATTGCCATGGTGTACATCAAAATCCACAATGACAACCTGATCCAACTGATATCGCTCTAAAGCATAAGCAGCAGCTACCGCTACATTATTAAAAAAACAAAAACCCATTGCTTGGTCAAAACAAGCATGATGCCCCGGCGGACGCACCGCACAAAAAGCGGCTTTAACCTGACCTGACATGACCTCGTCAACTGCCATTATCCCAGCCCCTGCCGCATAATAAGCCGCCTCTAGGGTATGTGGATTGAGCACCGTTTCTTCATCAATACTGTAATAGCCACTTACAGGTGCAGATTGCCTTATTTTGGCGATATGATGTAGGCTGTGTACCCGTAATAAGTCCTCCTCTTTCACTTTAAGAGCTATCTTTTCCTGAAGCCTCTGGGCTAAGCCCGTTTGCTCTAAATGCTTTTTAATGGCTTCTAGACGCAAGGGTGACTCTGGATGATCTGCTCCCATCTCGTGCTGGTAAAAAGAAGGGTGTGTTATAAATATTGTCTCCATAAGGTCCGATTATGTTCAGAAAAGCGCGCTTAGTGCAAGCTTGTTTTTGCAGTATATTAGTAATGGGGTGCGCCACCTCACAAACCACCCAACCTGTCGCCACATCTCCCACCGCGGTTGCAACCCCTACCATACCAAGCAATCACGCAGTCAGCCCGCACCCCACGTCGGGGTCATCGGTACATGGCAGACAAGACTACGTCCAAAATGACGGAAGTCTTAGTCCTTATATACAAGAATGGGCTCAAGAGCTATCCGTATTACACTCTATTCCCTTTGCCGAAATCGAAGCTTTATTACAATCTGCCAGCTACAATGCCCGCGCCGTTCAACTCATGACACCCAACACCGGCCAAGTCAAGCGCAGCTGGAACACCTATAAAAATCGCTTTATTGAACCTATTCGCATCAAAGCAGGCTTAGATTTTTGGGAGCAACACGCCGATGTCATCCAGAAGACGGCAGAACAATATGGTATTCCTCCCGAAATTTTGGTTTCCATCATAGGAGTAGAAACCATCTATGGCCGCTATATTGGTGACTTCAGAGTCGTGGATGCTTTGCTAACGTTGGGTTTTAGCTATCCAGACGACAATCGGCCCGAACGGGGCCAACTTTTCAGAGATCAGCTGGCGGATTTAATTGTGCTGCACCATCAAGGCAAATTAAATGCCTACGAGGTTAAGGGTTCGTTTGCAGGCGCAATGGGTTTGCCACAGTTCATGCCTGGCAGCCTCATGCGGTATGCGGTTGACGCCGACCAAGACGGAGACATTGATTTGTTTGACTCCATCCCCGACATTATGGCCTCGGTGGCTAATTTCCTGATTGTGCATGGTTGGCAACCGGGCTTGCCTGTCTTTGCGCCTATTACGCTGCGTACAGACCTTGCACCTGATTGGGTAGACGGTGGACTAACACCGCGTTCCAACTGGTCTGACCTGGTGCAATCCCCAGTCATCCAGGCCGCCCCCACCACAGAACAAGACTGGATGTCCTTTCCGTTGGGGGTAATTAATTTGGTCGAAGAAAGCCAAGGCACCGCTCAATATAGATTAGCCACTCCTAATTTCTATGCGATCACCTCGTACAACCGTAGCTATTTCTATGCCACGACAGTTTCCGACTTTGCCGACCTGCTAGCTCAACGACGCAAGCCTTAAAAAAATGGGTCACGACACAAAAGGCTCGTGACCCACTCACTGTGTACACCGCGGCACACCAAGACTTAGCCGTTAAAGACCCCAGTCGATAGATAACGGTCACCACGATCACACACAATAAACGCAATAGTCGCATTTTCTACTTGCTGAGCCACCCGCAAGGCAGCGACTAACGCACCAGCTGAGGAAATACCTGCAAAAATACCTTCTTCGGCAGCTAACGCTCGCGCCATGTTTTCAGCTTCGTCCTGCCCAATATACTCTAGGCTATTAACTTGATTCGCTTGATAGATTTTAGGTAGGTATTCCTCGGGCCATTTACGAATCCCGGGAATTTGTGCCCCTTCGGCTGGTTGAGCACCAATAATCTGCACATTTGGATTTTGAGAGCGCAAATAATTACCCACACCCATAATCGTACCCGTCGTTCCCATGGCGCTAACAAAATGCGTAATCTGACCATCGGTTTGTTGCCAGATTTCAGGACCAGTGCCTTGGATATGTGCCAACGGATTGTCTTGGTTAGCAAATTGATCGAGCACTATTCCTTTGCCTTCGGCCTGCATTTTAAGCGCTAAATCGCGAGCGTATTCCATGCCACCCGCCTCGGCTGGAGTCAAAATAAGTTCGGCCCCATAAGCGGTCATAGAAGCTCTGCGCTCTAACGACAGGTTGTCCGGCATAATCAAAATCATTTTATAGCCACGCACCGCAGCGATCATTGCCAATGCAATACCCGTATTACCGCTAGTGGCTTCGATTAAGGTATCACCCGGTTTGATTACACCACGCGCTTCCGCCATCCGAATCATGGAGCTAGCCGCACGATCCTTGACGGAACCCGCTGGATTATTACCCTCAAGTTTAGCCAAAATCACATTGCCACGGCCTATCTGGTACTGCTGAGGGATACGCTGCAAGCGGACTAGGGGAGTCATCCCTATGGTGTCTTCTATTGTTGGATACTGTTTCATGCCGCACCTTGTAAGAAGTGAAACCCAGCAAGCTGGGTCTAAATAGTTGAAACGCTATTAGTGACTAGGCACTAATTCGTCTTATTTTTGGGATTTTTTTCATTCGACGAAGGCGGCGTAGACGATAAATGCAAGCCCGAATTCTGCAACCCGAGCAAACGTTTAGGACCTATGCCTTTGATACGATCGGACAGGTCTTGCAAAGAACTATAGGGGCCGGCTCGATCTCGCTCCTCGATGATTCGCTCGGCCGTTTTCGGTCCAATGCCTTTAATTTGCTGCAGCTGTTGAGTTGTTGCCGTGTTTAAATTTACGGCTTCGGCCTGCCAAGCCGCCCCCATCAGCACCAACATCATCACACACCGCCCCCACCCTAAAGGGGATCTAAAAAATCGAACTAAACGCATAACAGTCTCCTAGAAGCACAAGGTAGTGATAGCTTCTAATAAACGCTGTCTCACGACTAGCTCGTAAATATACGCAGGGGTAACTCCCCTGCGTTATTGTGACCCGAGTTAGAGCCGGTCTTTTTGCTTGAGCACGTAATCACGCACACCCGTCTGCACATCAACAAAGTCTTGGGTATAACCCGCTGCGCGCAATTGTGTTAAATCGGCCTGAGTGTGGCTTTGGTAGCGCCCTTTGAGGTCATCTGGGAAAGGAATATATTGCAAAAGATTTTGCTGTACTAGCTCGTCCAAGGCCAAAACAGGCAAGTCGTCTAGTTCGCGCAACGTATTGACCACCGTTTGCGCCACATCATTGAAAGGTTGCGCTCGGCCTGTACCACAGTTAAAAATACCAGATACACTGCTTTGCAAAAAGTGTAAATTCACATTGACCACGTCGTCGATGTACACAAAGTCTCGTTGCTGGCCGCCGTTTTCATAGCCATCCCAAGCCCCAAACAATCGTACACACCCTTCGGCCTGGTACTGATGCATATTGTGCAAAGCCACCGAAGCCATACGGCCTTTATGATCTTCTTGAGGTCCATAGACGTTAAAGTAACGTAAGCCCACCACAGGTGCAGTCAACTGTGCCATACGCTTGCGCACAACCTGGTCAAACAAAAATTTTGAGTATCCATACACATTTAGGGGAGACTCGTTGTGTAGGTCTTCGCTGTACTGTGGACCCGCGCCGTACACCGCTGCCGACGACGCATAAATAAACGGCGTATTGTGTTTTTGGCAGTAGTCTAAAAGCTCTAGGCTGACTCTGTAGTTGTTATCCATCATGTAGCGACCATCACGCTCGGTGGTCGCCGAGCACGCACCCTGATGCAATACTGCCTGAATGGAAGGTAATCCGCCCGATAGCACCAAACGTCTAAAGTCGTCTTTATCCATGTAATCGGCAATATCAGCTTTGACTAAGTTATGAAACTTGTCGCCCTCAAGCAAATCATCCACCACTAAAATATCATTAATGCCTAGTTTATTAAGCCCTAACAATAAGTTGCTGCCAATAAAGCCAGCGCCCCCGGTAACTACTATCATCGCAATTCCTCTGCTGTAACGGTTGAGGTCCCTAATTTACCCACCACAATACTACCGGCCTTGTTCGCCCAACTCATGGCATCAATCCAGCTTAAGCCTGCAGCACGAGTCAC
>CANQRK010000016.1 GCA_947626245.1 uncultured Paenalcaligenes sp. | reverse complement strand
TTTTATTTTGAACCGACCTTTTGGTCAAACTTCTCTTTAAAACCTGATAACTCTTTGCTTTTGAGCAAGGAACGTAATCTTAATCTAGATTTGAACTTGCTGTCAAGCGCCAATTTTTATTTTCTTGGCTCTGTCTTGCCGGGTGACTAGGGGTTAACCCTTGGTCGTTGCGTGACAGAAAAGTAACTATAGCACTGCTGTTTAGATCTTGACAAGCTTTTTTTGAAAAATAAAACAAAAAGCCTGAATAAGCATAAAAAGATTAATCGCCCTCTATATATAGAGGGCCAAAACCAAGCCTGTAATAAGTGAGTCTATTTGGCACTACTCTATATATAGAGAGAGTGACTATTATATAGAGAGGACTATGTGGCGCGTCTTAGGTCTAAGCGTGTTTTAGTTTTAAGAAGCGTTTTATAGCTCTTGGCAAACTCACGTAATTTGGGCTGAATCACCGCTAAGCTATAAGGCGCACATAGATTGCGTAGATAATAGTTAGAGTGCTCTCGTTCTGCGGGCCAAAAGACTGAAGCAGGAATCAATCGTGTCACAACAGCCTGCTTTAATTTGACTTGCAAACGCTCTATATAAGCTTGGGCAGACTGCAGCTGTTGAGGGGTCGTATAAAAAATGGCCGACGCATACTGAGACCCGACATCGCTACCCTGTCTATTTAAGCTTGCCGCATCGTGTAAAGAGAAAAAGACCTCGAGCAGACTTTCAAAACTGACCTGACTCGAATCGTAACGTACTTGGACGACCTGAATATGCCCTGTATTTTGCCGTTGCACTTGCTGATACGTGGGATAGTGTGTTTTACCACCGCTATACCCAGGCTGCACGTATCCCACACCACGCAAAGCTCCAAAAACGGGTTCAACATACCAAAAGCTTCCTGCCCCGAACAAAACCGCTGCTGTCATACCGACTCCTTTTTCTTTTTGTGTATGATTTGATATTCAGTACTGCTTGGCTCGTAACGTACCTAGCTTAGCGTTGTCGGGCTTTCTCGGCTATTTAGTATTAATACGGTAGGACATCTTCCTCATGTTACAACACCCTCAATTTGACCCCGTCGCCTTACAGATCGGCCCGTTAGCCGTACACTGGTATGGCTTGATGTACTTACTTGGTTTCGCCTTAGTCTGGATACTTGGCAACTACCGCATACGTCAGGGTAATGCCCCCATTGACAAAAAAGGACTAGAAGACCTGATTTTCTATTGTGTGCTTGGGGTAATTGTGGGCGGCCGTCTAGGCTACGCATTGTTTTATCAGGCTGAGTATTATTTGCAGCCGTCCCATTGGCTACAGATTTTATATCTGTGGCAAGGAGGCATGTCTTTTCATGGTGGCTTATTGGGTGTACTGGCGGTACTAGGTTGGTTTAGCTATCGTCGCCAGCTCCCTTTACTGAGCATCAGTGACTTTTTAGTGCCTTTAATTCCTTTGGGACTAGCGGCAGGTCGCTTAGGCAACTTTATCAACGGTGAACTCTGGGGTCGCCCTACCGATTTACCTTGGGGGATGGTGTTTCCCCAAGCCATGGATGGCTTAGCACGCCACCCCTCACAAATTTATCAAATGCTGTTAGAGGGTATTGCCCTGTTTATTGTCTTGTGGTGGTTTTCTTCTAAGCCCAGACCCCGTGGGCAAGTAAGCGGTTTATTTTTAATTGGCTACGGCTGCTTTCGCTTTGCAGTCGAATTTAGCCGTGAGCCAGATGCCTTTTTAGGTTTGCTATGGGCAAATTTATCGATGGGGCAGTGGCTATCCCTTCCCATGATTGCCTTGGGTCTGATTATTTTTGCTCAAGCAAATAAACAGAACCGCTTAGACTCAAACTGATTTCCTCGGTGCCCGAGTCAATAGGTAACGATTCGGGCACGTCAGCAGAGGCAGCAACCATATTGAATTGCATACGTGGTGCTCTATATACAGCTCCGCTTCCACCTAATCGGATATCTTTGAGTCTATAACCACTGTAACCCAATGCCACAGCCATACTTTGTGCTCGTTGCTGAAAAGCCTGAGCTGCATCAGTCATGAGCTCGGCTTCAGCTTGACTACGTGCTTGCTTGGAAACAGAGAAAGACACATTCGCAATAGGCAGTTGGTCTTGATATTTGGCGGCTAGCTGAGACGCAGCGGGAATATCAGTGGACTCGAACAACAATTGAGACTGACCAATCCAACTGACTATTTTACCGTCTTTATCATGCTGAGGTCGCACGTAGTAATTACGACTACTGACTTTAACCACTTCTTGCTGTTTGGCTTCGTTGAGCACCTGAGAAACGACTTCGGTTAACTGCTTTGTCACAACGGCCTGTTCGCTGCTTTGACGAGTAGCCTGCAAAGTAATTGTTACGGTGTCCTGAGTAACCTCGGTATAGGCTTGAGCATCAAGCTCGAGCGTAGGCCATCTAGGCTGTTTGTGAGACTCTGCTTGGGCGATTTGCACTGTTCCAACAAGCAAAGAAGCAGCAATCAAAGAGGATAACCACGTAGTACGCATAGTAAAACTCCAAAAAAAAGTCGGCCAAAGCCGACTTTTAGAAGAATTGCCCCACCTGTGGCGTCTAGGCCGGCATCCTGGGAACCGAGGGTTCACAAGGTGGTCACCATCAAACAAGTTTCGGGATCGCTAGACAAAGTAGCGTTACACACCTGCTTGTTAATCCGGCAACCTAATGCCATAAGCATTGGTTCAAGGAATGTATGGCCATGTCTCGCTCACGGCAGGGACTTAAACGATACTACAATTTAAATAAAATTGTGAAGAATTTATTTAACGATTTTGATCATTGGGGCCGAGCACCCCATCCATCAAACGATGCATGTCATCCATTTTACGCTTAAAGTCACCTAAAGCAAGGTCTCCGAGTGGACCATTTGGCTCGCGCACGGACAAAAGCTCGACAGCTATTTGAATTGCGGCCATAACAGCGATGCGTTCGTTGCCACTGGTACGCCCAGCGTCTTTGATTCGCTCCATGTGGTCATCAACATGCTGCACCGCTTCGAGTAGCTTGGGTTTTTCTGAGGGTGGGCAAGCTAACGTGTAGTCACGCCCAAGTAAACTAATTTCTAAGCGTTCCATTTAAGGCTCCAACGAATCAGCAACAGGACTGCTAACACCATTAGGTAAGCGATCCAAAATATGCGTTACCTGATCGCGCGCCAATAAAGCCGCTTTTTCTAGGGTAACTGCCTTGGTCTCGCTATGCTGTAGGCGCTGACGTAGCTGCAGAAGCTCTTCTTGTTGTTGAATGAGCTCGGTGTATAAGCTTTCTTGAGCATCCTCGGCGTCTTGTTTGGCCTTTTGCATTTCAATTTGGTGACGAGTGACTACCTCGGCCATCGATGCGTATTCGGCCTGCTGAGAGCTGAGCTGATCCCGTAAAGTGGTGCGCTCTTGCTCTAGTAGTTTGACGCGCGAGAGCAGTTCTGAGCGCTCACTTTTTAAACGCTCAGAATACGAAACCAATCGACTAATGCGGTTGGCTAATAGGTCTAGATCCTGCAGCATAGGCATAATCAGTAAAAAGAGAACTCAAAAAGATGACAAAAATTTATCATAACCCTATGTATGTACATAGGGCTATGCTTAACTAGTTATTATGCGTAAGATTTAACTCTGCATTTTGTCGCTGCCTAAATGTAGCATACCCTCTCTGACGTAAAAAACGGGTTTCTTGCTTGTGTTTAAAAACATGCACCGACAGTTCGTTGAGTGCTTGAAAATAAACTTCTCGCTTAAAATCAATAACCGCGTCTAGGGGTACCCAATAATCACTCCAACGCCAGGCGTCGAACTCGGGAGCCTCTGTGGCTCTTAAGCTGACGTCACAGTCACGCCCTACCATACGGAGCAAAAACCAAATTTGTTTTTGCCCTTTGTAATGACCGCGTGCCTCGCGGCGCACAAAGTGATTGGGTACGTTGTAACGCAACCAATCGCGCGTCCGTCCTAAAATGCGGACGTGTTCGGGTAGCAATCCGACTTCTTCGTGAAGCTCTCTGTACATAGCCTGCACAGGACTTTCACCTTGTTGGATACCGCCTTGAGGAAACTGCCAAGCATGCTCCCTTACGCGTTTACCCCAAAACACTTCATTCTTGTGATTCACAAGAATGATCCCTACATTTGGACGGTAGCCTTCACGATCTAACATAGGCCACCTCTATATAATTTCAATACAATTACTTAGATTATACGTACCTGTTGAGTTCACTACCATGTATGCAAGCCACTATCATATTAATACCTTAAAAGAAGCCCCTGCAGAAGCAGAAGTTGCCAGTCATCAGCTTATGACTCGTGCTGGCATGATTCGCCGAATTGCGGGTGGTGTCTATACCTATATGCCCTTGGGCTTAAAGGTTTTACGTCACATTGAAACCATTGTACGCGAGGAAATGGACCGCGCAGGCGCCTTAGAACTGTTAATGCCTGTGGTGCAACCTGCCGAACTTTGGCAAGAAACAGGGCGTTGGGACGAGTACGGTGCCGAGTTACTGCGCATCAAAGACCGTCATCAGCGTGATTTCGTGCTGCAACCTACCTCCGAAGAGGTAGTCACTGATATTGTGCGCAATGAAATTCATAGCTGGCGCCAACTCCCCGTGAATTTTTATCATATTCAAACTAAGTTCCGTGATGAGCGCCGTCCACGCTTCGGTTTGATGCGTGGTCGTGAATTCACGATGAAAGACGCTTACTCATTTGATCGCGATGAAGAATCCGCACAAAAGAGTTACGACATTATGTACGAGGCCTACACGCGTATTTTTGAGCGTTTAGGATTGACCTTCCGCGCCGTCGCCGCTGATACCGGCTCTATTGGTGGCTCTCGTAGTCATGAGTTTCAGGTCATTGCGGATACGGGCGAAGACGAGATTGTCTACAACCCAAACAGTGATTTTGCTGCCAACATCGAACTGGCTGCTGCACCATGTTTAATTTCTGAGCGTAGCACCCCTACTGCTGCCCTAGAAAAAGTCGCCACACCCGAGGCAACTAAATGTGAACTAGTGGCGGCACAACTCAAGCGTCCACTCAGCGATACAGTAAAAGCCGTTGTACTCGCTACCGATCCAGTTAGTCCCGAGCAAAGCGTCCAAGTCTGGTTGCTCTTGGTTCGAGGCGATCACGATGTAAATGAAGTTAAAGTCGGTAAACTACCCGGTTTTGAAAATGGCTACCGTTTGGCCACAGAGGACGAAATCCAAACTCACTTTGGTTGCGTCCCTGGTTATCTAGGCCCTGTTGGACTTTCTGAGCACGTGAAAATCATCGCAGACAAAACCGTTGCGAACATGAGTGATTTCATCTGCGGAGCCAATGAAGTCGGTTATCACTACGCCGGAGTAAACTGGGTTCGAGATCTAGCCGAAACCACCGTTGCCGATCTACGCAATGTGGTTGCAGGCGACCCTGATCCTAATGGTGAAGGCAGTTTAGCCATTCAGCGTGGTATTGAGGTGGGCCATATCTTTTTCCTCGGTGATACCTACTCGAAAAAACTCCAAGCCACCTACTTGGATAAAGACGGTAAGCCTCAACTGATCCAAATGGGTTGTTATGGTATTGGTGTCAGCCGTATTGCTGCTGCTGCTATTGAGCAAAACCACGATGACAAAGGCATTGTGTGGCCTAAAGCCTTAGCTCCTTTCGAAGTCGTAATTTGTGCCTTAAACTGGAACAAAAGCGAAGAGGTGCAAAAAGCAGCAACGGCGTTGTACAACCAACTCAAAGAACAAGGTGTGGACGTGATCCTTGATGATCGCGATGTACGCCCTGGCGTGATGTTTGCCGACTGGGAACTGATTGGTGTACCTGTTCGTGTCACTGTAGGCGATCGCGGTCTAAAAGAAGGTATTATCGAAGTTCAAGAACGTCGTGGTGGCGAAGCAGAAAAAGTCATTACCGCCTCGGCCTTGGGTAATATTCAACAGCGACTTGCTAACCTATAATCTTTTTGCAAACAGCCAAAGGCATACTAAGCCTTTGGCCGTCTTTTTTCACACTTTTTACAAAGACATGCCAACTGAAATGAGTCAAAATGCCAATGCGCTTCAGATTCGCGTATATTACGAAGATACTGACGCGGGCGGTATCGTGTTTTATGCTAATTACCTTAAGTTTTTTGAGCGTGCTCGTACCGAGTGGCTTAGACAGTTGGGTATAAACCAATCCCAAATGGCTCAGACAGAACAGCAGCTTTTTGTAGTGAAACAGGTCGACACTGAATACCTACACCCTGCCCGATTAGATGACATGCTAACGATACAGAGTCGCATTACTCATCTGGGCGGGGCTTCGGTACATTTCGCCCAAGATGCCTGGTGTCAGGATCGTCACCTATGTAAGAGTTCTATTGTTGTAGTCTGCGTCGATGCTAACACCATGCGCGCTACAAAAATGAACCCCCACCTTCGATCTATTTTAGAACAAGCTCAGGATTGACCATGCAAGCTAGCAGTGAACTCTCCATCATTTCATTATTACTTGAAGCCAGTATCCCCGTTCAGCTTGTCATGCTGTTACTGATTGGTATTTCCATTGTGTCATGGACCTACATTTTCAGTAAACGGGCCACGCTAAAACGCACCATTGAACAAACTCGTCGTTTTGAGGATGATTTTTGGGCTGGTGGCGACTTAACCGTTTTGCAACAATCTATTGCCACTAACCGTGATGAAAACGGGGCTTTAGCTCGTATTTTTGAATCCGGTATGTCTGAGTTCATCAAAGCGCGTCGTAGCAATCAAAAAGGCGAAGCCTTACTCGATGGCCCTCGTCGCGCCATGCGAGCCACTTTCCAACGCGAGTTAGATCAACTCGAGTCTAGACTTAATTTTTTAGCCTCCGCTGGCTCAGTCAGTCCTTATATTGGTCTGCTTGGCACGGTTTGGGGGATTATGCACGCTTTTATTGGTTTGTCTGGCGCCCAAACAGCAACACTCGCCTCGGTCGCCCCAGGTATTGCCGAAGCCCTAATTGCCACAGCCATTGGCTTATTTGCAGCCATTCCTGCCGTCGTCGCATACAACCGCTTTACCAATGAAGTTGACCGCATTGCCGTTCGCTTCGAGGGCTTTGTGGATGAGTTTTTAAATATTTTGCAACGACAGGTGTAATATGGCGTCGCTACGCGGAAACTCCAGACGCAACAGTCGTCGTCTAAAAAACGAAATTAACGTTGTCCCCTATATTGATGTAATGTTGGTGCTACTGGTCATCTTTATGGTGACTGCGCCAATGATTACACCAGGATTGATTGACTTACCCTCCGTAGGTCAAGCCTCCGAGGTTCCCGCTGCTCCCATCGAGGTCCAAATAGATAAAGAGGGGCAACTGTCCATTCGCTTACGTGAAGGCGAAGCCCAGTTTCATGCTATTAGTCCTGACAACTTGCTCAACGAGGTCAGCTCTCTAGCGATCAATCAAAATCCTGTTGTGATTGCTGCAGACGGAGAGGTTCCTTATGCCTCTGTCATGGAAATCATGGATCAATTACGTAGTAACGGTTTTACCCGTTTAGGTTTTTTAGTTAACCAAGACCCAAGCCAATAAGTTATTAGCACGCATGCGTTTATTTAATCGAACAGACCCTAGCCTGTTAACTCAAGAAAAACGTGAAGAAAAACGCGGTCTTATCTACGCCGTTGCTCTTCACGTAGGCTTGCTGTTGGTATTACTCATTGGGTTATTTACCGTCCCTAAGACCTCCAACCCCGTTCAAATTGAACTTTGGGCCGAAGGTGAGATGGTCATTGCCGAAAACATGGACGAGCCGACTATAGAGCCAGAGCCTGAACCCGAGTCCGAAATAGTCGAGCTAGAGCCTGAGCCCCTTCCGGAGCCCGAGCCAGAAGTCGCTACTCCCGAGCCCGAACCTCAACCCGTGCCTCCTCCTCCCGCAGAAGATCCTGATATTGCCCTAGAACAAGCACGCAAAGAAAAAGAAGAGGCTGATCGTAAAGCCAAGGCCGAGGCAGAGCTCAAAGCCAAAGAGGAAGCCGATCGTAAAGCAAAGGCTGAGGCAGAGCTCAAGGCCAAAGAAGAAGCCGATCGCAAGGCAAAGGCTGATGCAGAACGCAAAGCCAAAGAAGAAGCTGATCGCAAAGCAAA
Source organism: uncultured Paenalcaligenes sp. (assembly GCA_947626245.1). GTDB lineage: Bacteria > Pseudomonadota > Gammaproteobacteria > Burkholderiales > Burkholderiaceae_B > Paenalcaligenes. The sequence continues at coordinate 16,328 of CANQRK010000016.1, read as the reverse complement.
AGAGGAAGCCGAACGTAAGGCTAAAGAAGAAGCTGATCGTAAAGCAAAGGCCGAAGCAGAACGCAAGGCCAAAGAAGAAGCCGATCGTAAAGCCAAGGCCGAAGCAGAACGCAAAGCCAAAGAGGAAGCTGATCGTAAAGCCAAGGCCGAAGCAGAACGCAAAGCCAAAGAGGAAGCTGATCGTAAAGCAAAGGCCGAAGCAGAACGCAAAGCCAAAGAGGAAGCTGATCGTAAAGCAAAGGCTGAAGCAGAACGTAAGGCCAAAGAAGATGCATTCCGTGCAGCACTGCTAGGCGATGGCAAACAAATAGCTGGCACACCTGGAGGCACAGCGAATCAGAACCAAGTCGCAGGCGGTGGCGGTGACGATGGCTACGGGGCTAAAGTCCGTGCATGTGTACGACCCCGTGTGATTTACAATACTCCACCCCGCAGTGGATCACAAAACCCTGCATTACAATATCGTGTAGATTTGAATCCTGATGGGACTGTGCGTAATGTACGCATCACTCGCTCCTCAGGGATTGCACTATTTGATGATGCGGTACAGAAAGGGATAGACAAATGCTCACCCTTCCCCAAACCATCTAATGGACGTTACCCATCATTTATTGATGGCGAGTACCGTATGTATGACTAAACAGGAGATTGCCCTAATGACCGCAACCCTATCACCAAATGCGAAACGTACAACCCGCTTTGGCGCCATAGCTGCAGTGCTAACCACTGCTATGCTTTGTAGCCATACAGTGCAGGCTCAGTTACGTGTAGACATTTCTGGCGTAGGTGCGACTCAGTACCCTATTGCGGTAGCTGATTTTGCCAATACCCCAGCAGCCCAACCCATAGCCGAAATTATTCGAGCCGACCTTAGCCGTACCGGTCAATTTCAGCTTATCAATGCGACGGGTGCTAATTTAAACAGTGAAAGCGTTGTGGACTATGCCAACTGGCGTAATCGCGGCGCCGACTATTTAGCCTATGGTTCTGTTGATCATACAGGCAGCCACTACAACATCACCTATCGCTTAGTTGATGTGGTGAATCAATTGCAATTGGATGGGATAGCCTTTGCTGGCAGCGAGCAAGAACTCCGCCGTATGTCCCATCGTATTGCCGATCGTATTTATGAAAAAATCACGGGTGTTCGTGGTGTTTTCTCTACTCGAATTGCCTATGTGTTGCAAACTGGCGACACCTATGAGTTACAAATTGCAGATGCAGACGGTCAAAATCCTCAAGTAATGCTACGCTCTAAGAGCCCCATTATTTCTCCCGCTTGGTCGCCTGATGGCAGTCAGTTAGCTTATGTTAGCTTCGAGACTGAAAAACCAGTAGTGTATGTACAAACCCTATCTACTGGGAAACGCGAACCGGTTGCTAACTTCAAAGGCAACAACAGCGCGCCCTCTTGGGCCCCTAGCGGAGACCAGCTTGCTGTGGTGCTTTCACGCGATGGCATCTCGCAAATCTACACCATCAATTCCGATGGCTCTGGCTTGCGACGTGTTATGCGCTCACCACTCATTGACACCGAACCTGTCTACACTCCAGACGGTGGCTCACTGGTTTTCACTAGCGATCGTGGCGGCAACCCTCAAATCTATCAGGTTGGCCTCAATGGTGGCGACGCTCGTCGTATAACTTTTAACGGTAGTTACAATATCTCACCCGAAGTCGCTCCAGATGGTAATAGTCTTGTTTATGTGACACGAAGAAACGGTGCCTACCGCATCGCCCTTCAAAATATGCAAACAGGAAATGAACAGCTATTAACTACTGGATCGGATGATCAATCACCTAGCTTTGCTCCTAACAGCATGCAGGTGTTGTATAGCTCCGAGCAAGGTGGACGCAGTGTACTAGCTGTAACCTCTGTTGATGGTCGAGTACGTCAAACCCTGTCGTCGTTGAATGGACAAGTTCGCGAGCCGACATGGGGACCATTTACTGATTAATTTCTGTGTGACTCTTTTTTAAAGGAACGCTAATGAGCTCGCGCATTTTCAAAGGCTTTACTGTAGCCTCTTTGGCTTTAGCTTTAGCCGCATGTAGTTCTGTACCCCTGGATGAGTCTGCTTCAAGCGGCACAACAGGTAGTACTGGTGGTATGACTGACCCACGCACTGGTGTGATTATGGATCCGTTTAATCCACAGAGCCCTTTGGCACAACAGCGTTCAGTTTACTTTGACTTTGACAGTTATGTAGTGGCTGACCAATACCGTAATACCGTGGAAATGCACTCCAACTATTTGCGCAGTCATCCTCAACAAACGGTTCGTGTCGAAGGTAACGCTGATGCCCGCGGTGGCGCCGAGTACAACTTGGCACTAGGCCAACGCCGTTCAGATGCAGTCGCACGCATGATGATGCTGATGGGTGTGGATGGCGGTCAGGTCGAAGCCATCAGTTTTGGTAAAGAGCGCCCCAAAGCGTTTGGCAACACCGAAGCTGACTATGCTGAGAACCGCCGCGCAGACATCAACTACCAGCGTTAATCTCGCTAAAGTGTGATAAATTGACGCCGTAGCGCTAATACGCTACGGCGTTTTTTTCTACAAGGAACCACCATGAGCGTATCCAACTTGTTTAGACAATCCCGCTTGGCTTTGCTTGGCGGAGCCCTGCTGCTCAGTACGGCTTTACCTACCTATGCATTCTCTGACGACGAAGCTCGACGTGCCATTCTGGAACTACGTCAACAAATCCGTCAAATGAACGACCAAAATCTACAAACACGCCTCATGTTTGCTGATCAAATTGAAATCATGCGCCAAGAGATTGCGAATCTACGCGGCAAGGTTGAAACCCTAAGTTGGCAAAACTCGCAGTTCCAAGCCGCTTCGGAACAAACGCAAAACTTAATTAGCGACCCACAAGAACAAGCGGCTTATGAGGCTGCGATGGATTTATACCGAAACGGTCAATACCCAGAGGCCGCTAGCAGTTTTGGAACCTTTATTGAGGCCTATCCGACTAGCTCTCAAATTGATGATGTACGCTTCTTTGAGGGCAGCAGTCTGTACGCCACCAAGCGCTTCTCTGCCGCCATTCAAAAGCTTCAAGCGTTGATCGCTGCAAACCCAACTAGCCCTCGCGCCTCGGATGCCTTAATGGTGATTGCGTCTAGCCAAGTAGAAATGAATGATTTGGCTTCTGCACAAAAAACACTAGAGCGCATTGTGCAAGAATACCCTCAGTCCCCTGCCGCCGAAACCGCTCGTAGCCGTCTACAACTCTTGCAATAATACGTATGAATGCGCTTTTGCAACTGCCTATACAGTTTGCGCCCGCAATACATAGTCAGCACGATGTTCCCTATGTAGCACAAGGACAAGGAGATTTATTGCTTCTTGTCCATGGCTCGCTCTGTGATCTGCGTTATTGGCGCTGGCAACTAAGTAAGCTAGCCAATTCCTTTCAAGTCGTCAGTCTTAGTTTGCCAGGATACTGGCCGTCTGAGCCACTGTATATGGCCTATGACTTTGATATAGATAATCACTGCGCTGCCATTGCCGATGTCATTCAATCACTACAAACCACCGACCAAAAGATTCATTTACTGGGTCACTCGCGTGGTGCTCAGGTAGTTGCCCAGTATCTTCTGCACTATCCACAGACGATAAACAGTGTCACCTTGGCGGACCCAGCCTTTACACTACAACAGCCCACAGCACCTTTGCCTATATTAGATGAGGCCGCAGCGCTCATTGCAGCCGGTGCAGAAACAGAAGGTCTGGGATTATTTATTGATGCAGTGAGCGGCCCTAGCACCTGGTCCCACATGGTAGGTTGGTTCAAACACATGGTGCAAGACAATGCCCATACCCTGATTGCACAAAGCCGAGAGGCATTACCTGTAATAGGTAAGGATCACCTAAATGCTTTAGCCCAAATCCCTACGTTGTTACTAGGTGGAGCACGAAGCCCTTTACGCTATCAGCAGAGCCTGGCTCTTTTGCAAACAGCATTACCCCATGCCCAAAGTCACACTATTGCTAATGCTTCTCATGGCATGAACCTAGCTAATCCCAAAGCATTTAATCAGGCTGTGCTCAGTTTTATCTCTAGCAATTGCTAATCGTAAGAACGCGCTTTAGCTGCATTCACCCGACACGTAGCAACCGCTTTTTTCTGATCAGCAAATAGCAGCTCTAGATCCATGGTTTGCCCTACCTCGAGTGTGCCTGTGGGCTGCTCGTACATCGCATGCAAACCACCGGACTCAAAACTAACCGTGCCCTGCGCCGGTATGGCTATTTCTGCTACGTCCTGCATCTTGGACATGCCTTTTTCCTCGATGGTCTCATGCAACATAACGTGCTGATAACTGGGTGTCGCCGCCGCAATCAACGTTAAGGGCTCTGAGGTTTGATTATCAATGACAAAGTAACCGGCCGAAGGCAGATTGGGCGGCAATAGACGCACCCAACACTGTTCTATTTTGACATTTCCCAAAATTTCAGCCGTAGCAAACGACGAACTGTAATCAACCGACGTGTGTCCGTCCTGCCCGTTATGCTGGTGATGCTGATGGGATTGATGATGGTGGTGCTGATGGCGCTGATGGTGCTCGGAGGAATCGTGTGCCCAGAGTGCACTAGAACAAGCACATAGCACCGCAAAAGCTAAATGACGCATAAAAACACTATCCTAAAATAATAAGGTAGCCAAAGCGCTATACTATAAAAATACTGGGCTATTTAACTAAAAAATGTCAAAAAATGAGTCAAACTGCTACCGCGCGCATCAGCCTATGGGATGAATTAAAAGCCTCTTTAAAGTTAGGCTCACCTATTATTCTAACGAATCTAGCCCAAATCGCTATATTAACCACCAACTTAATCCTGATTGGTCAGCTAGGTAAAACAGAGTTGGCCGCAGGCTCGTTAACGGCCAGTCTGTATCAAGCCTGCATGATTTTTAGTTTAGGCTTGGTCTCCGCCACTATTCCTATGCTGGCCACATCACTAGGCAAAGATCGACACAATAAAAGTGCTATTCAGCAAATATTGCGGCATGGTTTTTTAACTGCTTTTATTATTTGCTTACCCTTTTGGTTGCTCATGTGGCACGCCGAGTCCCTGTGGCTAGCATTAGGTCAAAACCCAGACACCGCCCAGATTGCCATTCAGTATATGCACTCCATTCAATGGTCGCTGCTGCCTTATTTGGGTTATATCGTTCTGCGTTCTTTTTTCGCAGCCCTAGAAAAACCCCTTTGGACGTTAATTGTAGCCATAGGCGGCATTGTGATTAATGGTGTGCTGGGCTCGTTACTTATTTTTGGTCAAGCGGGGCTACCGCAACTAGGACTGGTTGGCGCGGGTATTGCCACTACCATTACCAACGTAATGATGTTCGCCGGTATGTTGCTACTTGTCTATAAACACCCTATTTTCAAGCAATACCAAATTTTCACTGCCTTTTTTCAGTGGAATCTACAGCAGCTGTACCAAATGTGGAAACTCGGTATTCCTATTGCCATCACCTTTACCTTAGAAACTTTAGTGTTTTATGCTGCTGTCATTATGATGGGGATTATTGGGGATACATCACTAGCGGCTCATGCGATTGCCATGCAGATTAGCTCCGTGTCTTATATGATCCCTTTGGGTTTTGGTCAGGTGGCCACGATTCGGGTTGGATTGGCGATGGGACGCGCGGCTCCACACGATGCCGTCCAAGCAGGTTGGGTATCGTATGGACTAGGTGTCGGTTTTATGGCCTTAGCCGCCTGTGTGCTATGGCTCTACCCCGAGATGTTGATTCAGTTCTTTATTGATTTAAACGCCCCCGAAAATCGAGCTGTGATTATCACTGCCACCCAGTTTTTATTTTTAGCCGCCTTGTTCCAAATTACCGATGGTGCTCAAGCGGTAGCAGCTGGCATGCTGCGCGGTCTGTATGACACGCGCACGCCTATGCTCTTAGCCTTGCTAGGCTACTGGGTACTGGGCGTACCGATAGGGGCATTTTTAGCTTTTGTACTAGGTATGGAAGGCCAAGGCATCTGGATTGGCTTTGTAGCGGGACTCAGCATCGTAGCAGTGCTGCTAACGCTACGTTGGTGGCGCCATGGTCAACGGTTGTTAACACGATTGGAATAAGGGGAAATACGTTATCGGAGGCATAGCTCCCTCGTACAGGGGCTTCTCCTATCATGTAGGCCTGCGAAGGCATACATGGATAAGCGGTTCAGCGCGGAGCGAGTGCAACGAGTGAGCACTGCTTAGCGAATCCATGAATGCCACAGCAGCCAGCAGGGAATCGGAGGCATGGCCTCCTCGTACAAGGTTACAGCAGTTCTTTGCGTAGCTCTGCGGCGGATTTGGGTGATAAGAGGCCGGGGGCGATGTCGAATACCGTTTTGGCACCATACTGATTCTGCTGAGCTAAACGATGTGCAGCTCGTGCGTAAGCCACTAAAACACTAGAAGTGAATTCGGGGTTACTGCCTAAAGCTAACGAGTATTCCACGGTTTGCGTCGTGTTATTGCCCGAGGTACCGCTACGAATCACAAAACCACCATGAGGCATAGCACCGTGATCGCGCTCTAATTCCTCTAGGGTAATGAAATTTACCGTGGTGTCATAATCAGAAAAGTAATTAGGCATGGTAACAATGGTGTCACGCACCTGATCTGCACTGGCACCGTCTTCTAATACCACATAGCATTCACGACGGTGTTTTTCACGAGTGCTTAGCTGCGGTAATTCACCGGCACGCACTCGATTTACAGCCTGTTCTATAGGTAGAGTGTACTGAACGCCAGCCTTGACCCCCTGAACGCGACGCACTGCATCGGAATGCCCTTGGCTAAGCCCTTTACCCCAAAAGGTATAGGTTGCCCCTTGAGGTAAAACCACCTCGCCCATTAGGCGATTAATGGAAAATAAACCCGGATCCCAGCCCACCGCAATAATATTAGTGTGTTGTGTGGCTTGGGCAACCGCGTCTACTGCAGCAAAATACTCGGGAATAGCCGCGTGTGTATCAAAACTATCAATAGTGTTAAACCACTGTGCTAAATGAGGGCCCTGTTGAGGTAGGTCGTCTTTGGAGCCACCGCACAAGATCAACACATCAATCTGCTCTTTGTACTGCTCAATCGTATCTAGGGCATACACGGGTACATTGTTAGACAGTAACACCACTGAACTAGGATCACGACGGCTAAATACCGCTACTAACTCCATATCGGGGTTTTGTCCCAAGGCAAGCTCTACGCCTCGACCTAAGTTGCCATAACCCGCAATAGCGATACGAATTTTTGCGCTCATTCTTTTTCCTTTAACACATAAGTTCACAAGAGTTTAGGCTACACCAAAAGCCATGCGTGCTGCAAAGACTATGAACAAAATGGCAACGGCAGCATTACACAACATCGCCAAAACCCGCTGTCTTCTAAAGCTATCCGCTAGTCGATTACCGCCAAAAATCAAAATTGATAAATACACGACGCTAAATAATTGTAAAAATGCCCCTAGCACCATAAAAGCAAGCCAAGGATGGCCTTTGCTAGGGTCCACAAACTGCACAAAAAAAGACAATAAAAATAAAATAGCCTTGGGGTTTAATAAACTCAAAACCAATGCTTTAGAAAAATAGTCATTGTGCTTGACCTTATTTTCCAAAACCTCTGGAGTGGGGTTTGCTTCTGCAGGACTAGGCTTGTACAACGACCATAAAATTCGTACCCCTAAATAAAACAAATACCCCGCACCTAATGCCCTCAACACATAAAACAACACCGGCACTGTTTGTAATAGGGTTCCTGCACCAGCCGCAGTTAAAGTTATTAGTATCGTGTCACCGACTAAAATACCTACCGCTGCCAAGTAACCAGGTCGAACACCTCTGGCTGCTGCTGTTGCTAAGACAAACAGCGAGTTTGGACCGGGTAGTAAAATAATAAACAACGCCCCCAATAAATACGTGCCTAAATTTATAACGCCAATGTTTTCAAACACAGCAGCCCCATGAGTACAAAAACATAAATAGTACCTTAAAGCACTGAAAAACAGATAGCAAAGACCCCGCAGCAACAACAAAAAAGCCACCCTGTCTATGGGTGGCTTTTTACACTAACTAAGGCAAGGATTAGGAATCCATGGATGAGCGAATAAGGTAATCAAAGGCGCTGAGCGCTGCGGTAGCCCCTTGACCTGCAGCAATAATAATTTGCTTGTAAGGCACAGTGGTAGCATCGCCCGCGGCAAACACACCAGGAATGGAGGTTTGTGCACGCTCGTCGATTTCGATTTCGCCGTGTTGAGTACGTTTGACCACATCACCTAACCATTCGTTGTTAGGAACCAAACCAATTTGTACAAAAATACCGTCTAAAGCAATTTCCTTGGTTTCTTGTGTATCACGATCTACGTAACGTAAAGCGATTACTTTGGAACCATCGCCAACCACTTCGCTGGTTTGCGCTTTTTTGATAATGGTCACATTAGGTAGGCTTTGTAGTTTGCGCTGTAGCACTTCGTCAGCACGCAAGCTATCACCGTACTCAATCAATGTCACGTGGTTTACTAGACCCGCCAAGTCAATCGCAGCCTCTACACCAGAGTTACCACCACCAATAACAGCCACGTCTTTGCCTTTGTACAAAGGACCATCGCAGTGTGGGCAGTATGCTACCCCTTTATTGCGGTACTCGGCTTCGCCAGGTACACCTAGCTCGCGCCAGCGGGCACCCGTCGCTAGAATCAATGACTTGGTTTTCAATACTGCACCATTGGCCAACTGCAACTGAATTTCCTTACCAGGAATCAATTTTTCAGCACGTTGTACATTCATGATGTCTACATCGTAGTCACGCACGTGGGCTTCTAAAGCAGCCGCAAACTGTGGACCTTCGGTGTGCTGTACAGAGATGTAGTTCTCGATGGACATGGTGTCTAAGACTTGACCACCAAAACGCTCGGCCACTACACCTGTACGAATTCCTTTACGAGCGGCATAAATAGCGGCGGCTGCACCGGCTGGACCACCACCGACAACTAAAACATCGTAGGGTTCTTTTTCATTGAGTGCAGCGACTTGCTCTTCGCTATTTCCTGTACCCAATTTAGCTAATAGTTCTTCGGCATTCGCACGACCGTAGTGGAACTCTTCACCGTTCAAGAACACGGCTGGCACCGACATTACCTCGCGCTCTTTGACTTCGTCTTGGAACAAAGAACCATCAATAGACGTATGTTTGATGCGTGGATTCAATACCGCCATAGCGTTTAACGCTTGCACTACATCTGGGCAGTTTTGGCAGCTTAGGGAGTAATAGGTTTCAAATACATAGTCTTGATTCAGACCACGAATCTGATTCGCTACCATTTCATCCATTTTGATAGGATGACCACCTACCTGAAGCAAGGCTAACACCAACGAGGTGAACTCGTGGCCTAAAGGTATCCCTGCAAAATCAACCGCGATATCGCTATCTACACGTTGGATTTTAAAAGACGGTTTGCGCGCATTGGTGCCATTGGTGCTGAAAGAGACTTTCTCTGGGGTTAGCTCTGCAATTTCTTGTAAGAGCTCGCGCAACTCTACTGACTTTTCGCCCTCATCGAGTGACGCAATTAGCTCGATTGGGTGCGTGATGTTTTCTAGGTACGCTTTAAGCTGTGTTTTTAAACCTGCATCTAACATAATGATGGCTTTCCTTTGTAGACAAAATAGATACGTGGTAAGAATAGGGGCAAATTTGAGCAAAAAAAACGCCCGAGCAAGTCGGGCGCCTTTATCAAATGATAGGGACTTACTCTATCACTTGCTTGCAGATCCCGTCTTAGATCTTGCCAACTAGGTCCAAGGAAGGAGCTAGTGTTTTTGCGCCTTCTTCCCATTTAGCTGGGCAAACTTCGTTGGGGTTTTTAGCAATGTACTGAGCGGCTTTAACTTTACGTAGCAACTCTTGAGCATCACGACCGATACCGTTGTCGTGTACTTCCATTGTTTTGATTTGACCTTCTGGGTTCACGATGAAAGTACCGCGTAGTGCTAGACCTTCTTCTTCGATAAGAACCTGGAAGTTGCGAGCCAACTGATGAGTTGGGTCAGCTAGCATTGGGTAGTTAACTTTACCGATTGCATCGGAAGTGTCGTGCCATGCTTTGTGAGCAAAGTGCGTATCAGTAGAAACGGAGAATACTTCAACACCGTACTTTTGGAACTCTGCGTAGTTATCAGCCAAGTCTTCGAGCTCGGTAGGACATACGAAAGTAAAGTCGGCTGGGTAGAATACGAAAACAGACCATTTACCGGCGATGCTTTCGTTGGTGTACTCTTTGAACTCACCGTTGTGGTAAGCCATTGCTTTAAAAGGTAGGATCTGTGTATTGATCAAGGACATCTGTAATCTCCCGTTCTTGGTTAATTTGTGACAGTGATTTCATTATAGGAATTCACTATCAATAAGTAAAATTGATTAATTTTATTGATGTAATAGCTTTTACCTATATGCTTATCATTAAAACAATCAATCATTCTTAAAAAGGGTAGCAGGGCTTTATGACAAAATAAACCCTTAGCTCAACAGGTTAAGCATTAGTCTTGCAAACGCTGCTCATGGTAGCGCTTTAAGGTTTCCCGCGCGATAACTAGCTCTTCGTTAGTAGGAATGACCCACACAGCAATGGCACTATCTGCTGCCGAGATACGTGTCGCATTTTGCGTATTCAGCTCTGAATCCAGTTTGACACCCAACCACGCCAAATGTTCACAAATACGAGCACGAATTTGTGGACTGTTTTCACCTACACCGGCTGTAAACACGATATTGTCTACCCCCTGAGTGGGCACGATTAGCTCTGTCATACCCATCGCAGTGCGTAAAGCAAAATAATCCACAGCTCGTTGTGCCGACGCCGTGTCACTGGCCAACAAGGTACGCATATCACCACTGGTACCCGATAAACCTTTTAAGCCAGATTGGTTATACAACAGGTCTTGAATGGCCCGTCCATCTTTGTGCTGAGCCTGCATCCACCACAGCACTACCCCCGCATCTAACTGCCCCGGTCGAGTACACATCGGTAAACCATCTAAAGCCGTGAAGCCCATGGTACTGATCACACTTTCCCCTTGTTGAATCATGCAAGCGGAACAACCCGAGCCCAAATGAGCCACAATGGTGCGCTGCGTGTACTGCTCGGGTAAACGGCGCTTGAGGTATTCGGCAATATATTGATAAGACAACCCATGGAAGCCATACCGACGCACCCCTAAATCAAAATACTCTTGGGGGAGCGCATAGTATTTATGCAACTCCGGTTGCTCGGCATGAAAAGCCGTATCTAAACACGCCACTTGCACCAAATCAGGCCAATGCTTACGAATGACTTTGACAGGAGCGAGATTATTTTCCTGATGCAAGGGTGCCAACGGGGCTAAACTCTCGAGGTAGGCCAAGATGTCATCGTCAATGACCACGCTTTCTTTAAGACGTTGCCCACCATGTACAATACGATGCCCTACCGCAATGGGTGGCTTGCTAAGCTGTTGCTGCAACCACGTACTAAGCAAGTCTTGAGCCGCATGCAAATTGTGAACCTGATTAGCGGCCAATGCCTGATCCTCTAGCACCTGCCCTACCGCTCCTTTCACCATAAAATGTGCTCGATCCGTACCGATACCTGACATCTGGCCACCAAACAAAAAGGCCAATTCATCTACATCATCGGAAGCACTTTGAGGCAATTGATAGACATTGAACTTTAAACTTGAACTGCCCGCGTTCACTACAATTAAGCTTTCACTCATAGCGACTCCTCACCTAAAGAACTGAGCTTTTTTTAGCCGCATACAAAGCCGCTACGGCACACGACGTTAAGCGCGCTAAAGCACTGTCAGCCCGACTCGTCAAAATAATAGGAACACGTGCTCCTAGTACTATCCCAGCCGCTTCTGCTCCACTTAAAAAAGTAAGATTTTTTGCCAGCATATTGCCGGCCTCTAGGTCGGGAGCAATTAAAATCTGAGCGCGACCGGCAACGTCAGATTGAATGCCTTTGGCTTGAGCTGCCTCGATACTAATGGCATTATCCATCGCCAATGGCCCATCTATTTTGACCTGTTGAATTTGGCCTCGTTCCGCCATTTTGCATAGCGCTGCCGCCTCGATAGTGCTAGGAATCTTGGCCGTTACGGTTTCTACGGCTGACAGGACCGCAACTCGGGGAATACCCAAACCCAACGCCACATGCAAATCGGCAGCATTTTGCACGATATCCGCTTTGGTTTGTAGATCGGGATGAATATTAATAGCGGCATCGGTAATAAATAACAAGCCCTCGTAACGGGGGACCTCCATAATAAACACATGGCTAAGACGACGTTCGGTACGTAAACCTTTACCTTTAGTGCTTACCACCGCCTGCATCAGCTCATCGGTATGCAGGCTGCCTTTCATAAGCAGCTGTGCTTTACCAGACAGTACTTGCAGCACCGCTTGTTCGGCAGAGGCATGACTGTGCGGTGTATCAATCAGCGCTATCCCAGATAAGTCCAAGCCTAGCTCTTGGGAAATGGCCTCTATTCTGTCTTTAGGTCCCACCAAAATAGGCACAAACAGCCCGACTTTAGCTGCTTCTAGCGCACTGCTTAATGAGACGGCATCACACGGATGCGCAACGGCACACACAGGAACAGTGCTCAATTGCGCTGCTTGTTGCTTTAGGGCTTGAAACGAAGAAGGTATCAATGACACAACAGCTCCTTAATGGCTGACAATAGTAAATGAATCTTAGCGTACAAACAGACTGCGACCCGAGGGATTCAAGAGCAAAAAAATAATTTATGCATCTACCTCTTGAAATAACAGAAGTCGCCCTTATAATTAGCACTCAGAGGGGTCGAGTGCTAACACTCCCTCCTAACCTTATAAAATACATTAGTTTTTTACTTGAAAAACTTGTTTTAGAACAGGAGTTCAACTCATGAAATTACGTCCTTTAGGCGACCGCGTGATCGTCAAGCGTTTAGACAGCGAGCGTCAAACAGCTTCTGGTATCGTTATCCCTGAAAGTGCTTCTGAGAAGCCAGATCAAGGTACCGTAGTTGCCGTAGGCCCAGGCAAACGCTCCGACGACGGCACCGTTCTACCCTTAGACCTCAAAGTTGGCGACAAAGTCTTGTTTGGTAAGTATGCAGGCCAAAGCGTCAAAGTAGATGGTGAAGAGGTTCTCGTAATCCGCGAAGAAGAAATCCTAGCCGTTTTTGAATAAAGCAACTCGTTCATTCGTCTTGTTTCAAATTACCGAATTTAAGGAATTATCATGGCTGCAAAGCAAGTTTATTTTGGCGACGACGCCCGCACCCGTATTGTTCGAGGTGTAAACACCCTAGCTAACGCTGTTAAAACCACTATGGGCCCTAAAGGTCGTAACGTGGTTTTAGATCGCTCCTTTGGCGCCCCTACTGTGACCAAAGACGGTGTTTCCGTTGCTAAAGAAATCGAGTTGAAAGACAAGTTTGAAAACATTGGTGCTCAACTTGTTAAAGAAGTGGCATCCAAAACATCTGACAACGCCGGTGACGGTACCACTACTGCAACTGTGCTAGCACAAGCCATTGTTGAAGAAGGTTTGAAATATGTAGCCGCCGGTATCAACCCCATGGACCTCAAACGCGGTATTGACCGTGCGGTAGGCGTGGTAGTTGAAGAGCTACGCGTTCTCTCTCGTCCTTGCACCACCACCAAAGAAATCGCTCAAGTGGGTTCTATCTCCGCTAACAGCGATGCTTCCATCGGTCAGATCATTGCTGACGCTATGGACAAAGTGGGCAAAGAAGGCGTTATCACTGTTGAAGACGGTAAATCCCTAGAAAACGAACTAGACGTCGTAGAGGGTATGCAATTTGACCGTGGTTACCTCTCTCCTTACTTCATCACCAATACCGAAAAACAAGTTGCGATTCTAGAGAATCCGTATATTTTGATTTTCGACAAAAAAATCAGCAACATCCGTGATTTGCTACCGATTCTTGAGCAAGTTGCCAAAGACGGTCGTCCTTTGTTGATTATTGCTGAAGACGTAGAAGGCGAAGCACTAGCTACTCTAGTTGTGAACAACATCCGCGGTATCCTAAAAGCCACTGCCGTTAAAGCGCCTGGTTTTGGTGATCGTCGTAAAGCCATGTTGGAAGACATCGCTATCCTAACCAACGGTACCGTTATCTCCGAAGAAACCGGTATGTCCCTAGAGAACGCTGACGTGTCTCACCTAGGTCAAGCCGTTCGCATCGAAATTGGCAAAGAAAACACCATCATCATCGATGGCGCTGGTGACAATGTTTCTATCGAAGCACGCGTAAAACAAATCCGTGCTCAGATCGCTGAAGCGACTTCCGACTACGATCGTGAAAAACTCCAAGAGCGTGTTGCTAAAATCGCTGGTGGTGTAGCGGTAATTCGTGTTGGTGCCGCCACTGAAATCGAAATGAAAGAGAAAAAAGCACGCGTAGAAGATGCGCTACACGCAACTCGTGCTGCAGTTGAAGAAGGTATCGTTCCTGGCGGTGGTGTGGCTCTAATCCGCGCACGCAAGGCCGTTGCTGCCCTAACTGCTGAAAACATCGACCAAGAAGCCGGTATCAAATTGGTTCTACGTGCTATCGAATCCCCATTGCGTACTATCGTAAGCAACGCCGGTGAAGAAGCTAGCGTAGTTGTAAACCAAGTTGCTCAAGGCGAAGGTAACTACGGTTACAACGCGGCAACCGGTGAGTACGGTGATTTGGTAGAACAAGGTGTTCTAGATCCAACTAAAGTCACTCGTACAGCCCTACAAAACGCTGCCTCCGTTGCTAGCTTGTTGCTAACAACCGAAGTGGCTGTAGCTGAAATCGCTGAAGAGAAAGCTGACGCCGGTATGCCCGATATGGGTGGTATGGGCGGCATGGGTGGTATGGGCGGTATGGGCTTCTAAGTCCAGCTCCTGCTCGAAGGCGAATTTTCGCCTTCACCCTTTAGCTGTAAAAAAGCCTCTGTTTAAAACAGGGGCTTTTTTTTGTAGCCACGTATAATAGCGTTATTACTATGGACTCTTTGATGTTATGACTTTTACCGACCTATTAAATAACGCGTGGGTACAAAAAAACTCATTGCTCACGCTGGGACTAGACCCAGACTTACAACGCCTGCCTACTCAGTTGCAAGGCTCCCCAAACGCTATTTATGATTTTTGTACGGGCATTGTCGATGCCTGTGCACCCTACGTCAGTGCGTTTAAACCTCAGTTTGCCTACTTTGCCTCTATCAAAGCCGAAGAGCAACTGGAACGGATTTGCGCTTATATCAAACAGCACCACCCTGATCTTCCTATTATTTTAGATTCCAAGCGTGGTGATATTGGCTCTACTGCCCGTCATTATGCGCTTGAGGCCTTCGAGCGCTATGGCGCCGATGCCATCACTGTCAGCCCTTATATGGGCCACGATTCGGTTGAACCCTATTTTGAGTGGAAAGACAAAGGGGTAATCGTACTGTGCCGTACCTCGAATCCAGGCGGATCCGATTTACAGTTCCTCGAAATCGATGGCACGCCGCTGTATTTGCATGTAGCCAAACTGGTTGCTGAACAGTGGAATCAGCACACTGGCCAATGTGCCTTGGTAGTCGGAGCTACCTTTCCCGAGGAAATTGCTAAGGTGCGTGCGGTAGTCGGTGATATGCCGCTATTGGTACCGGGCATTGGGGCTCAGGGTGGTGATATCCCTGCTACAGTGCAGGCTGGTATCACCGCTGCAGGCACCGGCATGATGATTAACTCATCACGCGCTATTTTGTATGCGAGCGCTGACAATAACTGGCAAGAAGCTGCTGCCGCTGTGGCCAAGAAAACCCGTGATGCGATTAATGCGGCTCGTTAATCTAGCATTTGCCCAGTACGTTCTACGCTAGATTGAGGTGGCGCCAAATGGGGAGCCACCACATCTAGAGCCTGCTCGATAGCATATAGCACGGCCTGTTCTCGAATCTGATGACGATCACCAGTAAAGATCTGTGTGTCTGCATGAGACACCACACCATCGTCAGTGCGACGTGCAAAACCAAAACACACCATTCCAACGGGCTTGCCAGAGGTATCTCCGGTAGGACCCGCAATACCTGTGGTAGCAATGGCGACATCTGCTTGGGCGCTCATAGCCAAAGTCCCTATCGCCATCTCCATCGCCGTTTGCTCGCTGACCGCACCGTAACGCTCTAGAGTTTCAGTTAAAACCCCTAAATCCTCTTGTTTGGCACTATTGCTATAGGTGACGTAACCACGCTCAAACCATGAACTGGTGCCACTAACAGCGGTAAATGCCGC
>CANQRK010000015.1 GCA_947626245.1 uncultured Paenalcaligenes sp. | reverse complement strand
CAGCTTTTAAGCCAAGCCACGCCGCTTAGCCCTGCCGAACAACCCCTATCGCATCCCGTCATGGTCTTTGATTTGGAGACCACGGGCCTTAACACGAGAACCGATACCGTTATTTCTATTGGTGCATCGCGCCTTACTCCAAATGGCATTCCCTTAGGAAATAGCTTTTACCAAGTCCTAGACATCAAGGTAGATCTATACGGGGAAAGCCAACTGATTCACGGTCTGACGCAAAAAGACCTAGACAAAGGCTGTGATCCGCGCCAAGCGCTGTTTGATTTTTTTCACTACAGCCAAAATCATATTTGGGTGGCCTACCATGCCGAGTTTGATCGTCGTATGCTCAAAAATGCAGTGCTACAGCATTTAGGGTTAATTATTGACCCTCAGCCTATTGATCTTGCCTATATGGCTCCGTTGCTCTACCCCGATCTAGCCGCCACCCACAAAGACTTAGATGACTGGCTACATGCTTTTCAGCTTCCTATTTTGGCTCGCCACAATGCCGCTGCCGATGCCTTAGCCACTGCCGAACTACTGATGGTTCTTAGGAATAAAGCACAGCAACTGGGTTTTACTACGTGGGGAGAACTACAAAACGCTTGCTTAAAACAACGCCAAATCCAACACTTTTTACACTAGGCCTCTAAGGGTTTTTCTCTGCTAGCCAATCTCTTTTTACACGCTACCATAAAGGATGCTGTAGTCAGTAACACGTGTTCATAACAACTCTAAGCACGAAAAAACAAGGAGGAAGGTATGCAGCATATCAAAATCAATCCAGGCAAGGCTCTTGCTGATCAAGCTGAAATCGGCCACAACCGTTGGCATCCCGACATCCCCGAGCTCACTAGCGTCAAACCCGGCGAGGAAATTATCCTCGAGTGTTTAGACTTTCTTGATGCTCAAATCAAAGATAACGATAGTGCTAACGACGTGCGCGATGTCGACCTAACTCGCGCTCACCCTTTAACCGGCCCTGTACACGTCGAAGGCGCCGAACCTGGCGATATTCTGGTCGTCGACTTACTCGATATTAACTACGTTACCCCTGTTGGTTTTTCTGGGGTTTTCTCCAAAGACAATGGAGGCTCTTTTTTAGTTGACCACTTCCCCGAGGCTGACAAAGCCATCTGGAACCTGAAAGGCAAATACGCCACCTCCAGACATATCCCTGGGGTGCGTATCGGCGCTATGCTACACCCCGGTCTTATTGGCACACTCCCCTCACACGAGCTTCTACGCGAGTGGAATCGTCGCGAAGACGTCTTAGTTAAAAAAGGCCAAGCCAACCCTCCGCATAAAGACACCGCTGTTTTGCGTGGTGTCTCTGGGGCCGAATTCGATCGTATGGCCTCCGAGGCCGCTCGTACTGTGCCTCCTCGTGAACACGGCGGCAACCTTGACATCAAAAACCTCACCGTAGGCACTCGTATCTACTTCCCGGTCTACGTCAAGGGCGCTGGCTTGTCGTTAGGCGACTTACACTTTTCACAGGGCGACGGTGAAATCTCTTTCTGTGGTGCGATTGAAATGGATGGGGCCGCCCATCTAGGCTTTGATCTCATCAAGGGTGGGATGGCCAAATACGGTATCACCTCGCCCATCTACGTTCCCGGGCGTCACGATGTACGATACGACCAATGGCTTACCTTTACCGGCATTAGCGTAGAAGACGAGGTCAACCACTATCTAGACGCGACAGTGGCTTACCGACAGGCATGTTTAGCTACCATTGACTACATCACTCGCGTCACCGAGCTCAATGCCAGCCAAGCCTATATGCTGCTTACCGCTGCCCCAGTCGAGGGGCGTTATGGTGGGGTGGTTGATCTACCCAATGCCTCTGCCTCGTTGGCCTTGCCCACGGGTATTTTTGATACCAATATCCTCCCCCAAGGCGCACTCAACGAGGCCGCCCACTACGGTCGCCCCGGCACACGCTGCACCCTAAGCTAATCCCTTTACACCTAGACCTGCCTAATAAGCAGGTCTAGCACCGCCTATGCCTATTTACGATTACACCTGCTCTAGCTGCCACCAAGCCAACAGTCAGTTTTTACCCATAGCCAAACGTCACCATCCCGGCTCTTGTCCACAGTGCCATCACGGCCAGCTCGAACTTCAAATCACCGCACCGCGCAGTCTGCTTTTCAAAGACAGCCCCTTTCGTGCATTAACTCCCCAACAACAACTTGCTGGCCCAGCCGTCAGCGGCCCAGGCACGCAAGCAGGTATACGTAGCTCGGTACTACACAACTGCAAGGGTCCCTCCTGTTCGGTCTGCGCTACCGCCTAAGTCATCCTCCTCTATAATGTCCCCATCACCTTCTCAGAGGAGCCCTTATGACTTTTGCTGCCATCCTATTTGACTGCGACGGTGTCTTAGTCGATAGCGAACCCATTAGCCTAGATGTTCTGCGTAAAATGCTCGCCGACTTAGGTTGGTCTCTTAGCTACGACGAATGCAAACGCTTTTTTGTTGGCAAATCCTCGCACGAGGAAATGGCGTTAATAGAAAAACAACTCAATCGCAAATTAGACCCCGAATGGCAGCAAGCCTATGTCTTGCGACGCAACAATGCATTACGTCAGCATGTGGTCGCCACCTCTGGTATTTACGACTGTTTAAAAACTCTTCGTAAAACATGGTCCCAACGTATCGCTTGTGTCTCAGCAGCAGAAAAATCAAAAATTATCCTGCAACTCGATAAAGTCGGTCTGACTGATTTTTTCGATAGCCATATTTTTAGTGGGACTCAAGTCCATCGCAATAAGCCTTATCCCGATGTTTACTTGGCTGCAGCACAGGCACTGGGGGTCATGCCCGAGCACTGCGTCATTATTGAAGACAGCGTAACAGGCATTACGGCCGGCGCGGCCAGCGGCGCAACCGTCTATGCCTACAACCCAGATCACGAGGACCCTGCTCCCTTATTACAGGCAGGGGCACACCATATCTTTCATGATATGCGGCTATTACCAGACATTTTGCAATACGCCCTAGCACTAACCCTTAAATAGTGTTTAAAATCTGGCCTTTGGTGCAGCGCACTTTAATGAGCTCACGCTAAAAAATGGCGTGGGCTTTTTACTATTTAACAGGTTAGCAATGAGTCAGGGGCCAATCCACTATCCGTGGTTTAAGCATGAAGACGTGGATGCGTTTTTTGCCTTATTCCAAAATAACATCGCCAATTTCATTATTATTGCTCTCGCCATGCTAGGCATGGGCTTTAGTCAGGAAATTGTATTTGCTAAGGTGCTACCGGGTGCCGCCATCGCGGTCATGTTCGGCAACTTTTACTACGCGTATATGGCCAAACGACTGGCCCAACGTGAACAACGTACAGATGTCACCGCTCTGTCGTACGGCATTAGTACCCCGGTTATGTTTGTCTTTTTGTTCGGTGTGTTGCTCCCTGCCAAAACCATTACTGGCGATGCCGATCTCGCTTGGAAAATTGCTGCTGGCGCCTGTTTCCTGAGTGGGATCATTGAGGCTCTGGTGTCCTTAGCCGGTCGCTGGATGCAACGCAACTTGCCTCGCGCCGCAATGCTAGGGGCCGTCGCCGGTGTAGCACTTACCTTTATTGGCGGCGAGATGCTCTTTAAAACCTTTGAGATGCCCGTCTTAGGTTTAGTGGTCTTGGGCATTATTATTGTGGGTATTATTGGCCGTGTGGTCATGCCCTTCCGTTTATCCCCCACCTTTTTTGCTATTTTAATTGGTACCGTACTGGCCTATAGCTTACGCCAAGCGGATCCTAGCAATATTCAAGAAGGCTTAGACCATTTAGGCTTTTATCCCCCTATGTTTACCATGGCCGCCTTTGAAGGCATGGGTTTGCTCTTTACTAGCATGGTGGGCGTATTAACCGTTGTATTACCTATTACGTTATACAACGCCATTGAAACCATGAATAACGTCGAAACCATGAAAGTATTGGGCGACGAATACGATGTACGTGAAAGCCAAGCCGTTGATGGTATTGGAACAGCATTAGGCGCGCTATTCGGTGGCTTATTTCCTACCACTGTTTATATTGCATCAGCTAGCTCCAAATGGATGAACGCAGGCCGCGGCTACAGTATTGCTAACGGTGTGGTTTATTTAATTGCGACTACCTGCGGTTTAATTGCTGCTCTAGCTGCCATTATCCCCGTCGCGGTTGTTTCACCTATTTTGGTCTTCGTGGGTATCTCTATGGTAGCCACCGCCTATCAAGCCAACGCCAAGCGCTATTACCCTGCTGTGGCTATTGCCATGCTGCCCTATTTTGGAAACTATCTACTGACGCGCTTTAATAATAAAGCCAGCGAGGTCATCGAAGGCATTTCCTCCGGTATTGTGCCACTAGGCCAAGGCGCCATGTTTACCGCAATGATGATGGGAGCCATAACGGTCTGTATTATCGACCATAACTTCCGCCGTGCGGCAGTCTTTAGCTTTATTACCGCCTTTTTATCGTTTATTGGCCTGATTCATGCACCTAGTCTAGGATGGAATGCAGCGCCAGACTTTACCTTGGGTTATATCATTTTAGGCGTGTTCTTTTTGTACTTTACCTTTGTCAAACCCACCGTACTTCCTGCTCCGCCAGCCCTGTTTAGCTTGCGTAGCGATGACGATGACCACCCACAAAGCTCACCTCGTAAAGACTAAACAAACACTAAAATGCCCTCGTTAGAGGGCATTTTTTTGGTGATTACTCAATCAAGACCCAGTCTCGATTTTGAATTTCAACCAAGGCTCGAGCGCGCTCATCATGACCAAAATGATCAGTAGGTGATAGATTAAACACACCGTGCGTTCCCGCTACCTCAGTGACGTTTTCTAAAGCATCACGCAAGGCAACGCGAAACTCCTCCGTACCGGGCTTAGCCGTCTGTAATGCTACAGGAATGGCAGCCTGAAGCAACTGACCTGCATCATATAAATATGCGCCAAACGGAGAAACGCTTTCTCCTTCAAACGCGGAGGTATAAGCTGTAACATACTCCTCGGCAATAGCTTTGGATGGATGGTTATCAGGCAATTTATCCCAAACCACAATAGGTCCAATAGGTAAAATCGCTCCATTTAAAGCTTGGTCGCCAAGGCGTAAAAAGGCTTGGTTTGCCGCTCCATGTGTATGGTAGATCAACCCTTTAAAACCCATGCGACGTAACTCGGTATGTGGCAGTGCTGCGGGCGCTCCCGTTGCCCCTATTAATACAGCATCCGGCTGCGTACTAATGACTTTTAGAATTTGGCCTCCTACCGATGCATCGGTACGGCTAAAACGCTCATCACTAGTCAGCGTAATACCTTCGGCTTCTCCTAATTCAGTCAGTGCCTTTTTCCAATCATCCCCCCACACATCAGCAAAACCAATGTAACCCAACTTGTCTACATCATTGCTCTTCATATGTTCGATCAAAGCACTGGCCATGAGCTTGTTAGTCTGCGCTACAGTAAACACCCATGGAAACTCAGCCCCTTGGGCCGCAAAAGGAGCCAAGGTAATCTGTGGTGTTTTATATTCAACGGCAACGGGAGCAATAGCAGCCGAAGGCGGTACTGCCGTTGACCCAATGATGACATCCACTTTATTTTCACTGACAAATTTACGTGCATTACGGGCGGCAGCAGTAGTGTCAGTCGCATCATCTAACACAATATAGTTGATTTTCTCTCCTCCTATTTCCTTGGGTAGAAGCTGTACCGTATTACGCTCAGGAATACCCAAAGAAGCAGCTGGTCCCGTCGTAGAAACGGAAATACCTATATTAATATCAGCCAAAGCCGCACCACTGAACAACACACTACAGACCAAAGTCGCTACTGTTTTTTTCATGAAAGTCTCCTAGTTTGATTCCTACTTGTTACCTTTATTACGCTTTTGTAGTTCCTGTTTTTTTACCTAAATACGACTCAATCACTTGGGAATTTTCAGCCAACTCAGCAGCTGCTCCCTCTAGTACCACATCACCCGTTTCAATGACATAACCATAGTCTGAAGCACGCAAAGCAGCTCTGGCATTTTGCTCAACCAATAAAATAGATACTCCTTGCTCACGCAATTGAGCAATAATGCGAAAAATCTCATTAATCACTAAAGGTGCTAAGCCTAAACTAGGCTCATCAAGCATTAATAATTTCGGTTTAGCCATTAAAGCCCGACCCATGGCCAACATTTGACGCTCTCCACCCGATAAGGTGCCTGCTTGTTGTTTAGCCCGCTCACGTAATCGAGGAAAAAGATCGTAAATAAACTCTCGTGCTGGGCGATAGTTTTTCTCACCACGTCTATACAAACTAAAAGCACCCAGTTGTAAATTATCTTCTACTGTCATTTGGCTAAATAACTCTCGCGACTCTGGAACCAAGCTCAACCCCTTAGAAACCCGATAAGCTACACCCTGATGGTTACCTAACGACTCATTGGCATACATCACCGAACCATTAGAAGGCAATTGCCCCATGATGGCACTTAGTAATGTGGTTTTACCGGCGCCGTTCGGACCAATAACACTGACAATTTCCCCCTCTCGAATACGCAAACTTGCCTTGCGTACCGCTTCAACTTTGCCATAACCAATATCTAAGTCTTTAACCTCAAGTAATACAGGCTTTGTCATACCTCTTCTCCGCCTAAATAAGCCGCCAATACTTTAGGATTTTCTTGAATCTCTTGAGGCAAGCCTTCGGCTAGCTTTTGGCCGAACTCCATGACCACAACATAATCAGCTACCCCCATAAGGAAATCCATATCGTGCTCCACCATTAGCACTGCCATACCCTCTGTCCGTAACCGTGCTAATAATTGTGCTAACGCCTCTTTTTCTAGATGGCGCAAACCCGCAGCAGGCTCATCTAGCAACAACAAATACGGGTCAGCACACAAAGCTCGCGCAATTTCCACAATACGCTGCTGGCCTAAGGCTAGACTGCCAGCTGGCTCATTCATTTGGCTAGCCAGACCCACTCGTTCAATTTGTCGCTTAGCCTCTGCCAGAATTGAGGCTTCTTCGGTGCGCTCCCAATGAAGGCCTGAACGTAGATAGCCCGCATGACCTCGCATATGCGCGCCTAAAGCCACATTTTCTAATACAGACATTGTTGGAATTAAACGCACATGCTGAAAGCTACGACTCATACCTAAGGCCGCAATTTTGCGTGAGGCTAACCCATCAATACGCTGTCCACGGAACTCTACCCTGCCACTGGTTAAAGGTAACAATCCCGTCAATAAATTAAATAAAGTGGATTTACCCGCACCATTGGGTCCAATCAAAGCCGTCACTTGTCCGGATTTAATATGCAGACTCATATTATTATTCGCTACCAAGCCACCGAATTTCTTCGTTACACCCTCAGCCACCAATAAAGACTCACCAGCAGGTAAAGCGGGGCGCTGCTCCAATGGCGCACCATCAGCTAAATGAGCTAAATTACGTTTTTGTGGGTATAAGAATGGCACTCGACTAATAATCACAGGCCAAACACCTTGGCGAGCATAAATCAAACACAGAATAATTAAGCCACCAAAGAAAATGGCGTCATAATTTCCATTTTGACCAAAAACCATGGGCAGAAGGTCTTGCAACCATTCTTTTAGCCCTGTAATCATGAGCGCACCCAATACCGCACCACCTAAGGTACTAGCGCCACCCAACAAAATCATAAATAGGTACTCAATCCCCATCGTTAGAGCAAAAGGCGTTGGGTTTACAAAGCGCTGCATATGAGCATAAAGCCAACCAGACACTGCAGCTAACAAAGCGGCGTACACAAAAATGAGTAACTTAGAGCGCCCCGTATTCACCCCCATCGCCTCTGCCATCACAGAGCCACCAAATAAGGCACGAATGGCACGTCCTTCTCGGCTATCTAGCAAATTACTGAGCAGCCACATAGCAACGCCCACTACTATCCAAATCAAGATAGCGAAGTCTTGGCTGGTATTAATGGTCCAACCGAATAAAGAAATAGCCGGTAAATGACTGATACCACTAAATCCACCTAAGTGTGGCAAGGTACCAAAAAGGTAATACAAGCTAATGCCCCAAGCCAACGTACCAATGGGTAAGTAGTGGCCGGATAAACGTAGAGTCAATAAACCGAGTAGAGTAGCAATCAACCCTGTAATGACTAAACCAGCTATCAGGCCTAACCAGGGAGACATACCTAAACTGGTCGTCAATACCGCTGTAGCATAGGCACCTATACCAACAAAAGCAGCCTGTCCAAACGAAGTTAAGCCACCAACTCCGGTCAAAAGCACCATGCCCAATGCCACAATACTGTATAGACCGATGTAATTTAAAAGAGAAAGGTAGTACTCAGGCAAAAAGTAGGGGGCGAATACAGCACAGAGCACCACCAATAAAACTGGCATCAAAATAGAGCGCTTCATTAGTGTTCCTCGTCAAGTGGATTAGTGGTTAAAGACAGCCATAATAAAAATGGCAACACTAAAGTGAACACAATGACTTCTTTGTATTGAGAAGCAAAAAATGTGGCGTAACTTTCAATTAACCCCACAACAAAAGCGCCTAAAGCAGCTAGCGGATAACTAGTTAGCCCACCCATAATGGCTGCTACAAACCCTTTTAAGCTAATTAAAAAACCAGAGTCATAATATAAAGTGGTAATAGGACCAATTAATAAACCAGAACAGGCCCCGATCAGAGATGCTAGGAAAAAGGCTGCACTACCTGCCATTAAGGTAGGCACCCCAACCAACTGGGCTCCTGCACTATTAAATGCTGTCGCTCGCAAGGCTTTGCCATACATAGTGTGACCAAAAAACAGATATAAGCCCCCAATCAGTGCCAACGCAACGAGCAAAACCAGCACACTTTGAGCACTAATCATGACCTCGCCCAACATGAAGCTAGCCTGGGTAAAAGGCTGTGTACGATAGCCTTCTGCACCAAACATCCAGAGTCCTATTCCAACTAAAGAAATATGTAGTGCCACCGATAAAATCAGCAAAACCAATACCGATGCTTGAGCAATCGGCTGATAAATAAGGCGATACAAAATGGGACCTAAAGGAGCGATAATAGCTAGTGTCAGAATGACCTTCCAAAAAGAGCCCAACGTGCTAAGGTCTAGCCAACTCAATAACAACCACAACACCACTGGCACACTTAAATGCACTAAACATGTCATCGGCAAACGAGTCAAAGCACGCTGCTTAATCAAAATTAGACTATCTTTGACACAGACTGCTACGGCCCCTACCGTTAATAACCACAAGGTCGCAGGTAGCGTATCCGCCTGTAATGAAGCCATGGTCAGCGCACTAAAGGCGACAAAATCACCTTGGCTGACTAAAATAACGCGTGTCACAGCAAAGACTAATACCAGAGCTAAGGCAACAAGCGCATAAATTGCCCCGGTAGTTAACCCATCCTGCGTTAAAAATGTCAGGATCGAAAGATTCAAAACTGCCTCCTAAAACCACTTTGGCCATTCAGTTTGATTTTTTATCAAATTCTTAGAGCATTTTTTATATTTAAATACACATTCGTATGTGTATCTTAATACTGCATGCAGCCCTCTAGCATGTCAAATTTTAACGTTTGAGTATTTACCCTAAAGCCCTTTAAATAAAGGCATCAGCGAAAAAACTAGCTTCATCTAAAGCACACTTTTCAATAAAATCTTTACGTGCACTCTCAACCATTCGTGGGTTACCACAGACATACGCTTCGTAATCAGACAAATCACTAAAATCCTTCACGACTTGAGTGTGAACAAAACCAGTAGCTCCATCCCAACCTGTCTCCTCGGACTCTTCAGATAATACAGGTATGTATGTAAACCATGGGTACTGTGCTGCAAAGTGCGTCACCCAATCATGCATGTACAAATCAGACAACTGGCGTCCACCCCAATATAAATGTACGGAACGCTGTGTATTTTGCAGTACCAACTGCTCTAAAAGCGCTTTAATAGGGGCAAAGCCTGTTCCACTGGCCACGCATACTATCGGACGTTGTGTATCACGTAAATAAAAAGTCCCAAATGGCCCCTCGAGGCGTAATAAGATTTTTTCTTTTAACTCCTCGTACACATAACGACTAAAGGCGCCACCTGTATTACGAATATGCCACTCAAGCTGATTATTTTCTTGGGGTACGGTTGCCATCGAATAACTACGTCGGCTGCCATCCTTAAGAATAACTTCTGTGTATTGACCCGGAAAATAGTGAAATGGCACAGCAGGGGGTAACTGTAAACGCACAATAGCTACATCCGCACTGCAACGCTCTATGCTGGCAACACGGGCTGCCGTTTTTTGAATAGATATTCCCCGTAGCTCGGTCACCTCAGGAGCATAAATCTCTAGATCTGAACACGCTTTGGCCCGACAAAACAAGGCCAAGCCGGCATTACGCTCTGCTTGAGTTAATACAGCTAAATCGCTCTCGGCATGATCGATTTGCCCAATAACCACTTGCCCTTTACACGTACCACACGTCCCCTCTCTACAACTATGGCGCAGCATCATCCCTTCTGCCAACGACGCATCCAGTAAGGTTTGATCAGCAGAGGCCTCAAACACTTGGCCTGATGGCTGCACAGTCACTTTGTACGACATGCTTTATTACCTTTTTATGCAAATCATTTGCTTATGACGTAGAAAAAGCCGCACAGACTATCTCTGGCGGCTTATTTCACACAAATTATGCGTTTTGGGCTTTGACTAAGTCTAGCGCCACGTCCACGATCATATCCTCTTGACCACCCACCATACGGCGTCGACCTAACTCCACCAAAATATCAACCGTTTTCAAACCATAACGTTCGGCAGCGATTTCTGCATGACGCAAAAAGCTGGAGTACACGCCGGCATAACCCAAGGCCAATGTTTCACGATCTACTCGTACAGGACGATCCTGCAATGGGCGCACAATATCATCTGCCGCATCCATCAAGGTATACAAATCCGTGCCATGATCCCAACCCATGCGCTCTGCCGCTGCAATAAACACCTCGAGTGGCGCATTCCCTGCGCCTGCTCCCATACCAGCCAAGCTAGCATCAATACGATCACAACCTTCTTCAACTGCCACGATAGAGTTAGCCACCCCCAAAGACAGATTATGATGCGCATGTATACCAGTTTGCGTTTCAGGCTTTAAGACGGCTTTGACGGCACGAAAACGATCACGCACGTCATTCATACTCATGGCACCACCTGAGTCCACAATATAAATACACGTGGCGCCATAACTCTCCATTTTCTTTGCTTCTTGGGCTAAGTTTTCTGGCGTATTTAGATGACTCATCATCAAAAAACCAACGGTATCCATACCTAATTCACGAGCAAAAGCAATGTGCTGAGCCGAGATATCGGCTTCGGTAGAATGTGTGGCCACACGCACCACACGAGCTCCGGCACGGTACGCATCTTTAAGGTCGTGGATAGTTCCAATGCCCGGCAATAGCAAAGTCGCCACCTGAGCATGCTGAACCTCATCAGCCACTGCTTCAATCCACTCTAAATCAGTATGCGCCCCAAAACCGTAGTTAAAACTTGATCCTTGCAAGCCATCACCATGAGCAACCTCAATGCTGTCCACCTTAGCCTGATCTAATGCTCGTGCAATACGACGTACATCCGCAATACGATATTGATGACGTACCGCATGGCTGCCATCCCGCAGCGTCACATCTGAAATATAAAGTTTTTTCCTTGTCGTCATACAAATACCCATCACACAGTAAGCATGGATTGCGCCATACGCTCGGCGGTTGCCAAGGCGGCAGAAGTCATAATATCTAGGTTGCCAGCATAAGCAGGTAGATAGTGCGCGGCTCCTTCTACCTCTAGGAACACCGACGTCTTGATTCCACTAAACTGCCCCAACCCTGGAATAGAGAGAGGTCTATCAACAGGAATAACCTCGAACTGCACCTTTTGCTTTAGCCTGTATCCCGGCACATAACCCTGTACTGCCGCTACGGTTTGCTCGATGCTTTTTTCTATCAGGGCCTCATCAACGGCATCCGACAACACGTAAACGGTATCGCGCATAATCACGGGAGGCTCAGCAGGATTCAACACAATAATGGCCTTACCCTTTGTAGCTCCGCCAATCACCTCGATGGCTTTAGAGGTAGTTTCTGTAAACTCGTCAATATTGGCTCTAGTACCCGGACCAGCTGACTTACTCGCAATAGAGGCTACGATTTCTGCATAATGCACTTTGGCTACCTTGGAGACCGCTGCCACAATAGGAATCGTCGCCTGGCCTCCACAAGTCACCATATTGACGTTTAACTCGTTGACCTGCTCATCCAAGTTAGCAACAGGCACACAATACGGGCCGATCGCGGCTGGTGTTAAGTCCACCATGCGCAGATCGGGTTTATGCTGCCTTAATAACGCATCGTTTTTAATATGGGCACTGGCTGCGGTCGCATCAAAAACAATATCAATGTCATGAAAGACATCCATTTTTATCAGCCCCTCCACTCCCTCATGTGTGGTGGCTACCCCCATACGCTGAGCACGGGCTAAACCATCTGAATTAGGATCTATACCTACCATGGCTCCCATTTCTAGGAACTGACTATTTCTCAATACTTTGATCATCAAGTCTGTCCCTATATTGCCAGACCCAATAATCGCTACCTTCAGTTTTTGACGGGCACTCATATTTACTCCCCAGTTTCCTCAGTGACTAAAATTACAGCTGGATCCAGGGGTTCAGCAAAAAGCCGCTGTACCTCAGCTCCTCTATAATTCAGAGCCAAGCGTTGGTTGATATACCCTTTATCCGTAATTTCACCAATTTCTACATTTGGCTCTGTGTTCAATAGCAGTAAGCGCGCAATGTGACGCGAGGAAGCTTTACAGTCGGCACGTAAGGTTTTTAAAGCACGCACCAAAGCGTGACGTACTGCCGGCACTTGCGCTAACTCGTCAGCATGCATCGTTATTCCCGCCTCTCCCGCTAAAGCACGTAAGGCAGGCGTAATAAAGGCCAACGCAGCAATCTCACTTTGGTCATGCCCACAAACCACACAGTCAGCAACATAAGGCGTTAAGGCGCTCACCACAATGGGGCGCAAGGTCCCTACAGAAACCCAAGTCCCCGTGGTTAATTTGAAGTCCTCTGTGACACGACCATTGAACACAATGCCCTTTTCCGGATGCTTTTCATCCAACAAATAGCCAGCATCACCAATTCTATAAAACCCATCCTCATCAAAAGAACAGGCAGCTAATGTGGGATTATTCAAGTACTCGGTAAATACCGAGGGCCCTTTCACACGCATTTCTAGTTTTTCTCCGGAGGGCACAAACTTAATTTCAACCCCTGGCACGGGTAAGCCTAAATTGCCCGGCCTATCAGTATAAAAATGCACATTAGTCAGTACAGGTGTGGTTTCTGTAGCTCCCCACTCGGAAGTAAAAAATAATGGGGTATCACGCACTTGACTAGCAACACGATGAACACGATCCCACGTATTTTGTGGCAAAGCAGCAGCGGCATAAAATAAGGCATCTAAATCAGCAAACAGCGCTTCGGCGAGTTCAGTGTCTCTTTCCAAGAAAGGCAACAATACATCGTAGCCACGAGGTACATTAAAAAACATGGTAGGACGCACATATTTAATATTTTCTATGGTGCGTTCAATACGTCCTGGCATAGGCAGGCCATCATCAAGATAAAAGGCCCCACCATTACGCAATACCATATTGAAATTATGATTGGCTCCAAACGTATGGCTCCAAGGCAGCCAATCCAGCACACGCAACTTACGACGCTCTAAAAAGCGCCAGCACTGCGCAATCATCTGCTGATTAGAACACAGCATTTTGTGTGTATTTACGACGGCCTTGGGCTCTCCTGTAGAGCCTGACGTCAATAAATAACGCGCATGACTCTCGCCAGTTAATGACTGAAATGCCTCCATCACAGCAGGTGTTTCTTCAGCCTCATACAAAGAGGCATAGTCGATGGCTCCGGGAATAGTCTCAACACCTTGAGAAGCAATAATGGGACAGGAGGGTTTAATACTTAACAGTGCAGGACCATAGTCTTGCCCCTGACTGACAAAGATGGCACCTGGATTTAAACAGGTCAAAATAGAAGCGAGTTTGGTGTAGTCGGTTCGATTTTTCGCATACGATGCCGAAACCGTACCTACAGTGATACCCACATGCATGGCTGCCAAGGTCAGCAAGGCTTGGTCTAAATCATTACTCGACAAAAACACCAATGGCTGTGATGAGTCCAGACCCATATCTAGTAGTGCCTGCCCCAACCGACCTACACGTTCACGTACCTGTTGATAGCTTAATTCTAACCAACCATCCCCATGACGTGCTCCTAAATAAATGGCACTCGGTGTTTCCTGAGCCCATTTTTCTAGCCAGTCACCCACACAGCGCTCATAGGCTTGCAGGGGCTCAGGCGAGCATAAAATGAACTCTCCATTCTCTAGATGCTCGATCTCAACACGTGCGGGAGCGAGCAAGCTTTCATCATCAAAAAAACGTTGCACTTCGAGTCTCCTGGTAATAGATACGTTGCTCTACTACTCATTTTCATTTTATTTTTATAGCTAAAAACACACCCTCCTAGCTAAACACATGCCTAGCTAGGAAGAGCTGCCTCATGATCGTATGCTTAGACGAACCGACAGCCAACAGAACCTAAACGAGTTAAACTCAAGGCAATCTGATCGCCAGCCTGTACCGGAACCATAGGGCCCAAGGCTCCAGATAACAATACGTCTCCGGCCTGTAAAGGACGACCTACTTCTACCATGGTGCGAGCCAACCATAAGCACGCATCTAAAGGATTACCTAGGCAAGCCGCACCTACTCCTAATGCAGCAATATCACGATTCTTACGTAACACCATCCCCTCTAGGCTTAAATCCAACTGATCCAATCGTGTCGGCGTTTTACCTAAAACGTAACTCGCTGCCGACGCATTATCTGCCACCGTATCTGAAATCGTGATTTTCCAATTTTCTATGGCGGAATCCACTATCTCCAAAGCAGGCAATACATACTCCACCGCGCTCATGAACTCGGCCAAGGTCACCTCTGCATGGCTTAGATCCTTGCCTAGCACAAAGGCTATTTCGCCCTCTGCCTTCGGAGCAATCAATCGAGAAGCATCAATTTCAGCCCCATCCATATACTCCATATCTGCAAACAACATGCCAAAATCAGGCTGATCCACCCCGAGCTGCTGCTGCACCGCCAAAGACGTCAAGCCAATTTTCCTACCCACTAAGCGAGACCCTGCAGCGAGTGCTCTCTGCGTATTTAGCTCTTGAATTGCATACGCCTCCTTGAGCGTTTTAATTCCAAATCGTTCTGAAATAGGACAGCAAGGACGAGCTAAACGACGCGCTTCAGCCAACACACTGGCTGCAGCGTCAATATTTTCCTGATGTGTCATGGAGCCTCCTATGAAAAAGTACGAGCCAGACTTTGACGATACTCTGCCTCTAGCTCGTCAACTAATTCTGCGGCGCTATACAACGATTTAATTTGACCTACACCATGGCCAGCAGACCAAATGTGCTTCCACGCTTTGGAGTCAGCCACCATATCGCCAGAAAAATCAATGTCTGCATCCTTAGCGACAGAAGGATCAATGCCAGCACTTTCCAATGACGGCACTAACCAGTTCGCTAACACTCCACTGACTGATCGACTCGATACAACATCTTCCATCTTTGATTCCAGCAACATTTGGCGATAGCCTTCTGACACTAGGCTTTCCTTAGCAGGAATCAATCGGGTTCCAATAAGCACAAAGTCATAACCCAAAATACGGGCAGCATGAACGTCTTTACCGTTAGACACGCCCCCAGCCAATCCCACTGGACCATCCCAAAACTCACGTACCTCGGCCAAAAAGGAAAAGGGGTTATATAAACCTGTATGGCCACCCGCCCCAGAACACACCAAGATCAATGCATCCACACCCGCCTCAGCTGCTTTACGTGCCATTGAGGGTGTTATCACATCAGCCATTACCACCCCGCCATATTCATGGACCGTAGACAGCACGCGCTTGGGCGAACCTAGTGCTGTTGTCACCACTGCAGGCTGATAGCGTTTCACTAGCTCCAATTCCGCATCAAAGCGGTCATAGGTAGAGTGCACAATCATATTTAATAGCCAGGGATAGCGCTGCCCGCCATTTTTTTCAGCGCCTAGTTCTGTAGAAATGTGTGATAGCCATTGATCTAGCTGCTCGATGGTGCGCGCATTAGGAGCAGGAATACTGCCAACAATACCTGCCTTAGAACTCGCGATGGTTAACTCGGGGCTAGACACCAAAAACATCGGTGCAGCAATAGCAGGCAAACGCTGAGTTTGTATAAGCTTCAACCATTGGGCTTGTACTTCAGACTGCTCTAAAATATGTGAAATAACACTCATGAAAACTCTCGGATTGTGTTGAAATTAACCAGCGGCTTTACGAATTTCCCAGCCCCCATCACTTTGAATAATATGGGCAGTGGTAAGACCTGCATTTTGTTTAGAGGCTAACAATACATAATGCCCCGTGTGATCCTCGGGGTTAGCTACGCGCTTTAGTGGCACCGCATTAGCAGCAGCTTCCTCAAAGCCTGGAATTTGATTCAAAGGCTGACTACGATCATTCAAACCCTCTAAGCTTTTCATGGGCGTGCTAGTGGCCCCTGGTGCCACACCATTCACCCGAATATCAGGCGCTAACTCATAAGCCAACTGACGAATCATGCCCACCAATGCATGCTTAGCCGTAACATATAAAATGCCGCCACCACCTGCATAAAAAGCGCTATTAGACAGAGTAAAAATCATTGAACCTTGACTCTGGCGTAATGGCTCAATCGCACAACGAGCCCCTAGCAAATAACCTTGTACATTAATAGAAAACAGTTTCTGAAATGATTCCTCAAGCTTTTCTGGTGCGATACGATCTAACCGTGTGAAATAATCAAAAACGGCTGCATTCGCTACAAAGGTATCTAAGCTACCAAATGTTGCTACCGTCGTATCAACAGCACGCTGATTGTCTTCATAACGTGTCACATCACCTGGAATAGTTACTACCGCTTCACCGAGCTCGTCTTGCAGCTGCTGCAAAGCCATCGTATCGCGCGCCATCACCCCTACCTTGGCGCCCTCAGCTACATAGCGACGCACAATGGCGCTACCAATGCCTCCCGTTCCTCCGGTAACCAATGCCACTTGTCCCTCAAGCCACCCCATGACACTTTCCTTTTTATAAAAACGTATTAATGTTTTTACACAATAACGTCGCATTAGGAATCAAGATTTTGCGACGATAAATTTTAAATTGGCCATCGACGCGACGTAAAATGTCTTCGCGACGTGCAGCAATTTCAAAATGCTCAGTCAGTCCTCGACTGCGGATGCTCATTAAGCAAGAGTGCACAATACACTCACCCTCGTTTTCACTCGCTAGCACTTCGATGTTCGACAGGAAATGAACATTACGTGTAGGAGGGTTTTCCGCCCACGCCGTCGCCTGCTGAAAACGAGCAATACGTCGTGTTAAATCACGCAAGTGATCATCAAAGTACGCCATATGATCACGAGAGTATTGGCCTAATTTATCCTCACGACGTCGGTTTTCTATGCCAGGCATCCAATAATGCACCTCTTCGTGCATCAGACTTAACCATTCTTCCCAGCACTCGGTATCTAATAAACGCGCTTCGTAATACAAAAACGCTTTCACTTCGCGCTCTAGCTCTAAAGAAACAAGTTCGTTTTTAACTGTCATGAAAGTCTCCACCTACTTGAGCTTGCCATTATTGCGATCGGGAACCTGTTTCCAACTATCTGCTTGCAACAAGTCTTTCCAACGCTGATAAAAAGCCCGTGAGTTGGCTTCATTCAACTGCCCTTTAAACACATTGCCTGGCAGTTCAGAATTAGGCATATAACTGTTCATACCTAAGCCCACATACAGGTCTTGATAGCGCGTGACGACTCCACGACTGGTCTTAGTGCAATACTCCCAGTTCTCACCATCATCCATTTCAAACACACCGGTTGGCGAGAAGGTCATCATGGCGCCACGACGCCATAGCTCCTTAATACGCTCTGGCGCATTTTTATTAACGACTACCCATGTATACAGCTCAATCTTATTGGGACCACGCGGCTGCCAAACCCGAACTGTATTTTGGCCGGGCAAAAATGAGAAATTCGGAAAAATAGTACAAGAAGAAATAGAGCCAGTCAGTTGCGCTCGAAACTCACCCAAACGTTCAACCACCTTTGGTCGTAGCTCGTGTAAGTATTTATTAATTTCTCTCTCACCCAACACGGCCGCATTTCCAATGCCATCAGTCGCAAACTCATAACCATGACCATTCCAATTGACGGCATAGGACTCAGGTAAGTCACTAACGTTAGACACCGGACCGCCAAGCATGGCACGCGCAGCAGAATCATGCGTCCACCCTGCATGCAAGATATCACCCACAAAGTTCTCTGCGGCTACCTTCCAATTGCACTCGTAAGTCGATCGAATACAGCCACCTAAAAACTCTGAACCGCCCTCGTCCATGTCGAAAATTACATCTAAGTACCAAGCCATAGGGCCTAAGTACTCCTCTAGCGATGGCGCCTCGGGATCAAAAGTAGCAAAGACCAAACCCTTGTACTCATCAACTTGCGCCACCTCGCGCAAGCCATGTTTAGACTTATCAAAACCAGAGTCTTCATACGCCTTAGACTCATGCGTACCACGTAGCGCACCATCTGGCCCAAAAGCCCAACCGTGGTAATTACAAATAAACCCACGTGCATTGCCTGCCTCAGCAAAGCAAACCTTATTACCACGATGCGGACAGGCATTGATTAAGACCTTGATAGACAAGTCTTTTTGGCGCACTACAATCACCTCGTCCTCACCCATAGTGGTGGTTAAATAATCACCGGGTTTAGGAATTTGCGACTCATGTGCAACAAATAACCAGCAACGAGCAAAAATCTTCTCAAGCTCTTGCTCGTAAATTTCTTGATCCCAAAAAATCTTGCCAGACAAACGCCCCTCTTCCATATTGCACAGCCTATCTAGGCCTTGCATAACAGGAGAGGTCTCAATGGGTTTTAACGTAATTACCTTGCTCATACTTCCTCGATAGCCAATCAGATAAAAGTGCGTGAATGGGGATTAAGCGGAGCGCTTCGCACAACTCACTGCCATTGCCTCTTCCGCCTCTGTAGTTAAATCAGCGTAAACCTCATCAGCTTGAATCTCGATACGATAGGTACGCAAGTCACGTTCACATGGAAAGGTCATTGCTTTGCCACTTGGAATATGAAACTGCCCCCAATGCACTGGGCAAGTAATCAAATCATCATCAATATCACCCTCAGCTAATGAGGCGGTAGCATGAGTACACAAGTCGGCGGTGGCATAAAACTTACCTTCCAAGTTGTACACACAAATATCACCTACCTCAGCGTTTGGAACACGCCTCATTTCACCAGGACCTAACTCATCTACTTTGCATAAAAAAACATTCGTCATGATTCCTCTCCGGCAATTAGCTCAAGAAAGCCTAAGCCTGTGACCCACTCAGGAACGGCCTCGTACGCGACGACCTCTCCTTTGGGATTCGGTACTGCTGCCATGGCTACCGCAAAGGTACGAATTTCCATAGCACCATTACCACCTCGACGTAGGATTTCCTCGTCGGAATAAGCACATAGGGCGTTTAAATCACCCTTCACACCATGCTGTAAAATCTCTTTGTCGAACTCTTCGGCCACCTGACCCATTTCTACTGTGCCCACCCAGTGGCTAATACCACCACTAGCAATAATGACCACTCGCTCGTCATCATCAAAAGACTCCACGGCCTCTCGTATTTGCTGACCTAAATCCACACAACGTTCAAACGAAATGTATGGATCTACACCACAAGCTAAATACACAGGAATAGAAGGCAAAGTACGACCTACAATTTGCTCAGCAGGCTGCACCACAAACTGATGAGGAATAGCAAAGCTATGATCCATGGTGAAACTACGCCCCACCGTCCAATCAATACGCTGCTTTTCTCCCTCAGTCACAATATGATTCGCTAAAGTCTGATGGTTTTGCACTACGCCCTTCTTTAACATAGGCAAGCGTTCAATCGGGCCATCGACATCGCCTATACCAATCAAATAGCGTGGTAAACAGTGAGTACCAAATAAAATATAATGGTCACAGCCCAAAATAATGACTGAGGTCGGCTTCAACTCTGCCAAACGTTTAGCACACTCTTCGTAAGCGCCCCAGACGGTATCTTGCTGATGTTTAGGAGGAGCCTCGGGTGCGACCAACATAACAGGATCATGCGGCATCCAAAATCCGCCAACAATTTTGCCCATTTTTAGTTGCTCCCCTTTAGGGCTGCAGAAAATCCAGCCGTTTGCTCATCAGATGCTCCCAATTTTTCTTTATAAATTCGCATACTGCGATTGGGAGACATTTCCTGCCAAAAGCCCATGGTTAACATGGCATTCACACCTATAGCTTGCATGGCTTTCACATCAAAATTTAACACCATGGCTTTTTCTTCTTCTGTTAAGTCAAAGCGTGATAAAAAACCTTCGGGATTCTCACGAAAACGTTCTTTAGCAGGTCGCTCAACGGATAAATGCCACAACACACGCTCCAGTACATTACGACTCATGCTGGCCTCACTCTGCTAAAAAACTACGCACTAAGGTGACAAAGCGTTGAGCTTGCTCACTTTGTACCCAATGGCCACACTGACCAAACAAATGTAAATCAGCATTAGGAACGGTATTTGCAATTAATAAACCACACTGCGGGGGCACCACCCTGTCCTCACGACCGTGTACAACCAAGGTAGGCGCAGTAATCTTTTCTAGGGCACTAGCAGGGAAACCACGCACAATCGTCGGTCCATCCTCGTTGGGTTTAGGAATTAGTTTTCGCAATGCTTCTTGAGCGCCCGCACGTATACTCGCTTGGTAACGTCCTTCTACTAGCTCCTCAGTGATGAGGTTTTTGTCATAAGGAAAATTCTCCATAAGCTTGCGCATATTTTCCAAAGACGGCTCGTATTCCCAAGCTCCTCGTAAACCTGGCGTTTGCTCGAACTCACCCGCTGGTGTACCTAGCAGCACTAATTTATCTACACGTTCTGGGGCAAATACAGCTAAGCCTATCGCCACAGCACCACCGAACGAATTGCCCACAAAGGAAGCTTTTTCAATACCCAGTGCATCCATAATGCTTACAAGGTGATTTACCCAAAGCTTGATGTCGTACTTTGTGCCTTCTTTGAATTCAGTAAAACCAAAACCAGCAATGTCAGGCACAATCACACGCCACTGATCTGAAAACGCAGGCATGGTTTTTGCCCAGTTTGACCAGCCCGACACACCAGGACCTGAGCCGTGTAATAAAAATAATGGGGGCCCCTCACCTGATTCGTGATAATTCGTTTGGTGACCTGCAGCTAATAGTGTCTTGCCCAACCCTTCCATTTTTCTCTCCAATACAAGATACAGATACGTATGTGTATGTTGAATTCTAGAAGTTAGTTCTATTGTTGAAAACTATGGTTAGTACCTATAAATCATAGATGAAACAAGGTTATGATTAAGGCTAAGACAAGCCTCAGTAAAAAAATCACTATTAAACATACACTACTGAATTCTTATAAAAGACTCAAAAAAGAAACAATGCTGTCTTTTTTTTAAATTTTGCCTATGATTAGGCAATCACTAATTTCATTACTTTTTCTTTTTATTATTTATGTCCACTCGCCCCACCTTAACTAGAGAAGACTGGATTAAAGCAGCACAAAATATCCTCATCAAAGGAGGTGTTGATAGTGTCCGTGTTGATACCCTAGCCAAAGAACTCGCCATTACTCGCGGTAGCTTTTATTATCACTTCAAAAGTCGAGATGAGCTTTTGCAAAGTATTCTGAGCGACTGGCGTGCTCGGGCTACTGAAAATATTATTCAACACTTAGGTAGTACAAAATACTCACCCACAGAGCGACTAGAACAGCTCTTAAGCCTACCTTTTAGAGGTCATGCTGCTCAAGCAGCTGCCGCAATGGAGCTAGGTATACGAGCATGGGCTCGTCGTGATGCATTAGCACGTCAAGCCATTGATGAGGTAGACAGTCATAGGCTGCATTTTATTGAAAGCTTATTAAAGCAAATGGGAAAAGACGAGATAACCGCCAAGGACACCGCTGCTTTGGTCTATGCCTACCAAATCAGTATCTCGGTAATACAACCTAACTTAAACCTAGCAGAGCGCCATGAGCAGCATCTGCGTATTATTCAGCCGTGGCTCAAATAGACTACTCATCCTCATCATCTAAGTGCATTTTGTGCACAATTCGATGAATCATGGGGGCAGCAATGACCCCAATTAACGCGGCAAACAACACCCCGACAAACAAGCCATAAAAAGCAAAGAAAATTTTGCCAGCATAACTGACGGGATGAATAGCAATACCTAACCCACCCATAATCATGGAGCTATTCAGCAACGCATCATGAAAAGACATATGCTCGAACAACATATGTCCGGCTGTCCCAATGCATAAGGTAATAGCACAGAGCAGCAAAGCCGCTAATAGGTGCCATACCATGCGCAGAACAAATGCTCCTGTACTAATAGGCACGTGTTTTTTTGATTCATACATAGACGTAAACGACCTTAGAAAAGCAGCATTAATACCCTGTCTTAGGGCTCCCCCTAGCGCTAAGAGCCACAATCATGACACAGAATTTTAGCTTGTGCTAGATTGTATCGGCCGCGCCAATCCCACCGTAGATGTGCTTGCCCCCTCACCCGCTTGCTCTAACAACGCGGCTAGCTCAGTAATAGCGGTTTCACGGCGCCCACTGATCGTATAGCTACTGTGCAAAGCAGACCATTCTGGAAAGGCCCGGGCTTGCGTCAAAACCTCGGGCAAAGAACCCGATCTCCAGTTAGTACCCGCCCCCACTTTACTGTCCTCGGCGTTTAAGGCCGTTTGAGAACGGCTTAAAGCAATGGGCACTTGCGCCGCATGACCGCGCGTGGCCAGCGCTTGAATTAAAGCCGTTTCACGCAAAGCTAAAACGCGGATCACGCTGTCATCTACCGTTAACTCGGACTCTCCGCGCCACTTATTAATCAGGCGCTGCCCCCATTTGTCTACACCTTGCCATAGACCCCCTGCAGCAGCACCAATTAACGTCCCCGTTCCTAGACTGAGCCCTGCTGTCATTAAGTCAAAGGTAGCACCTGCCATTGCCCCCGCAGCCACCCCTTTACCTACCTGTACTCCTAACTCTTTCATTACCTCGGGATGAAAAAGGTCAGTTTCCCAACGACACCCTTCGAGCATAATGTCATCGGGTAAGTAATCACGAGTGCTGAAATTAAAGCGGCGTAATAATGATTTAACACAGGCCTCTTCGCGCAAACGAATGGTGTCATGTAACACCCCCACATTTTGCTGCAAAATTTCTTTTTGGGAAGGACTAATCAAACGCAAAGCAGTCACATCAATGAGCAATTCAGCCAAGATGCGCCATGCGTCTTTCAGGCGTTGCTGACGTTGCTGCTCTACGTCTACACTTAAGAGCTGTAATTGCTGACTGTGCTGCGCTGGCACCAACAGAGCCAGTTTTTCATAGAGCTGTGCCTCACCATTTAAGGTAGGGGCGACGGTATCAAACTCGGCTAAAGCATGTAAGCCTATAGCGGCCAAAGCCTGGCGCCATTCCGTAATACGTTGTTCGGGGCTACGTGTGAAATTAAGCACGGGTAAAATAGGTTTACCCGCCATAATTAACACTTTAAGCTCGTCTTTATGCTTGGCTAATACCGAATCACGTACATCAATAACATACAAAGCCACATCGCTTTGTAATAGCTGACGCAACACACGCCCCTCTTGCTCAAAACGCTCTTGCGCCTCGGGGCCACTTAAAAATAACTCAATGTATTGTGGCGGGTCTAAGCCTTCGTTCTCGTCCTCTAGGCGCTGTAAATAATCCAATAACGCCATGCTGTCTTCCATGCCGGGTGTATCAAAGAGCTCGACGAGCTCGTTGGTAGACAACCGTAAACGTACTCCTTCTACGTGGCGAGTCGTGCCTGGACTGTTGCGTACCTCACCAAAATTTGCATCACGCGCTAAAGTGCGTAATAAAGACGTTTTACCTGTGTTGGTATGCCCCACCACAGCCAAACACAAAGGCGCAAAATCAGTGTTCATAAGAATTTTTTAACTCACCAAGCAACGTATTCATATCGGTATAAACGGCCTCAAAGCCCGCTTTCTGTAAACGCAGCTGCCAAGCCTGTAACTTATCCGTCAATGGCACCGTGTTTAATAAACAAATAGACACATAATCTGCATATGTCGCTAGCTCGGCTAACCACGCAATCACACCCCGATCAGGCGTATGCTGCGCGTCTACGCACAATACCAAATGACTATAATTATGCTTTGTCAGCTCGCTAAGTAAATGCGCGCGCTGCTCACGACTATCCACCAAACCCGCATCCTGCCACTGTTCTGGCCAAGCCATAGGGGGCCACACGTGGTCGGTCGCCAGTTCGATGCCTACCACTACCGTTGAGTGATGTAAGGTAGGGCGCTGAGTAACCACCTTAGCCTCGGCCAACTGATCCTCTCCAGCAACAGCATCAATGCCCACGTATTCCGTCACAGGTAATAATCGCTGACGTAACTCTAGCAAGCCCACCTGATTCGTATCAACAGCAACCTGGGTACAACGGAGCTGAAAACGCCATGCACTAAACAGCAATGCCACTAAACGAGGGAATAAACCATACACCAACACACAGCCCACCAACCAACTGGACCACTGCACCTGCACCCCATTGGGCACCTGTTGCAACCCATCGCTTAAACGAATCATGGCATCATCAGGTGTACTGAATCCTAATAACTCAGGCAACCAACCTAACGCCTGTACCAAGGCCACAAAACTATCTGGACCTAATAACGTGGTTTCCCAATTAAAGCTGTAGCGTTTAG
>CANQRK010000014.1 GCA_947626245.1 uncultured Paenalcaligenes sp. | reverse complement strand
TCCAGCCTGTAGGAGGGGGCCATGCCCCCGATAGGATAAGACATCGATCGAAGATCGCACGCATTGGCCTCCTCGTATAAGAGTGCAGTGGCATGATGGATTCGCTAAGCAGTGCTCACTCGCATTGCTCGTTCCGCGCTGAACCGCTTATCCATTCACGCCACTGCACACAAGACGAAGGAATCTAACCAGCATAGAATCGGAGGCATGGCCTCCTCGTACAAATGGATGTAATTACTCTTCTAATGTAGCCAAGATACATCAAAGTCAATGCATTCACTATTTGGTGTGTCTAGCTAACGAGTTTTTATGCTTGTTTGGCTTAAAAAAGGTAAAATGAATAGCTTGAAGACTATCTGATCGACCTAGAATTTGGAGGAATACATGTCCCAACCTATGATGCCTGAGCCTCAGTCGGGTTTATCACCACGTCATCTCACGCATATTTTATATGCCTTATTTTTGCTTGCTTTGATTGCGAGTCCGATTCTGGGTGCAGCCTCATTGGCCGCTATTGTGATCGCTTATTACAAGCGTAGTGATGTTGCTGGTACGGTGTACGCCAATCATTTTGACTGGATGATTAAAACCTTTTGGTGGGGCGTCCTGTGGGTAGGATTAAGTATTTTATTGACAGTGATATTTGTTGGTTGGATTACCGGCATTGCTGCTTTTGTATGGTTAGTGTATCGCTTTGCTAAAGGCTGGTTAGCTTTGTTCGAGAATCAAGCGCCTACTATCGATTAAATCGGTTATTACGGGCAGCATAGAAAAAAGAAAGGGACCTAATGGTCCCTTTCTTTGTATCGAATCAGTAGATGACTGCGCTAAACCGTTAGAAAGGCTCGCTTTCTAGGAGGTGTGTAGAGCAATGATGAACCGATTGGATGGGGTGTTTATTTAAAGACTACAGTGCGCTCACCGTTTAAGAAAATACGGTGTTCTACATGGGCTTTAACGGCACGAGCTAACACTAAGGACTCGACGTCACTACCGACTTGGGTAAGATCGGTGGGGCTCATGTCATGGCTAACGCGCTCGATGTCTTGTTCGATGATGGGACCTTCGTCAAGGTCTTCTGTGACGTAGTGGGCCGTTGCACCAATAATTTTAACCCCACGAGCGTGTGCCTGATGATAGGGACGTGCGCCTTTAAAGCTGGGTAAAAAACTATGGTGAATGTTGATGGCACGACCCGATAAGGCTCGACACATTTCTGGTGACAAAATTTGCATATAACGAGCGAGGACAATGAGATCAATGTCTAGGTCGTCTATAAATTGCAAAATTTGTTGCTCTTGCTGAGCTTTAGTGTCGGGAGTGACAGGTAAGTGATGGAATGGAATCTGATAGGATTCGGATAGCGCAGCATGATCCGTGTGATTGGATAAGACGCCGGCGATTTCTATAGGCAGTTGCCCCGTATGGGTACGGAACAATAAGTCATTTAAACAATGACCTTGGCGACTGACTAAAATGAGTACACGTGCTTTTTGTTTGGTGTCATGGATTTGAGCATCCATATGATAACGGTCAGCGATGTAGCTGAACTCAGCACGCAATTGCTCGGCGCTGCTAGGCTTTGGGATACGGAACTGGATACGCAAAAAGAAGCGCTGTGTAAGCTCATCACCAAACTGTTCAGCTTCGATGATGTTTCCTTGTTTTTCTAGAAGCCAGCCTGTGACGCTATGTACAATGCCTGTAGTGTCGGGACAGGAAATAGTTAGAATGTAATCGCTCATGTTGACTCAAAATAAAAAGCGCTAAACCACACAGCCCAATAGAGCGTGTTGTTTAGCCTTTCAAATAAACATTAATTTTAGCCCATAGTCGGAAGTACATTCCAGCATCAGACCAGAATAAGTTGAGAAACTAACGATTTAGCCCTATTTATGGTGCAAGGCGTTGTATTTGCCACTGAGACTCGTGGCGGGTGTACAAAAACCTATCGTGAAGTCTATTGGTACGACCTTGCCAGAATTCGATGTGGGTTGGTGTGAGGTAATACCCCCCCCAGTTTTCAGGGTGAGGAGGGTGCTCGCCATACTGAGCTTCAATTTGATCGCAGTGCTCTTCGAGGGCCGCACGTGTGGTGGGCTGGCTTTGAGGTGATGCAAGAGCACTAATGCGTGAGGCTAAAGGGCGACTGTGAAAATAATCGGCTGATACCGCAGTGGACGTTTTTTGTACTGTACCTTGTACACGTATTTGACGTTGCAAAGTGGGCCAGAAAAACAGCAGACACGCTTTTGGGTTATGAGCTAGATCTTGGCCTTTTTGAGAGTCGTAGTTGGTATAAAACAAAATACCTTGTTCTTCGACACCCTTTAAAAGCACAACACGAGAGCTAGGCTGACCATCTGGGGCCACGGTAGAAAGACTCATGGCAGTGGGCTCGGGAGCATGTAGGCGAATGGCCTCGTCTACCCATTGGGAAAACAGTTCTTTGGGATCGGCGCTAAGCAAATGCTCGGGCAAATCGAATTTATCATACTCATTACGAAAGTCAGCTAGGCTCATAACTATAGATACTGCACTAAGTGTTCAAGTTTAGGATCGGCTATATTAGCCCGTTTCAGTGCTTGAGCAGTTTGTAGTACGTAGTCAATACAAGGACCATTTAAGC
Organism: uncultured Paenalcaligenes sp.; assembly: GCA_947626245.1. Lineage (GTDB taxonomy): Bacteria > Pseudomonadota > Gammaproteobacteria > Burkholderiales > Burkholderiaceae_B > Paenalcaligenes. The sequence goes on along the minus strand of CANQRK010000014.1, from coordinate 23,867 downwards.
CGTGGGCCTGTTGAATGACATGACGTAGTTGCTCTAGCGGCATACTGGGCACATACGCATCGGTAAAGGGGTTGATAATAAAGGTCAGGGCCTGAACACGTTGGTTATCAGACGTATGACACTCTACCCATCTAGGATTGTACGCACCACTAGGCATTTCGCGTTGCCATAGAGCAGGAAAAGTGGCTTTTACCTGATCTGCCGCAACCTTATAGACAACTCCTTCACATTCGCCGCCTTCATCAAGGGCAAAAACAATACCAGGATTGTCTGGCGTACCGCGATTAATACGTGACCACAAGCACAGAGAGCGATGGTAGCCGCTAAGGCGCGCAGAGTGTTTGGCTACAAACTCGAATTCGGGGCGCCAAATTAATGAGCCGTAAGCAAAGACCCAGACATCACTACACTGATCCCAATGCTGTAGGCTGTCTTGTAAAGAGAGCTGAAGTTCAGTTGGAGTGAGGGTACGAAACTGGGATGAAAGAGGAGCTCTTATGTAGGCATTCATGGCTTGCGAGAAATACAGGGTAAAATATAAACATAACGTATTACACAGAAGAAATAGCTATGTGTTTATTATTCTAAGCAACAATGGCACAGAGTCCTACTGGTAATCAATCAAAAATGAATTAATCGGTATGAAAAAGGGTAGTTATGGCGCAACAACACAATGCAGAACGTCGTTTTGGGGGCTTAGACCGTTTATATGGCGAGGGCAGTTTGCTGCGTTTACAGGCTGCTCACATAATGGTGGCAGGCATAGGCGGTGTGGGTAGCTGGTGTGTAGAGGCTTTAGCGCGTAGTGGTGTTGGACAGTTAACTCTAATTGATTTAGATCATGTCAGCGAATCCAACATTAACAGGCAGTTGCCTGCTTTGGGGTCTACCGTGGGCCAAGCCAAAACCGAGGCGATGAAACAGCGTATTGCAGATATCAACCCAGACTGCCGCGTAATCATTGTGGATGATTTTATTGGGCCTGATAATGTGGTTGAGTTGTTATCGAGTCAGCCCGATGTATTAATTGATTGTACCGATCAGGCTGATGCCAAAATAGCGATGATTTTGCAGGCCAAACGACAAAAGCTCAAAATGTACGTATGTGGCGCGGCGGGTGGAAAAACCAACGCATTGGCCCTACGACGAGGTGATCTATCTCAAAGCACTCACGATGCGATGTTAGCTAAATTACGTAGCCGTTTACGTAAAGAGCATGGTTTTGCTAAAGCTCAGCCCAAAGCAGGCAAAGCACCGACCCGCGTGCCTAAAATGGGGGTTGAGGTGTTTTGGGTAGAACAAACGGCTGTATTGCCATCCGAGTGGCAGACGGTAACCCCCTCGTTATTAAGTCCTCAGGGGTTATCGTGCGCTGGTTATGGCTCTAGTGTGACGGTAACCGCCCCGATGGGTTTTGCAGCGGCTCAGGCAGCCTTGGACTTTGTTTTAAAATGAATTAGGGCTGTGGACTAGATACGCATCTAGCCAGCCACGTAAGGCATTAGAGACACGCACGCGTTGGGCTTGTCGTAGCTGATCTAATGTGATGGGCTGTTCTTGAACCCAGCCTTTGACTAGTAGCTCGGCTCGTTGTACTCCGGCTAACAAGCCCTGAGTGCTAGGTGGAGTAATCCATTGATTTTGATGGAATACATAGATATTGCTGCGACCGCCTTCGGTGACAAAACCTTCTTTATCATAATAAATTACATCAAAATAGCTGGGGTGCCGTTGTAACCAGTGTTCTCCGGCAGACCAGTGGCTGCGTTGCGTCGTTTTATGAGTTAAATGCAGGATAGAGCTGTGTACTGGACGTGGAGCCAACCGTAATCGTACGGGTTGGCTAGTAGTCGTCAAGGGAGAGCATTGCAGACTTAGGTGGCCATCTTGAGCTAGGCTGATGCGTAGTCGTTGGGCTTGAGAGTAATAGCGATGTAGATACGGCGCCAATGAGCCCAGAACGGCATCCGTATCTAGGGTAAAGCCTAGCTGAGCAGCCGAGCGTGTCAAACGGTGTAGGTGGTAAGGCAGTAATAGAACTTGGCCTTGCCGATTTAACCGCATGGTTTCAATTAATTCGGCATCCGTAGACAGTTGATGGGGCTGCATATTAGTCCTCATACTGAACGGGAACGCCCAAGACGCGAGCTTTCCATAAGCACTCTTGCCACTCTTGCTCGGCATCCGAGTCAATCACAATGGCACCACCTACTCCAAATTGTGCTTGTTGGGCATTGAGGTACTCAATAGTACGGATGGCGACATTTAGCTGTAAGTCGCCATTCGGTGCTAGCCAACCCATACTGCCGCAATAGATACCGCGTTCACGCTGCTCTAACTCATGAATACAGCGCATAGCCGCTATTTTGGGTGTGCCTGTAATCGAGCCACAAGGGAATAGAGCTTGCAGCAAAGTGGCAATATTGATAGTAGGGCATTGGGCTTGAATGGTGGAGGTCATGGTCCAGACAGAGGGGTAGGCTTCGACGTCTAGTAATCGTGTAACCTGTACGCTACCGGTTTGGGCAATTTTACCCAAATCATTGCGTAGTAAATCCACGATCATAATGTTTTCTGCTACGTCTTTGGCGCTGTGACGCAGGTCTATAGCTGCCTGTTGGTCTTGCTCTGGATCTGGCTGTCTCGCTGCTGTGCCTTTCATGGGTTTGACCAACAGGGTTGGTCCGGTGCGTTGTACAAACAGCTCGGGCGAGAACGATAAAATATGCCGATCCTCATCTGCCATATAGGCGCCGTAGGCGACAGGGTGCTGATGGGCGATGTGCTGATAAAGTGTTTTAGGATCGGCTTGGGACTCGATGGCAAGGGGCAGGGTGTAATTCACCTGATAATACTCCCCTTGGGTAATGCCCTGTTGAATGGTGGCAATATCGGCAAGGTAGTCGCGTTTGCGTTTTAAGGCCTTAACGCTGAGCTTAACCGGCTGGGTAGGGGCCTCCCAAGGCTGAGTGTGATGAGCCTCGCGCATAATATAGGCACTTAGCAGAGGGGTAGAGCTGGGCTGAGCCCAGTCTAGCTGAAGTAGGTGTGCACCGAGTTCGTAATTAAGCAACAAACCGATCCAGTAGCCTTGTTGTTGTGCTTCTTGGATTTGTTGCCAGATGGCTGGTAACTCTGCTGCGCTGTAAGCATAAAGCGTGCGCTCTAGGCCAGAAAGCTCTAGAGCAGTGTGATCAATTCTATTTTCAAAACGACAATACATCATAAGGTGGAGTTAGCTACGGGATAAAAATTCAACGAGGGCCTGGCCTGTATGCGAGCTTGAGGTCTGTTGTACGGTAGACACAGGGCCTTCGACCACCAGTTTACCACCCGCTATACCGCCTTCGGGGCCCATATCAATAATCCAGTCGGCTTCTGCTATCAAGTCGAGGTTGTGTTCGATCACGACCACGCTTTGCTGAGCATCGGTTAAACGATGCAACACTCGCAAGAGTTTTTCTACGTCGGCAATAGCTAAGCCTACGGTAGGCTCATCCAGTACATAGAGCGTATGCGGCTGTTTATAAGCTCGTCCGGTTTTAATTAAGCCTTCGTCTAGACGAACTTTGCTTAATTCAGTTACCAGCTTAATGCGCTGGGCCTCGCCACCGGATAGGGTGGGCGAGGGTTGCCCTAGGGTGAGATAACCTAAGCCTACGTCTTGTAAAAGCTTGAGGGGGCGTAAAATACGTGGGTGCGAGGCAAAGTAATCCACGGCATCATCGACTTCCATCTGAAGTACTTCACCAATGTTTTTGCCTTGCCAGCTGACGGATAAGGTGTCGTGGTTAAAGCGTAGGCCATGACAGCTTTCGCAGGGAATTTGAATATCCGGTAGAAAGCTCATTTCAAAGGTGACTAAACCTTGGCCTCCGCACTCGCTGCAACGCCCGTCGCCCGTGTTGAAAGAGAAGCGACTAGGAGTCCAACCGCGTATTTTAGCATCGCGTGTTTGAGCAAAGAGCTTGCGAATGTCATCCCAAAAACCGACATAGGTAGCAGGGCACGAGCGTGGGGTTTTTCCTATCGGGGTTTGATCAACTTCTAGTACACGATCGACGTGTTCCCAGCCATCGATATGACTGCAATGTTGCCAACGATGGTGTTCAGGGTCTGTGATTTTAGCTTTTAAGTTGCTAAGTAATATGTCGCGAGCTAGGGTGGATTTGCCTGAACCAGAGACTCCAGTCACCACACTGAGTCGCTGTAATGGTAATCGAACGCTAACATTTTTAATGTTGTGAAGCTGAGCATCGTGCAGGTACAAAAAGGGCGTTTCTGAGTCTATGGGGCGATAGCCTTGCATAGGATGCTGTATAGGCTGACGTAGATAGTGGCCTGTTAAGGAATTTGGATTCGAAAGAATGGCCTCTAGGTCGCCTTGAGCCACGACTTCACCTCCTCGTACTCCGGCACCGGGGCCCATATCAATAATATGTTGAGCTTGGCGAATGGTGTCCTCGTCATGTTCTACAACGACCAAGGTATTGCCGTTGCTTTCTAGGCGCTGTAAGGCGCGCAGCAGGATTTTATTGTCACGCGGGTGTAGACCAATGGTGGGTTCATCTAACACATAGCACACGCCCTGTAGGTTGGAACCCAGTTGAGCGGCTAAACGGATGCGTTGGGCTTCGCCACCAGAGAGGGTGGGGGCGGCACGATTTAACTCTAAATAGCCCAGCCCCACTTCTTCCATGAAATTAAGTCGATTTTCAATTTCATGAAAAATATCGCGTGCAATCTGTTGTTCTCGCTCGGAGAGCATTTGTTGGGCAAAAAAGTGCTTAGCGTCTTGAATAGAGAGCTCAGACAGTTGAGCAATACCGACTTCGTGCCAACGAAAAGCCAGAGCGATAGGATTTAGACGTTGGCCATTGCAGCTGGGACAGTCATGGTTTGTGGCGGCGTCTTCGGCCTGTAGCCACTTGGATTCTTCGCCGCTTTGTTCCGCATCAAAGTCGGAGACTTGACGTCCGGTACCAAAACAGCTGGTACACCAGCCTTGTTTAGAGTTGTAGGAGAACAGGCGCGGATCTGGTTCCGGGTAGCTGGTGCTACAGCTAGGGCAAGCACGAGCCGTAGATAGCGTGAACTCAGAGGAGTCCGTCACAATCAGTACTCGTTGTTGACCGTGCTCTAGAGCGGTGTGAATAGCGTGACGTAATTCAGCTTCGTGTTGAGCTTGGATCACGATCTGAGCCACAGGTAGCTCGATATTATGTTCTTTGTAGCGATCTAGACGAGGCCATTTAGCCGTAGGTTGTAATTCGCCGTCTACCCGTAGGTGTTCGTAGCCCTTGGCATGTGCCCATTTGGCTAGATCGGTGTAATAGCCTTTGCGACCCACAATTAATGGAGCGTATAGATGTAGCGTTTTTTCTTTATGGTCTCGCAAAAGCTGCGCCACAATTTGATCGGCTGATTGGGGAGCCACTGGCACCTGACAACTCGGACACATTTGCGTACCTAGTTTGACATACAGCAGGCGTAAAAAATGATGGATTTCCGTCATGGTTGCCACGGTGGACTTATAGCCTCCGCGGCTAGTGCGTTGTTCGATGGCTACGGTAGGAGGTATGCCATAGACCGCATCCACATCGGGTTGGCCCGCGGGTTGTACGATAGAGCGCGCATACGCATTCAATGACTCTAAATAGCGACGTTGCCCCTCGTTAAAGAGGATGTCGAAGGCCAAGGTGGATTTACCTGAGCCAGAAACGCCGGTGATTACGGTAAAGGTGTCGCGTGGAATCTGCACCTGAATATTTTTCAGGTTGTGCTCTTTGGCATTTAGTATTTGAATGCAGGGGTCGGGGGGCGCGATGTTGGCATAAGCCCCAAGGGGTTCGGCTAAAGGCGTAATCAGATTATTGCCAACTAGGTGCTGCTCATAGTCGCGTAATGCTTGGCCTGTTAGGGAGTCCGTACAGTCTTTTATCTGAGCGGGGCTGCCGGTAGCAACCACGTGGCCACCCGCTAGTCCCCCTTGGGGGCCCAGATCGATGACCCAATCAGCGGCACGCACCACGTCTAAATTATGTTCAATAATAATTAATGAATGCCCAGCATGCAGCAGCTTGCGAAAGGCTTGCATGAGTTTGGCAATATCGTCAAAGTGCAGGCCGGTGGTGGGCTCATCAAATAAAAACAATTTGCCTTTCTTAGCGACTTTGGCAGTAGACAATCGGCTTTTCGCGGCTTCGGCTAAATAACCTGCCAGTTTTAAACGTTGGGCTTCTCCCCCAGATAGGGTGGGCACAGGCTGACCTAAGCTGAGGTAATCAAGGCCCACATCGGCTAAGGGGGCCAGAGCCCGTTGTATGTCTTGCAGTCCAGTGAAAAAGCTAAGGGCTTCGTTCACTGTCATGTTTAACACCTCGTCCATTGAGGCCGAGCGACCTAAATGCTCTAGGCGTACCTCAAGAATTTCCGGACGGAACCGTTTACCATCACAATCGGGACAGCGTAAATACACATCCGAAAGGAATTGCATTTCAATGTGCTCAAAACCGGTCCCGCCACACGTGGGACAGCGTCCTTCACCGCTATTAAAACTAAAGGTACCGGGTTTATAGCCCCGTTCTACGGCGAGGGGGGCACGAGCAAATAGTTTTCGAATAGGGTCAAAAGCACCGACGTAACTTGCTGGGTTAGAGCGGGCCGTACGACCTATAGGTGACTGGTCTACCATGACCACCTCGGCAATTTGTTCTGCCCCTAAAAGTGCATCAAAAGAGCCGGGAGCTTCGGTGGCTTCGCCAAAGTACTTGAGTAAAGCCGGGTGCAATACATCTTGGATGAGGGTGGATTTACCCGAACCAGATACACCGGTTACGCAAACTAGACGTTGTAAGGGAAAGGCGACATCAATGTTTTTGAGGTTGTGTGCTTGTACCCCTTGAAGCAGTAACCGCGGTGTTTGATCGTTGACCGGCTGTGGGTGCGGGGCCTCGATGCGTTTACGTCCACTGAGATAGTCGCCCGTTAGCGTGGGCGCATCACGTAAATGGATGGGGGCGCCGTCAAAGAGAATTTGACCGCCACGTTCGCCAGGCCCTGGGCCAATGTCTAAAATACGATCTGCTGCGACCATGACCTGCGGGTCGTGTTCGACCACGACTAAGGTATTACCGCGGTGTCGTAAGCGCTGCATAATGTGCACAATACGCTGCATATCGTGGGGGTGCAGACCGATAGAGGGCTCATCAAGTACGAAGAGTGTGTTGACTAATGAGGTCCCTAAGGCTGTAGTTAAATTAATCCGTTGAACTTCACCACCCGATAGCGTGCGGCTTTGGCGGTCTAAGGATAAATACCCCAGACCCACTTCGCACAAAAAACGTAGACGTGTTTGGATTTCTTCGCGTAACAGTAGAGTCGCCGCATTGAGTTCGCCTTCAAACTGTAGTTGTGCGAACCACTCGGTGACGGCACTAATGGGCAAGCGCATCAGGTCGTGAATATGAAAGCCGGGCAGGAGGGCCAGTTGTTCGGCGCTCCACTGCGTATTGACTGGCATAAAACGCTGATAAGGTTGCGGGTCAGCAGTTGCGGTTTGCGTACCAAGTCGCCACAAGAGCGCATCGGATTTGAGTCTAGAGCCTTGACAGCTAGGGCAGGTGTTGTAGCTACGGTATTTAGATAGCATGACGCGCACGTGCATTTTGTAGGCGCGTGACTCTTGCCAGTCAAAGTAACGTTGAATGCCATACCATTGACTTTTCCATGCTCGGGTGCCGCCCTTGAAGTCAGGGGCCCCGTCGATCACCCAGTCTTTTTCCTCTTGGCTAAGTGCACTCCAGGGGGCGCTAAGACGGATTTGAGCATCTTTGGCAAAGCGCTCTAGGTCTTTTTGGTGAACTAGGTTGGATTCAGTTTGCCAAGGTCGAATAGCCCCTTCGAGTAGGCTTTTGTTTTCATCGGGAATGACCAACCCATAATCAATACCCATGACACGTCCAAACCCTTTGCATTGTTCGCAGGCACCATAAGGTGAATTAAACGAAAAGGTACTGGGCTGGGGGCTAGCATAGTCAATATGACAATGAGCACAATGCAAGCCCGCACTGAAATCCCATTGTTCTTCGGTTTCGTCCTGTAGGGCAAAAACACTGAGGTGACCATTGCCATAATGCAAAGCAGCGTCCAGAGCCTCCATCAGACGAGCGGGTTCGGCACGGCTAAGGCGGAAGCGGTCTTGAATCACATAGAGACGTTGGGTAACACCCTTGCTTTTTTTGGGCGTAGCGACGGGGTGGGTGCGTGTATAGCCTTGTTGCTCTAAAAACTGCTGGACTTCTTCGGCAGTGAAATTCGCCGGTATATCGACAGCAAAGGTCAACACCAAACGTGGATCAGAGGCCGCACAGCGAGTGTGCAGAGCTGCCGCAATGCGTTGGGCGTCTTCGTGCTGGACCCGCTGTCCACATTGACGACAATGCAGATGGCTAAGGCGAGCATATAACAATTTAAAGTAATCGTTGAGCTCAGTCATTGTGCCTACTGAGCTACGTGAGTTGCGGACCGGATTGACCTGATCAATCGCAATGGCGGGCAAAATACCTTCGATTTTATCCACCAACGGCTTGTCCATCCGATCTAAAAACTGGCGCGCATAAGGAGAGAAAGTCTCTACATAGCGTCGTTGCCCTTCGGCATAAAGCGTATCAAAAGCCAGAGAGGATTTGCCAGAACCGGACACGCCAGTAAGGACCGTAATTTTGCCGGTCTCAAACTGAACATCAAGATTTTTTAAATTGTGTTGGCGCGCACCGTAGATGCGGATTTGAGAGGTCATAGTTGGAATCAAAGTAAAACGAGCAAAAAAAGCATTTTCTTTGTATATAGAAGCAGTATGGGCTAGAATCTACTATATTTACAGCTAAGTCTACCTGTATAATTCTTAGCTTTGTTTAGATACTGGAGAAATTCATGGCTGAAATCAAACGCACACGCCGTAATACGCTAGAGCGTCGTTGCTTGGGTAAAGCATTCAAACGTTTGTTTGTTCGCTCCCCCAAAGGCGTTTTCAAGATGCTAGAGAAAGTTAAGCGCGCTTAATTTCTATAGTGAATTACCTTTGGTGTCTTTTATGTGTCGTACATTTGCTACGGCGCTAAAATGTTTCAAAGCGTAATTAAGGCAAAAAAAACCACGGATTTCTGATCTGTGGTTTTTTTTCGTCTACTATTTAACTAGGCGAGTCTACCTGTGGATTCGTAATGATCTAGTTTGCAAAGCAAGGGAGGTGTGCTGTCATGTCAACAACGTATTGTACACAGAGCCCAACAGAGGCATGGCGCTATCAGTTTACTGTACTGACCCCTACATACAACCGAGCTCATACGTTGCATCGGGTGTATGAGTCACTGTGTGAGCAAACCTACCAAGATTTTGAGTGGGTGGTGGTTGACGATGGTTCAACCGACACCACTCGCCAGTTAGTGAATGAGTGGCAACAGCAGGCTGCTTTTCCTATTCAGTATATTTGGCAGCCGAATCAGCATAAAAAAGTCGCTTTTAACCGAGGTGTGCGTGAAGCGCACGGAGAGCTTATTGTGGCTCTAGACAGTGATGACAGCCTAGAGTCGAACGCGTTGTATGATATGGCGCGTAGTTGGAATGATGTGCCACCCCGCGAGCGTGGGCGTTATGCTGCCATTATTGGGTTATGCAAAACGCCTTCAGGACACATTGTGGGTGACATGTATCCTTATGACTTACTCGATGCCAACCCGTTGGATCTACAGTTTAAATTCAATGTCAGGGGCGAAAAGTTTGGCTGTCTTAGCACAGAGGTGTTACGACGCTTTCCTTTTCCTGAAAACATTCCTGGTTTTGTACCGGAAAGCTTAGTGTGGCGTCGTATTGCCCGTGCTGGCTATAAAACACGTTTTGTGAATCAGGTCTATCGTGTTTATTATGAGAGCGACGATTCGCTATCGCTGCAGGGGAAAAATAATGCAGGCCAACACGCCTTGGGTTTGTGGCTATTAGCGCATGATACGGTAGTAGCCAGTGTGCCGTGGTTTCACTATAGGCCTCGCGAGTTTTTTATGGCGGCAGCTCGATACACGCGTTTTGGACTACATATGCGGCGTCAAGCCATTCGCCGCCCCACCGAGTATGCCTTGCGAGGAGTGATCTCGCGAATCTTGGTGTACAGCATGTCGCCAGTGGGGGCTCTTTTGTATTTGCGCGATCGTTGTAGTTAATGGCGTTGATTCGAAGGGGGCTGAATAAAGGTGACGTCCTCGATGGGGTCGTCGTCGCTGTCAGCGAGTGGGTCGGCAGATAAATCAAAGGGCAAGATTTCTTGCAGAGTTTCGCCCCAAGCGTTTTCTTCGCCTTCGTGGTTGATTTTGATGTATTTGACGGGGTCTAAGTCGGTGCGTTGAATGGCCCACATAAAGCGGCAACTGTAGGTTTCATTTTCATTTACCTGAACGCCACCTTGGCTTCCCAGTAGGCGAGATTGCCCTCCACCAATTTGTACTACTGGTATATCGCTATCATCTTCGTTAATATCTAGGGGGATAGCAAAAATAGCCCACTCAAAACCTGTTTCGCTGGCATCGACCAGTTCAACTAATACAGGTTTCCCCAAATACGAGCTAAGCGCATCGGCAGTGCGAGCCAATAGCTCTATGTCTTCGGTACTAAATAAAAGTGCGGGAGAATCAGTCATTTGGTTGGCCTATCTGTCATCTATAATTAAATCGCTTTTGCGATGCTATGTACTATAGCCTTATCCATCCTATTTAGGTTTCTATGGCCCAATACGTTTATACAATGAATCGGGTTGGCAAAATTGTGCCACCCAAGCGTCAAATTCTACGCGATATTTCTTTATCTTTCTTCCCCGGAGCCAAAATTGGTGTGTTGGGATTGAACGGTTCCGGTAAGTCCACCTTGCTACGAATTATGGCTGGGGTAGATAAGGAAATCGAAGGTGAAGCCATTCCCATGCCGGGAATTAAAATTGGCTACCTAGCTCAAGAGCCCGAGTTAGATCCTACTCATACGGTGCGTCAAGCCGTCGAGGCGGGTCTAGGAGAGGTTTTTGCAGCCCGTCAACGCTTGGATGAGGTGTACGCAGAGTACGCCGAGCCCGATGCTGATTTTGATGCCCTAGCTGCCGAGCAGGCCGAGCTAGAGGCAATTATTGCGGCAGCAGCCACTAGCGGCAGCGATGATACCGACACCCAAATGGAAATCGCGGCTGATGCGTTGCGTTTGCCACCATGGGATGCCGTTATTGCTAATTTATCTGGTGGGGAAAAGCGTCGTGTGGCGTTGTGTCAGCTATTGCTCTCCAAGCCAGATATGTTGTTGCTAGACGAGCCGACTAACCACTTAGATGCAGAAAGTGTACATTGGCTTGAGCAGTTCCTTAGCAAATTCCCTGGTACGGTTGTAGCGGTGACGCACGATCGTTACTTCTTGGATAATGCAGCCGACTGGATTCTAGAGCTAGACCGTGGTCATGGTATTCCTTGGAAGGGCAATTACAGCTCGTGGTTAGAGCAAAAAGAAGATCGCTTAAAGCAAGAGGAAGCCAACGAATCCGCGCGTCAACGCACTATTCGTAAAGAGCTTGAGTGGGTACGTCAGAATCCTAAAGGGCGCCAAGCTAAATCCAAAGCCCGTTTGAATCGTTTCGAGGAATTAGCCTCACACGAATACCAGCGTCGCAACGAAACACAAGAGATCTTTATCCCAGTGGCAGAGCGCTTGGGTAACGAGGTTATTGAGTTTAATAATGTGTCTAAAGGCTATGGCGATCGTCTCTTAATTGATGACTTAAGCTTCAAAGTACCTCCTGGCGCGATTGTGGGTATTGTGGGTCCTAACGGTGCAGGTAAATCGACCTTATTCCGTATGATTTCTGGCGAAGAGCAACCAGAAAGTGGTGACATCACTATTGGACAAACGGTGCAGTTGGCTTATGTCGACCAGTCACGTTCTTCTTTGCCTGATGATAAAAGTGTGTTCGAGGCGATCTCTGATGGCGGCTCCGATATTTTGCAAGTGGGACGTTTTGAAATACCGGCACGTGCCTATATTGGTCGCTTTAATTTCCGTGGTGCAGATCAAAATAAATTGGTAGGCAACTTGTCGGGCGGTGAGCGTGGTCGTTTGCACTTGGCTAAAACGTTAGCGACGGGCGGCAACGTATTGCTACTGGATGAACCTTCTAACGATTTAGACGTAGAAACCTTGCGTGCGCTCGAAGATGCGTTGCTAGAATACGCGGGATGTGTGTTGGTCGTCAGTCATGACCGGTGGTTCCTAGACCGTATTGCTACGCATATTTTGGCCTTCGAGGGCGAGTCTCATGTGGAGTTCTTCAGCGGCAACTACCAAGAATACGAAGAAGACAAGCGTCGTCGTTTAGGCGAAGACGCGGCACAGCCCAAGCGTATTCGTTACAAAGCCTTGAAGTAATTCAAAACGCTAGATCAAGCAGCCACTGTAGGGTGGCTGTTACAATTTTTGCGCTTGTTCACAGAATGCAGTGCTTATTGGCTTGAAATTACACCTGAGGCGTCGTATTGTAGAGATAACTAGACTGAATGACCCAAGGAGTAAACCATGACACGTCAAATTGTAAAAATTGCGGCCGCCTCGGCCTTAGTAGCTCTGTTGGCAGGATGTTCTACTTGGGATGGTATGAGTTCACGTCAAAAAGGCGCAACAGCCGGTGCCGGTGCTGGTGGTGTAGTGGGCGCAGCCGTGACAGGCGGTAGTGTCTTAGGTACGGTAGGTGGTGCTGCAATTGGCGGCGTCATTGGTGACCAAGTCGGCAAACGTCGCTAATTCTGAAATACATTAAAAAGCCAGTCGCTTCTGTAATGGGGGCGCTGGCTTTTTTTGTTAGACCCTAAGTTTAGTGCAGCGGCAAATGAAGCAGTAGGTTTCGTAGCCAGGTGTGTTTAGCTTTGTGTTCATGGCGTTTGCTCCAATGCAAGGCCACATTAAAGTAACGCAAGGGTAAACCGGCATCCACGACAGTACAATTGCGTTCGTGCCCAAAGCTTTTGGCAATCTCATACGGCATTATGGCCACTAAATCAGACGGGCGCACTATATCAGGCAACGCCAGAAAGTTGCTGGCATGTAGGCGAACTCGATGTTCTAGCTGCAATACTTTTAGAATTTCTAGGGTAACCGAATGCGAGTGCACAGCGACAAAGTCTAGCTCTTGGAGGCGATTTTTAACCTGATGCTGGCTGCTGCCATCTCGTAGAAACGGGTGTTGTTGGCGCATAAGCAAACCATAATAATCCATCAAAATCGTTTGTTTAGCGCAGCCTTCTAAGTTAGGCAGATAACCCAAAGCAAAATGTAAATCTTCCGCATCTAAGGCCGGGACAATGCTTTCTATCGGCCAGGTTTTGGTTTCGATGCGCATATGAGGGGCTTGTTGTTCGAGTCGCTGCATGATGGGAGGCAGAAAGCGGGCTTCCCCTATATCAGTCAAATGCAGGCGTAGCGTGTCGGTAGAGGTCAGTGGATCAAAGCTTTCACCCTGTCGTAGAGCTTGATCCAATGTTTCTAGCCCTAACCCTATTTGCTGTGCCATTTGATGAGCACGAGCCGTCGGTTTGACGCCAGTACCGGTGCGTTCAAATAAAGGGTCTTTTAAAACCAGACGTAATCGAGTGAGTGCCTGACTGGTAGAGGGTTGTGATAAACCGAGCTCTAGCGCGGCTTGGGACACATTACGCCGCCGATAAATTGCATCGAAAACACGCAGTAAATTCAGATCCAACGAGTTGATATTAGCCATACCAATAATAGAAATAAGGGTTATGTTATAGCCCTATATTAGAGTGCTTTCTATACTAAAACAAATAAAACGAGAATCACTTGAAGGAGGTGAAGCTATGACAGCTGTGGATACGACACGTAAGCCCACTGTACGCGAGGCTATGTATCGCTTTTTACGCGAAAAAGGGGTGACAACGATTTTTGGTAATCCGGGATCCACCGAATTAGCGATGTTCCGCGATTTTCCAGAGGACTTTCAGTATATTTTAGGTTTACAGGAATCCGTCGTGGTGGGGATGGCCGATGGTTATGCACAGGCTAGCCGTAATGCAGCTATCGTCAATTTGCACTCAGCAGTGGGTATTGGTCATGCGATGGGAAATATTTTTACCGCTTATCGCAACCAAACACCACTCATTGTGACGGTAGGGCAGCAGGCTCGTTCTATTTTGCCCTATGACCCCTTTTTGGGTGCATCACATCCCGAGCAAATGCCGCAGCCTTACGTGAAGTGGGCGATTCAGCCGGCTCGTGGTGAAGATGTACCTCAAGCAATTGCGCGTGCTTACCATATTGCCATGCAAGCACCGCGTGGCCCAGTGATGGTGTCTGTGCCTGCAGATGATTGGGATAAAGAGTCTGATTGGGTAGAGTGCCGCGAGGTTAGCTATGACCGTACCGTCGGTCGTGACGAAATGAAAGGGGTGGCCGAACGTCTTGATCAGGCTAAGGCGCCTTATTTTGTTGTGGGCGCAGGCGTTGATCGTGATTTGGCCGTCGATGCGGTGGTTGAGCTAGCCGAACGCCATCAAGCCAAGGTATTTGTTGCACCTATGAGCGCACGTTGTAGCTTCCCTGAAAATCACCCCTTATTTGGTGGGTTTTTACCAGCGATGCGTGAGCGCATCGTTGACAAGCTGAGCGGAGCGGACCTTGTTTTGGTGCTCGGAGCACCGGCGTTTACTTATCACGTTCATGGCGATGGCCCGCATATCCCCGAGCACGCTGAACTCATTCAAATTGTAGATAATCCAGATGTGGCGGCTTGGACACCCTGCGGTCAAGCGGTGATTGCCAGTTTGCATTTGGCCTTAGAGACCTTGTTAGAGTTTTCGGCTCCCGCTGCGCGTCCCGCTCCTTTGCCTAAACCCGATGTGCCTAAAGCCGAGCCCTCTATGCCGATGACTGAGCAGTTTGCTTTGCAATGTTTGGCAGAGGCCCGTCCTTTGGATTCTATTGTGGTAGAAGAGGCCCCTGGCTCACGTGGTGCTATCCACGATTATTTGCCCATGCAAGGTCAAGAAAGCTTTTACACCATGGCGAGCGGAGGCTTAGGTTATAGTATGCCGGCTTCCATTGGAGTGGCCTTAGCCCGTAAAGCGCAGGGTAAAAATGGTCGCGTGATTGCCTTAATTGGTGATGGCTCCAGTATGTACTCCATTCAGGCGCTCTGGACAGCGAGACAGTTAAATTTGCCTATTAGTTTTGTGATTTTAAATAACCAACGTTATGCAGCCTTGCAGGATTTTGCTCCTGTGTATGGTTTTGAGCCGGGAGAGCATCCCGTGGGCACAGATTTGCCTGAGCTAAATTTTGTATTGCTCGCTGAAGGCCAAGGAATGCAAGCATCACGAGTAGAGGATCCGACCTTGTTGCCAACCGCCTTGGCTAAGGTTTTAAGTGATGAGGGCCCCAGTTTGTTGGAAATTACCATTCTGTAGCGCTGAGGATAGCTGTTGTACATAACAAAAGGAGACAACAATGAGTGAATCAATACTCGAGCATCCTCTGTCTAAGCGCATAGAAAAGTCGCGTGTAGGATGTGTTCTACTACGAGCCAGTCAGCTGTTAGCGGTGATAGGGGGTGGGATCTTTTTGTGCTTAATTGTGCTGACGGTCATCTCTATCGTGGGTCGTAAGCTACTGGCTAGCCCAGTGCCTGGTGATATTGAAATTATGCAAATGGCAGCCGCAACGGCATGTGCTTGTTTTTTTGCTTATTGTCATATCACCTTCAACGATCTGAAGGTGGAGTTACTGACGGTCAAGTTAGGGCCACGTATTAATGCGGTTTTGGATACCTTGGCTTCACTAGGGGTAGCGGGTTTTGGCTATGTATTGGCTTGGCGCACCTATGTGGCGGCAGCCGGTACCTTAGAAACCGGTGAAAGTTCCGCAATTTTAGCGTGGCCAGTAGCGTGGTTTCAGTTTGGCATGGTACCTGGTTTTGCCTTATTGGCTTTGGTCGGGTTTTATACCGCATTTTTGCATCTTTCTACTTTAGTCGGTGCATCTGTTTCAACGAAGCAAAAGGAAAAGTAATGGTTATTGGTTTGATTATTTTTGCTTTTGTTCTGCTGCTCATAGCCATACGTTTCCCTGTTGGGGTAGCGATGTTTTTGGCAGGTTCAGTGGGTTATATGTACTTGATGGATTGGAACGTTAACCTTTGGTTGAACTTGTTAAAGTCCATTCCTTATGCGCGCTTATCGAATTACGACTTGGTTGTGATCCCTATGTTTCTCTTGATGGGACAGTTCGCTATTCATGGTGGACTGAGCCAAAGCTTGTTTTCGGGAGTCAGTGCATTTATTGGACATCGTCGTGGGGGGTTAGCATTGGCCTCTATTGGGGCATGTGCCGGTTTTGGGGCGATTTGTGGTTCTTCCGTCGCCACCGCTGCCACCATGAGCCAAGTGGCTTTGCCTGAGCTCAAGCGTCACAACTACTCTGGTTCTTTAGCCACAGGCGCTTTAGCCGCTGGTGGAACGCTAGGTATTTTAATTCCACCCTCTGTACCGTTAATTGTGTATGGGATTCTGACTCAAGAGTCCATTGGCAAGCTTTTTATGGCCAGTGTGTTACCCGGTTTGATTGCCATTGCGGGTTACATGGTTGTGGTGCTGATTACGGTGTACAGAGATCCCTCTTCGGGTCCTGCCGCTGAACGTCAGCCATGGTCGGTACGTTGGAAGCGCTTGCTGGAAATCAGTCCTGTTGCCGTGGTGTTTTTTATCATCATTGTGGGGATTTATGGTGGCTGGGCGACACCGACTGAGGCGGCGGCTATTGGTGCAGCAGCATGTGGTTTGATCGCCTTGGTTAAGGGGCGAATGAATTGGAATGTGTTAATTGCATGTTTATTAGGAACCGCACAAAGCTCGGCGATGGTGTTGCTGATTTTGTTGGGCGCCGACTTTTTAAACAGTGCTTTGGCCTTATCCAGAATGCCGGTAGAGCTAGCTAACTGGGTGCTAGCGATGGATTTAAGTCCTTTCTTGATCTTGGCGACTATCTTGGTGATCTACATTATTTTAGGTTGCGTGATGGATTCCTTGGCCATGATTTTGTTAACTATTCCTATTTTCCATCCCATTGTGATGGGAATTGATCTGTTTGGTTTGTCGCCTTCTGATAAATCCATTTGGTTTGGGATTTTATCGCTGATGGTGATTGAAATTGGCTTAGTTACACCACCGGTGGGAATGAACGTATTTATTGTCAACAAAATGGCACGTGGTGTGTCGTTGGTTGAAACCTATAAAGGGGTCATGCCTTTCTTGGCCTCTGACTTATTACGAATCGTTTTGTTGGCTTCAGTACCCGGTATTACTCTTTACTTATTAAACCCTTAGGAGGGGAGACAACATGAAAAAAATAGCGAAAATGCTTGTGGCAGCGGGATTGTTATCGATGACAGGAGCCGCGTTAGCCGACAAGCCGGTTACCTTGCGCGTCCATCACTTTTTAGCTGCAAACTCAAATGCACAGGAAAATATTATTGAGCCATGGTGCAATAAGATTCAAGAAGAGTCTCAAAACCGTTTGCAGTGTCAAATTTACCCTGCAGCTCAACTGGGTGGCACACCTGCTCAGTTTTTTGATCAAGCCCGTGACGGATTAGTCGATATTGTGTGGACGATTCCTACCTATGCATCCGGTCGTTTTACTAAAACCGAGGCCTTTGAGTTGCCGTGGATTACACAAGATGCAGAGTCCGGTAGTAAAGCCTTTTGGGAATACGTGACCGAGCATGCGACGGATGAGTACAAAGGTGTGAAGCCATTGTTTGTACACGTACATGATGGCACCTTGTTTCATTTGAAAGACAAAGAGATCCAAACTATGGAGGATCTGAAAGGTCTGAAGATTCGTGTGCCTACGCGCATTAACTCTAGAGTGGTAGAGTTATTGGGTGCCGTACCGGTACAAATGCCACACCCACAGATCCCTGAGTCCTTGGCTAAAGGCGTGATTGATGGCGCTACCTCTCCTTGGGAAGGCACGTTGGCGGTAAAACTGAACGAAGTGGCTAAATTGCACGTTGATGTACCTGAAGGCAAAGGTCGTTTATCCAACACCACTTTCTTGTTTGGCATGAACCCCCAAAAATACGAAAGCTTGCCTGCTGATTTGAAAGCGGTGATTGATGCGAATAGCGGCTTGGAAATGTCGGGTTGGGCTGGACGCGAAGGCTTTGATAATCAGCGTGAACGTTTTATGGATGATGCGCGTCAATACGATGGTCAATTTACGACGATTAGCCCCGAAGAGTACGAGCGTTGGGTACAAGTCACCGAGCCTATTGTGGGTGAGTGGATTAAAGACGTAAATGCTAAAGGCGGTAATGGTGAGGAACTCTATCAAAAAGTGATTGAGTTAACGAACAAATACCAAGCTCAGTAATCCTATAACGCTATACCTAAACGCACACAAAGAAAGCACAGACTTTTGGTGTGCGTGCTCTAGGCAGTAACTCATTCAATAAGGAAGGAAAATGGTAGAGACAGTCTTATTAATTAATGGTGAAAATCGTCCAGCGTCGACGGGTGCATTTTTTGAACGTATTAGCCCATTAAATGGTCAAGTCGCTTCAAAAAATGCCGCCGCTACGGTTGAGGATGCTCACGCTGCCATTGAGGCCGCTGCTGCTGCATTTCCAAGTTGGTCTGCCTTGGGGCCCACTGCGCGTCGTGCTTATCTATTAAAAGCCGCTGATGTCATGGACAGCTACAAAGACGAGTTCATGCGGTTAGGGATGGCCGAGGCGGGCGGGACGGCAGGCTGGTATGGTTTTAATGCGATGTTGGCCGCTAATATGCTTCGTGAGGCAGCAGGCATGACGACGTTGGTCCAAGGTCAGGTGATTCCTTCGGATGTGCCGGGTAGTTTGGCCTTAGGTGTGCGTCAAGCTTGCGGTGTGGTGGTGGGAATTGCGCCGTGGAATGCTCCCTTAATTTTAGGAACTCGTGCAGTATGTATGCCGTTAGCGTGTGGTAATACGGTGGTTTTAAAAGCCTCTGAGCTTACCCCAGCAATGCATCGTTTAATTGGCACTGTGTTTACCGAAGCCGGTTTTCCACCTGGCGTAGTGAATGTGATTACTAACGCCAGCGAAGACGCGCCAGCTATTGTAGAGGCATTGGTTGCGCACCCCGCCGTGAAGCGTGTGAACTTTACTGGATCTACCCGAGTTGGACGTATTATTGGTACTTTAGCAGCACAGCACTTTACACCCGCTATTTTAGAGCTAGGCGGTAAAAATCCTATGGTGGTGTTCGAGGATGCCGATCTAGATCAGGCCGTGCAGGCTGCTGCTTTTGGTGGGTTTTTCAACCAAGGCCAAATTTGTATGTCTACCGATCGCTTAATTGTGCATGAATCCATCGCCGACGAGTTTTTGGCAAAATTAACACAAAAATTAGCTGAATTGGAAACGGGCTTACCCGGAGAAACACAATGTGCTCTAGGCGCTATGGTGAGCGAAGAGGCGGCTAAAAGTGTAGAAGAACTAGTGCAAGATGCGGTCAGCCAAGGAGCTCGTCAACTAACAGGCCCACTGAAGCGTAATGGGGTGCTA
Source organism: uncultured Paenalcaligenes sp. (assembly GCA_947626245.1). GTDB lineage: Bacteria > Pseudomonadota > Gammaproteobacteria > Burkholderiales > Burkholderiaceae_B > Paenalcaligenes. Next base: position 4,231 of record CANQRK010000014.1, on the reverse strand, counting down.
TTAGAGCCGGTGTTGCTAGATGGCTTAACACCGTCGATGCGTTTGTATAGCGAAGAAGCCTTTGGGCCAGTGGTGACGGTATTACGCTTTAGCGACCAAGACGAGGCTATTCGTTTGGCCAATGACAGTGAGTACGGGCTCAGTGCTTCGGTATTTAGTCGTGATGTGTCTAAGGCCATGCACGTAGCGCAGCGTATTGAATCGGGTATTTGTCATATTAATTCGTCTACAGTGCATGACGAAGCTCAAATGCCCTTTGGTGGTGTTAAAGCCAGTGGTTATGGCCGTTTTGGTAGCCAGTCCGCCATTGAAGCGTTTACCGATTTACGTTGGATGACAGTGCAAACTACACCACGTCATTATCCGATTTAAATGGGTTTAGTCTATAAGTAAGAAAACGGCTCGTTAACGAGCCGTTTTCTTTAGGGTTTGTCTAGGTGCGGTAGTTCTATTTTCACCTCGAGTACCTCGAGGGCGTCTTGTCGATCGACGTTCACTTGAATATCGTTAGGTTGAATTTGCACGTATCTAGAGATCACTTCGATGAGTTCTTTTTGTAGACGTGGAAGATAATCTGGACTTACACCATCCACGCCACGCTCATTGATTAAAATAAGCTGTAGACGATCTTTAGCCACACTGGCTGTTGCTGCTGTTTGATTTTTCTTGGTACCGAGGAATAAAGACAGCAAAGACATGTTATTTACCCCCGAAGAGGCGCTTTAAAAAGCCGGGTTTTTCGTAATCTACGAAACGTAACGGGAGGTCCTCTCCTAAGTAGCGAGCTACTACGTCTTCGTAGGCTTGGGCAGCATGGGTTTCTTTGAGATGAATCACTGGCGTTCCCTGATTAGACGCATGCAAGACGTCTTCGGACTCTGGAACCACACCAATCAGCTTAATGCGTAGAATGTCTTCGATGTCTTGGAGGGAAAGCATCTCGCCATCGGCGACGCGTTTAGCGCTGTAGCGGCTGATGAGTAGGTATTCATTAATGGGCACGTCTGCATTTTCAGCACGTTGAGATTTGGCTGATAAGATCCCTAAGATACGGTCGGAGTCACGTACCGAAGAGACTTCGGGGTTTGTGACGACGATGGCATCATCGGCGAAATACGCAGCCATGAGCGCGCCCGTTTCAATACCCGCAGGAGAGTCACACACAATGTACTCAAAGCCCATGTCTTTGAGGTCGTTAAGCACCTTGGCAACACCGTCTTTAGTCAGAGCGTCTTTGTCTCTGGTTTGAGATGCGGGCAAAATATAGAGGTTGTCGAGTTTTTTGTCTCGAATGAGAGCCTGATTGAGAGTGGCCTCGTCGTGGATAACATTGACGAAATCATACACAACACGGCGTTCGCAACCCATAATGAGGTCTAGGTTGCGTAGGCCTACGTCAAAGTCAATCACTACCGTTTTGTGGCCACGTAGGGCTAGGCCAGACGCAAAACTTGCACTGGTTGTGGTTTTACCCACCCCACCTTTGCCTGAGGTCACCACAATTATTCGAGACATGAGAGTGTAGATCCTATAGATTGTAGGGGCATGCGCTTAATAAAAAGAATAAAAAGTACAAAGCAATAAAGGTTAGACAATGTGTTTTACTGCGCTATGACCCCAATAGCCTCGCACGAAGCGAAAAGGGACGCAAGTAAAATTAACATCTCTTAACCTAATGGTTCAAATTTTAAAGAGTCTCCATCCAGCTGTATCATAACGCTTTGTTTATGGTGTGGGTTGGACTCAGGGTTTTCTATAACACTATAGACCCCAGCGATAGCAATAAGCTCGGGGTCGTATTCGGTGGCCATAATAAAAGCCGAGGTGTCACCTTGGGCACCGGCAATGGCCTTGCCACGCAAGGGACCGTGCACATGAATGTTGCCTGTAGCGATAATTTCTGCGCCTTGACCTACCATGCCAATGACTACCAGATCGCCCTCGGGAGCAATGAGGCGTTGCCCTGAGCGTAACGTTTTACGCACAATCATGGGGGCGGCACGAGCGGGTGGCGGAGGCGGTTCGGGTGCAGTAGGCTGAGAGGGGGGCTCGGGACTCAAGCGGGGGGCAGCTAAATCGACGGCTGCCAATCCGGCTTGAGCGGCCTCGGACTCTTGGTTAGGGGAGGCACACACACCGATAGGGTGTAAGTGATGTTGACGTAAGGCTTGAATGAGAGCTGCCCAGTCGATGTTGTTTGGTAGCGCACTGCTATCAATCACGACGGGTTCATCTTGAAAAAAAGCGCCAGCCTCTTGCATACGCAGATCAAGGGCTTCGAGTAGTTCTTGGGTATCTGCGCTATGCAGAACGAGTCGAACTGTGTGTAGCGTTGCGCTTTTGATGTCTAAAGCCTGAGGGCCTTTGTGAGTAGTAGGTGCGTTCACGTGATAAGCATTTCCAAAGAAAGGGGGCCAAAGCCCCCTAAAATGGGTTGTTAGCTCCAGTTATCTTTTAAAGTCGCTGTGCGGTTGAGTACAGGCTTTTCAAGAGTGGAAAGCTCGCGGTCGGCTACAAAGTAACCCAAACGTTCAAACTGCCAAGGGGTATCTGGTGTGGCTTGGAAGCCAGGCTCTAGCCAACCTTGTACGACGTGTTTGGAGTTGGGGTTGACCAAGGCAACGAAATCTTTGTCACTGGCGTCGGGATGGGCGTCGCTGAAAAGACGATCGTACAGACGGACTTCGGCTGGAATGGCGTATTGCGTGCTGACCCAAGTGATATTTCCTTTGACCTTAACCGAGTCAGCACCTGGGGTACCGCTTTTGGTGTCGGGTAGGTATTCGGCATAAACAGTGGTGACTTGACCGTTTTCGTCTTTGTCAAAACCAGTACACGTCACAATATAGCCGTACTTGAGACGTACCGTATTGCCAGGGTAGAGACGGAAGTAGCGTTTTTCAGGCTCTTCGCGGAAGTCATCGCGTTCGATCCAGAGCTCGCGGGTTAAGGGAAACTCGCGTTGGCCGGCCTCGGGGTGATGAGGGTGCTTGGGAGCAAAGCAAGGCTCTGTGTGGTCCTCGGGGAAATTGGTTAAGATCAGTTTAATGGGATCCAGCACGGCAACATGACGTGGTGCTTTGGGGTCGAGATCATCACGTAAAGCTTGTTCGAGCACGCTGTAGTCAATACGGGAGTCGGCTTTGGCTACACCAATGCGTTCGCAAAATAGGCGAATAGCGCTAGCGGTATAACCACGACGGCGTAAACCTACCAAGGTAGGCATACGAGGATCGTCCCAACCGTCTACGTAATTGCCTTCGACGAGCTGACGTAGTTTACGTTTGCTAGTCACGACATAGCTAAGGTTGAGGCGGGCAAACTCGTATTGATTTGGCAACGGATCGGTAAAAAAGCCTAAATCACGTAGTTGCTCTAGGATCCAGTTGTAAAATGGGCGCTGGTCTTCGAATTCGAGAGTACAAATGCTGTGAGTGATCATTTCCAGCGCGTCTTCGACGGGATGAGCCCAGCTGTACATAGGGTAAATACACCACTGATTGCCGGTGCGGTGGTGTTCGGCGTGGCGAATACGGTACATGACGGGGTCACGCATATTGATATTGGGTGAGCCCATATCAATTTTGGCGCGCAAACAGAGACTACCATCAGGGTGTTTGCCATCGCGCATTTCGCGTAATACGGCCAGCGATTCGGCAGCAGGGCGATCACGCCACGGCGAGTCCGTGCCTTTTTCGGTTAAAGTGCCACGGTTAAGGCGAATATCCTCTGGGGTTTGCTCGTCTACGTAAGCCCGACCGGCTTGGACTAGGGCCTCGGCAAACTCGTACATGTAGCCAAAGTAGTCACTGGCAAAATACAGGTTTTCTTCTTTGTTGAAGGTCCAGTCGTAACCTAACCAGTGCACCATGTCGATGATGGAATCTACGTACTCTTGCTCTTCTTTTTCTGGGTTCGTATCATCAAAGCGTAAGTGGCAGGCGCCTTGGTAGTCTTCGGCAAGACCAAAGTTCAAGCAAATACTTTTGGCGTGCCCAATGTGCAAGTAACCATTAGGTTCTGGGGGGAAACGCGTACGGATACGTGCTAGGTCCACTTGCCCAGTTGCTTGAATAGCTGCCGGGCCAGGGCGACCCGCCCATTGATTAGAAGCATGACGCTGATTTTGAAGGTCGCGGTCGATAATATTTCGTAAGAAATTAGACACGGTAGGGGTGGAAGGTGCAGTACTCATACGCAAAAACAAATAAATAATTGAATAATGGTCTAT
>CANQRK010000013.1 GCA_947626245.1 uncultured Paenalcaligenes sp. | reverse complement strand
ACGCATTGAGGCCCTAGGTGGTAGTATTCAATGGCCATGTAATGACCAAAACCCCGAAGGCACCCCCATTATGCACGTCGATGAGTTTGTGCGTGGCAAGGGGCAATTTATGATTACGCAATACATCCCGACTAGCGAGCGCACTAGCAAACGCTTTCCCCTACTGCTCACTACAGGTCGAATTCTGTCACAATATAACGTAGGCGCCCAAACGCGCCGTACGGCCAACACCGTCTGGCATGACGAAGACGTCTTAGAGATTCACCCGGTAGATGCGGCGGAACGTCGTATTCAAACGGATGATCTCGTCGCGGTACACAGTCGCAAAGGGGATACAACCCTACGCGCTCTAGTCACCGAACGTATGCAACCCGGTGTGGTCTACACCACGTTCCATTTCCCTGAGTCAGGCGCCAACGTCGTTACCACCGACAATTCCGACTGGGCTACCAACTGCCCAGAATACAAAGTCACTGCGGTTGAAGTCAGTACCGCAACGGTCAGCGAAGCATCGGATTGGCAGGCACAATGGGCACACTTTCATCACAAGCAACATCGTTTGCTAGCGGGTGAACCGGTCCTAGATGACGCCAGCACCAAGGAATCCACTACTTTAGAAACACATTAAGCGTATGACCACAAGCACTGCCCCTACTTTTACCGCTGCAAACAGCGCCCTAGACGCCGGCCACCACTCGCAAACTCTTTGGCGCCAAAAGCATCAAGCCAGCTTGCAAGCTGAAAGCGATCAACTGGCTACCGAGACGCCTATTGCCCTGCAATACAATGGTATTAGTCATGCGGTGCTACTGGCTACGCCCACCTTTCTTGAAGACCTCGCTATGGGTTTTTCTTTTACCGAAGGTATTATCCGTTCGGCCCAAGACATTTACGATATTGAGATCGAGCACGATGCCCGTGGTTATGTACTCAATATTGAAATCGCCTCGGCTTGTTTAAATCAACTCAAGCAACGCCGGCGCCAACTAGCGGGCCGTACCGGTTGTGGACTGTGCGGATTAGAAAACCTCAACGAGGTCAGACGAGACCTAAACCCAGTCAGCCCACCTACTCAGCCTTATACCCCAGCCGCTATTTTCCATGCTCTCAGCGAATTACGGGCTCAGCAGCCACTACATCAAATAACAGGAGCTACCCACGGAGCAGGCTGGGCCGATCGCCAAGGCCATATTCATGTAGTCCGCGAGGACGTAGGACGTCATAACGCCCTAGACAAGCTGATTGGACATGTACTGCAACACCAAGCACCGGTAGCAGACGGCCTCATTGTGGTGTCTAGCCGAGCTAGCTTTGAAATGGTACAAAAAACGGCTACCTTGGGTGTGCCGGCTTTGGTTGCTGTTTCTGCCCCTACCACCTATGCCACCCAAGTCGCCGATGAGCTCGGACTGCTGCTTGTCGCATTTGGGCGCGAACACCAATTCAGCACGTATAGCCACCCTGAATTTTTACAGACGAGTACAGACCATGCACGTTGATCCACTGATTCCCATGCTAAATCGCATTGGTACTTTTTTTGAAGCCCAACCCAATCCCGAAGCGGCTACCAAAGCGGTAGCCGACCACGTTCGTTTATTTTGGGAGCCGCGTATGCGCCACAGTATCTTAGATTTTTTAGGTCAGCATCCCGACGGTAAAAGCCCCAAACACGAGCTTTTACCTATTGTGGTACAGGCTCTAACGCAATATCGCGACGAGCTAACACCACGCTCAACCGTTTAATTGTGAAGGGCGCGCGGCCTCGATCACGGCCTGATGTAAAAAGCCAATAATAGCAAACCACAGCGCTTTGTTTGCCTGTGCTAACACCAAGGCCTGCTCGGCTGACTCCGTGTGCTGCAAAGTCGGCACATGGGGAAAACTCAGGCCTTGCGCGACGCCCTCGTAGTTGTACCACTGAAAATTATAATCAAAGCCATGCTGCTGCAATCGCTCGCCTATGGCTCGCTGATAAGCACTGCTAGTATGTAACTGCCCAGAAGCCAATAAAATAGGACCTAAACAGTCCTCGACAGCTAAGGGATAAGGCTGTAGCGCAACTGCAGTCGGTTCACAGGCAATCACAGCCGATACGTCCGTATTTAGCACTACACCTAGCAATACCGCTAACTCAGCGCCTTCACCATAACCCGACGCCGCCACAAAGTTATTTTTAGGACTGACTTTATCGCGCAGCCACTGCAAAGCGGTCTGAAAAGCCACTAAATCTGCCGGTTGAGCTGTTAGGCTAGGTGTCTGTTCGTAATCTAAAGCCAACGTCACATAACCCCGTGCTGCATACAACGCGGCCTGAGCCTCGTCTACTGCCGCCGAAGCCTGTTTTTTTAGCAATAAAACCGCTGGCTTTGCTCCATCCGAACCCGGTACAAACAGCACCCCTTTTACCCCCTCTTCATTGATCTCTACACGCTGCACAGTGGCATGAGTCAGTCTCTGTGTCACCACAGTAGACGCCACTTGATCTCCGCACTGTACTTCAATCTCTGTATGTAAGGCATGGTGTACCGAATGGGGGAACACCGCGTGCGCTGCCGCATTTTCTGCTCGTTGCGTATACCACAGTCCCATCGCACTTTTTTGTGTATAGCTACCAGCAACGGGCACAGCATCCGTCAATGCCACTTGTCCAGACTCGTCTGCTTGCACCGTAATTTGACTACGCCAAACGTGATCGGCTCGCTCAGTTTTTGTTTGAATTATCAGCTCGGCATGGGCCGGGGCCCCCTTCACAGTCAGCTTTCTATCAATATCAATGAGGGTGTCAACAAAATCCACCTCAATTTCTAGCATCGGAGTATCCTTAAAAATTATAGAGTATCTATAAACGGGCATAAAAAAAGCCTGCGTTAACGCAGGCTGTTGGGTACTGCAGTATAAGCTTAACTGGCGTCTTTGACGCGGTAAACCAAAACTGCGCACGGCGCTAGGTTTAAGACTTTAGCGGTGACGCTACCTAGCAACAAACGGGATAAGCCGCTACGACCATGGCTACCAATAAAGATTAAGTCGCAGCTTTCTTCGAGAGCTGCACTAGCGACAGCATCGGCCACATTAAAATTTGAAACAGATAACGGCGTAGCCTTTACACCAGCGGTTTCAGCACGATCAATAACAGCCTGCAAGTATTTTTGAGACTGTACCGTCGCATTTTTCTCGTAGTCTTCGTCGGTAATGGCATAAGCAGCCGCCATACCATCAAAGCCTACTGTAGCAGCAAATGGCTGTGTCACGTGCAATGCAACGACCTCGGCACCAATTTGACGCGCAAAGGCGACGCCTTTGTTAGCGGCTTGGGCGGAAAGCGTGGATCCATCGGTAGGAATAAGAATTTTTTTAAACATGACTTGCCCCGTTGTTAAAAATTATTACATGATGACTTCTTTTCACTATACGTCAATTGCTTGACGCTACCTATTGATATATATCAGCTTTGTTGTGCGTATTGAAATAAGTTAGCACAACGCGTACCACTACGGCAATAAGCCAAAATAGGAGTAGGCAGCTCGGCCAAGAGTTGCTTGAACTCTTGGACGTTTTCCATCGTAATCGAACCACTCACCACCGGCTGATAACGTACCGTCAGACCGGCTTGTTGTGCCGCTGCCATCATAGCCTCTGAGGTAGGCTGGTGTGACTCTAGCTCAAAATCGGGACGATTAATAATTAGACTTTTAAAACCTGCAGCCGCTGCAGCGCTAACGTCGACAAGCTGTAATTGCGGAGACACCGCAAAACCATCTGCTAACTGATGAAATTCAAAGCTCATTCACTTCTCCGTGGAATGCAATAACAATCTCTTCTAGTGTAGATGATATTGCAAAAATCAACCATAACTCGTCGACTAAGACTAAAGCCTCAATAAGAGGTATATTAAATGTATGTTTATAGTTTGGAGCCATGAATGACTACCCCACCTCTTTATACCCGTGCTGAAATCTCGCAATTAGTCCATGATTTTTATGATCAAATTCGCGTTCATCCAGAGTTAGGCCCCATTTTTATGGAGCACATCCAAGACTGGCCCACACATTTAAACACCATGGTCAGCTTTTGGTCCTCGCTGCTGTTAAAGACTGCCGATTTTTCAGGATCTCCCATGATGAAACATGCCGCTTTACCACAACTAAGCGCAGACTTATTCGAACAATGGTTAGACCTATTTCATCAAACCTGTTTACAGCAGGCTAACCCTGCCTTGGGCGAACGTGCCTGGACCTTTGCCCAGCGTATTGCGCGTAGCCTGTGGATGGGGTATCAGATTCAACAATTCCCAGACCGCTCTCCTTCCGATTTGAAATCACGCCCGACCTAAAACCAAACCAATTAAAAATACAAAAAGCCGAACGCATTATGCGATTCGGCTTTTTGTTTACACAGTCTAGAAACCTTTAGTCAAAAGGAATAGGACGTGGCGTGTCATCGTGTGAAGGTGGCAAAATAGGCAATATAATTTGTGGTTGGTCACCAGTTAAGGTTTTAAGGAAAGCCACAATGTTTGCGTTTTCTTCGTCAGTGAAATGACGGCCTAGTTGTAAACGACCCATAATATCGACGGCTTCGGTCAAGGTGTCTACCGCTCCATCGTGGAAGTACGGATAGGTCAGCTCGACGTTGCGTAATGTAGGTACCTTGAAGTTGAAACGGTCCGCATCCACACCCGTTACCGCACTACGCCCCTCGGCGGGGTTGTCTGTTTGGTAGGGTTCAACTACACCCATTTTCTGGAATGAAGAACCGCCCAAATTCACACCGTTGTGACAGGCCACACAACCATTGTTTCTAAAGAGCATATAGCCCTCGAGTTCTTGGTCGGTCAGCACGTTATCATCGCCTTTGAGCCATAAGTCAAAACGGGCATTGGGCGTAACTAAGCTTTCCTCGAATACCGCAATCGCGTCTGTCACCTCGTCAATAGTGAGTTCCTCGGTGCCATACACCGTTTTGAACTCCTCGACGTACTGTGGAATGGACTGCAAGACCTCGATAGCGAGCTCGTGGGTAAAACCCATTTCCATCGGGTTAGCAATAGGGCCACCTGCTTGGTCTTTTAGTGTGTCAGCGCGACCATCCCAAAACTGGGTTAAGTTTAGGCTGGAGTTAAGAACCGTAGGCGAGTTAATTGGCCCTTGTTGCCAACGATCACCAATGGAGGTCTTTATGTTATCTGAACCACCCATGCTCATGTTGTGACAGGAGTTACAGGAAATAAAGCCTGATTTTGACAAACGCGGGTCAAAAAACAGTTTTTTTCCTAGCTCGACCTTGGCGGGGTCTGTGACCTCGTAAGGTGCAATAGGCTGCACGGGTTCGTTGCGCACGGATTGCGCAGACACAGAAGCCACCAAACCCATCGACAAGAGCACCGCTGATAAACGTAAAGTAAACATAAACCTCTCCTAGTGGGAGCCATAAACTATGTAATATTTGATTACCTTATTTTTATCATGGTTATTTCTCGCTTCTAACTATCTCAAGGTTCTATATATATTTCTTTTATATATTTAAAACTTAAAACATTAAGGCCTAAATCAAAGGCATTAAACGAGGAAAACTCAGACTACAAGCCACTTTGGGATAACTGACTTAGGTACCTTATGTGCTGTAACTTAAAATAGAAAAGAGGGAACTTTAACAAACCCATGATCTATATCAAAAAAATCGCGCCTTTAAAGGCGCGATTTTAATCTGAGCAAAAAGGGACTAGACGTTGAACAAGAAGTTCAGTACATCGCCGTCTTGCACGACATAGTCTTTACCCTCAGCCCGCATTTTGCCGGCTTCTTTAGCGCCTTGCTCGCCTTTGTACTGGATGAAATCATCATAAGCAATCGTTTGAGCACGAATAAAACCACGCTCAAAATCGGTATGAATAACCCCAGCGGCTTGAGGAGCAGTCGCCCCGACTAAAATAGTCCAAGCGCGAACTTCTTTCACACCAGCGGTAAAGTAAGTCTGTAAACCCAATAGCGTATAGCCAGCACGAATCACTCGGTTTAAACCGGGTTCATCCATGCCCATGTCTTCGAGGAAAACACTTTTGTCTTCGTCATCTAACTGCGCAATCTCAGCCTCGACCGCTGCACAGACAGCCACAACAGGCGAATTTTCTTTAGTGGCGTACTCTTCGACTAAGCTTAAGTAGGGATTATTTTCAAAGCCGTCTTCTTTGACATTAGCCACATACATCGCAGGCTTAGCGGTAATAAAGCAAAACTGCTTAATAGCCACTAATTCATTTTCGTCAAACTCGAGCGCACGTACAGGAATGCCTTCGCCTAAAGCAGCAATAATGCGCTCTAAAGCATTAGACAAACGAATCGCATCCTTGTCACCTGAGCGAGCGGTACGCTGATTGCGCTGTAAAGCACGCTCGGCACTCGCTAAGTCAGCCAAGGCTAGTTCGGTATGAATCACCTCGATGTCAGAAATCGGGTCTACCTTGCCTGAAACGTGTATGACGTTTTCGTCTTCGAAACAACGCACCACATGCACAATCGCATCCGTTTCACGAATATTAGCGAGAAACTGATTACCCAAGCCCTCGCCTTCGGACGCTCCAGCCACTAAGCCAGCAATATCCACAAATTCGACCACCGCAGGCAACACACGCTCGGGGCTCACAATTTCAGCTAAAGCACCAAGACGTTGGTCAGGCACTTCGACCACACCGACGTTGGGCTCAATAGTACAAAAAGGGTAATTCTCCGCTGCAATACCGGCTTTGGTCAGCGCATTAAACAAGGTAGATTTACCAACGTTGGGCAAGCCAACAATGCCGCATTGAAGTGACATGGCGTTCCTAGAAATAAAAAATCAAAGAGAAAAGAAAAGCAACGAATTAGTAGTGGCCTTCGGGTAGCAGGCTAACAATGGACATAATCACCAAAATAGGCCCTGCATTAAACACAGCATGCAAGATAATGCTTGCACCAATACCACGTCGTACCCGTAACCATCCTAGCACTAAACCCGTCATAAACTGGGGCAAGATCAACAAGGGTAAAACCCACAACGAGACTTGCTCAAACCTAAAATTATAAAGGTGTAACGCCGCAAATAGCAGAGTTGCGCCATAAAAAGCCCAACCAAAGTGACGAACGTAGGTTTTATACCAGTGTTTAGGCCAAGCTTTACCTAAACCGATGCTACTAAATAACGAAGGTCGTCCCGAACCATAGGTCGGGCGCACATACAACAGCACCACCATGGCTAGCACCAAAGAAACCGTTAAGGTATCAGGCCCTGCAAACATGCACCACAGACTGACTGGCAATAACCATAAAAACTGAGAGGGTCGTCTTAGTACATATCTAAAAACCAATTCCTCAATAAGAGGAGCCCACAAAATCGCTTGTTTCCAAGGAATGTTGGATAAGTCCAAGCGATGCTGGGCTCCTGTAGAGGTAGCCACACTGGCAGCGAGCGGTCCAAAAACCGTTAAATTCACCAACCACAACAGGGCGGCCCACTGCAAAATGCGTTTCACGCCCAGACCGTTAGTCCAGTCGGTATGCCATCCATGACCTAAGTCCTGCCCACCTAAACGAGGATTTAAACGAGGGGAACGCAAAAAGCAAAGAAAGTCTCGTAGCTCTTGTCTAAAGGTAGGAGTTTGACTCACCCATTACCTCCGTGTAACTGTTGGATAGCAAGATCAAAGTTGCCCTCTAGCAGAGGCGTTAAAATGGCATCACAACGCCATAACGCATCTTCGATGGCATCACGCTCAGCAGCTCGCGGCGCACTGAGCACAAACGCAGCCACTTGCTGCGCCAAACCCAAACTACGTGGATGCCCTATTCCGATACGCAAACGCCAAAACTCGGGGCTAGAGTACACCTGTTGGATGTCACGCAAACCATTATGACCCGCATGCCCTCCGCCTTTTTTTAGCTTGGCTTGACCTGGCAATAAATCTAGCTCGTCGTGCAACACCACGACTTGCTCAGGCTTGAGCTTATAAAAACGCATTAATGCACCGGCCGCTTGGCCGGAGCGGTTCATAAACGTGGTGGGCTTGGCAATAATGATGGGCTGACCATCAAAACGCCCTTTGGCTACCCAAGCCGCCATGCTTTTATCTAAACTAAAACTGGCGTTAAGCTTTTTAGCGTATTCATCAGCCAGCCAAAACCCCGCATTATGGCGTGTTTTTTCGTACTCAGCCCCTGGGTTGCCTACGCCAATGATTAAACGAATTCCTTCAGTCATAAATTTGGTATCCACATACTAAAAACCCCCGTCAGCCAAGCTAACAGGGGTTTTATTATAAGCAGGGCTTAAGCTACAAAGTAATGAATTACTCTGCGCTTTCCTCGCCTTCAGCGTCGTCAGCGTTGTCTGCAGCAGCAGAACCGCCAACTTGAAGAGCGGTTGCCAATGCAGGGTCTGCATCGGTGCTTGCACCAGCGTACTCAACACCAGCAGGTAGTGTTACAGCAGCTAGAGTGATAGTTTCACCGGCTTCGAGTTCAGCTAGGTCTACGTCGATAGAAACAGGCAAGTTTGCAGGCAAACATGTGATTTCTAGGTCGGTCAACAAAGCACTGATCACTTGCTTGTGTACTTTAACAGCAGGAGACTCTTCACCATTGAGGAAGTTCAAAGGTACACGTGTAGTGATAGCTTGGTCAGCACGTACACGCTGGAAATCAACGTGCAACACTTGCTGTTTGTAAGCATGCCACTGTACAGAGCGTAGAATCACTTTTTCTACTTTGCCATCGATATCCATATCTAGGATAGAGGAGTGGAAAGCTTCTTTGTGTAGATCGTGATAGATCTGGTTGTGATCTAGCGAAACAATAGTAGGCTCGGCACCACCACCGTAAACAATGGCAGGAACTTGGCCAGCGCGACGCAGGCGGCGGCTCGCACCCGAACCCTGTACATCACGTGCAAAGGCGGAAAATTTCATGGGATAACTCCAAAATTGCGATGTCTCGCAAACAATAAAAACAGCACACCGCGACCAGTGTGCTGCATTGGAAAATTAATCAACAAATAGTGAGCTGACCGATTCCGCATTGGAAATACGCAACATGGTTTCACCCCATAGCGCTGCGCAAGACAATTGACGGATTTTTTCACATTCTCGTGCTTCGGCAGAGAGTGGAATGGTATCAGTCACAACGAGCTCGTTTAGCTCGGAATTTTTAATGCGTTCGATGGCCTCGCCCGACAACACAGGGTGAGTACAGTAAGCGTACACCGCTACTGCACCACGCTGTTTTAATGCCTCGGCTGCTTTACACAGCGTGCCAGCAGTATCAACCATGTCATCCATCAAGATACACGTACGACCATTGACGTCACCAATGATGTTCATCACCTCGGAGACGTTGGCGCGTGGACGACGTTTGTCGATAATAGCCAAATCGGCCTCGAGTTGCTTGGCTAATGCACGTGCGCGCACTACCCCACCGATATCGGGGGACACCACAACGAGGTCTTTGTAGTTACAACGCCAAATGTCGCCCAATAAAATAGGGGAAGCATAGATGTTGTCTACAGGAATATCGAAGAAGCCTTGGATTTGGTCTGCATGCAAATCCATGGTCATAAGACGGTCTACCCCGGCCACTTGCAGCATATTTGCTACGACCTTGGCGGAAATAGACACGCGAGCAGATCGAGGACGACGATCTTGGCGAGCATAACCAAAATAAGGAATGGCAGCGGTAATACGACCGGCTGAGGCACGACGCAAAGCATCGACCATTACCATGATTTCCATTAAGTTGTCATTAGTGGGAGCGCAGGTTGGCTGTAGAACAAAAACATCGCGACCGCGTACGTTTTCGTTAATTTCGACCATAACTTCCCCATCGGAGAAGCGCCCTACGGTCATTTTGCCAAGAGACATGTCTAAGTGATTTGCAACATCTACAGCCAAACGAGGGTTTGCTGTACCGGTGAAAATCATGAATCGGTCATGTGCCATGATGTGAGGGAGGTAGATTCTATTGGATGCGTGACGAAAAAATAAAGCCGTTGACCACTACCTATTTTAGGGTAGTAGCTCAACAGCTTTATTATGACGCAGACCTAGCGGTCTGTAAATGTATGGCTGGGGATAAAGGATTCGAACCTTTGCATGCCGGAATCAAAATCCGGTGCCTTAACCAGCTTGGCTAATCCCCAAATTCGGTCAACCAGTTATAAAGCGGATGGGCATTTAGCCCAGATACCACCCACTGCTGGGGCGATTTTTGCATCGTTGGTTGCTCGTGCAAAAGTGTACCGCATAAATGACTGCTCTGTCTAGTGGCTGTCGCTTTATCCAAAAAAGGAATAAAAAAGCAAGAACCCGACCCTGTCATTTTAGCATGTAATTTTAATCTAATCAAGCACTGATACAAACTATTTATTTGCGGCTCGAAATCACATGCCACAGGTTGTAAATTGTTTTGCCCAAATAACGATACTGACTCGTTAAATGTGTTATCGGCGCACAACTGATAACCTGTAAAGTCTGTAATTATGATGGGCTTTTGGTTTCTTGTCAAGTCTTTTGATGAAAATATTGCGGGCGTCGGGACAGAGACTTGGGGTTTCAATAACCAATAGGCCAATGGCGGCACATAGACAGGCTGTAACTGCTCGCCTACACCCTCGGCAAAAGCGTTTTGTCCAAAAATAAAAACAGGAACATCGGCCCCTAACTGCAAGCCGATCTGCATTAACTGACGACGCGAAAGCTGCGTTTGCCACAAACGATTTAATGCAATCAACGTTGTGGCTGCATCGCTAGAGCCACCACCCAAGCCCGCCCCCGCTGGAATATGCTTTTCACAACGAATAGACACCCCATAGGAAGTGCCCGTGTGCTGCTGCAAAAGTCGAGCGGCTCGTACGATGAGATCCTGCTCAGGCTCTAACCCCGCTAACGACTCACCCTCTCGAACTATCTGTCCATCAGGACGTAACTCAAAGTCGAGGTAATCGTAAAGATCGACAAAAGTAAAGACGCTTTGCAATAGATGGTAGCCATCGGTACGGCGCCCCACTACGTGCAAAAATAAATTCAGCTTGGCCGGAGCCGGTACTCGATTTAGTACAGATAAACTCAATTTAGTGATCTACCACAAGACGGACGGAAAAAGACTGCGAGGCCTGATTGCGATTCATTTGCAACAAGCGTGGTCCATAGTCATCATAACGTTGTAAACGAACACGCCAGTTATCTTGTTGAAAATAGACCACCTGATCCTGTTCCTTTTGAAGGTCATGCACCTGAGGCTCTGCACTAGGCTGACCATGCAACCAGGCTTTCATGCCCTCTACGGGCAGCTCATAACCTAAAAGCTGGGCCACCAAAGCATCGGGGGAGGCGGCGTACTCGACCTGTCCGTTGGGGTATTCAAGTCTAGCGCCTCGCGCATCGGCTACGACCCGTGCCAACACCGAACCAAATGGATTGGTTAAATCAATTTGAATGGCATCTGGTTGCTCGCGCCACATAAAACCACCTTGCACCGCATCGCGCTCGCCATTGTTTTTTTCCACACTAATGGCGAAACGACCTGCGCGCTGAAACTGGTCTTGGGTCTGCACGCTGGCTACGGGATCCTGTTTAGGAGCCACGCTACAGCCCACTAACATCACAGCCAACGCCATAGCACTGCCTACCTTTTTCCAACGGTTCATTCTGGGGCTACTCCAAATCGTTGCATCGCGCGCTCTAGGGCATAGTTGGGTTTGTCGGCCTGCCAAGCGTCTTGCCAGATCTGAATGGCCTCGGCTTGACGTCCTTTCATCCACAATACCTCGCCCAAATGAGCCGCTACCTCGCCATCGGGCAACAGTTCGTAAGAACGCAATAAGTATTCCAACGCCGCTTGATAATCGCCAATACGATATAAATACCAACCCACACTATCTAATATATAGGGATTGTTAGGCTCCAATTCCAAAGCTTGCTCTAACAAGCCCTGCGCCTCGTCTAAATGTATATTTTGATCAACGAAGGTATAACCCAGCGCGTTGTAAGCATTCGCATTGCCCGGCTGTAACTCAATAACCTGACGCAACAACGGCACGGTTGCCTCGTAACGGCCTTGAGCGGTGTACAGCATGGCTAAATCGTATTTAATCTCGGGGGTATCGGGCAGCTCTTTGTCTGCTCGCTCTAACACAGCAATGGCCTCGTCAGAACGACCCGACTCACGATAAATAGCGGCACGTGTTAAATCGACCACGGCTTGGTCTCGGCGTTCGAGCACGCCTAAGCTATCTAGGGTGCGATTGGCCTTGGGCAAGTCGCCCAAGCGCGCTTCGAGTACAGCACGGTGTACCTTGACTTGAAACAGCAAAGCCGGCTCTTCAATCAGATCAATTTGACGAATAGCCTCGTGCAGGTTGTTTTGCTTTTCAGCAATTTGTACCAATGACAAACGCGCATCCGAGATACTGCTTAGGGCCAAGGTCCGATCATCGCTAAGACTTTGTCGACGCTGGCTTTGTACTTGAATGTAATCATTTAACAACGCAATGGCGACATCATAACGCTGGGCGCGAATATTAATTTCGGCCTGAGTGAACTGTAAATCGAAATCCTCGGGGTGACGCTGCTGCATTTGCTCGATCTGCTCTAGTGCCTGATCGTAGTATTGCAAATCGACTAAACGATTCACTAACAACAACGCAAAATCACGCAAATCAGGATTGGCCTCGACAAACAAAGTCGCCTGAGCCAAAACAGCGTCTTGATCTAAAGCCAAGCCGTACTCTAAGACACGCTGCATCGCCAGTTCAGAACTGGGGTCTTGGACCAATGCCAAACGAGCCTCGGTCAACGCACGATCTGGACGTCGCGCCATCCAAGCCACGTCTGATAAAGCCAAGTGACTAATTACCAAATGACGCACGTCGGGAGGCAACGCATTTTCTAAAACATCGAGAGCCAAACGAATATCCACCATTTTGCTAATGATGGTCATGGCTTGAAGAATGGCTTGTTCTTTGTCTTGGGCCGCATCAATACGATGGTACAGCGTTTGAGCTAACCCAGAGGTATTACCTGTCGAAGCCTCTAGGGCTAAAGCAGTGGCTTTGGCCTCGGGGTCATTCGGTGCTAAATTGGACCAGGCTTGGGCTGACTGTAGACCACGACCGAGGTTTTGGTCTGCCATGGAAAACTGAAAGGCACGTTGAGCTAAACGGGGATCTGCTGTGTCGCGAGCCAAACTTAAAAAAGTTTGACTGGCCGTATCGTAGTCGCCCTGCTGCACGGCCACTTCGCCCACTAAAATACGATATAAAATATCGGGGCTTAGTGTCACAATAGGCAAACCATCGCTGCGCAGTTGTACATGTTCGACTGGACTTAGCTCAACCACCTCAGACGCCCAAGAAGCTGATCCAACCAATGTAGACAAAACCACTGCACGAAAAAGTAGAGATTTTAAATTCATCCAAAAACCGGCGTCGTAACGCGTGAAATTAAGCCAAGTGACACAATTGTTTTTTCATAGCCACAACTATTAGCACCCCACTATGCCTGAATTACCCGAAGTTGAAACCACTCGTCGCGGAATAGCGACGCTTATGCCACAACAGGTATTACGCCATTGTATTGTGCACCAACCAAAAATGCGCTGGCCCATTCCAGCCAATATGAATGAGCTGGTACAAAATAAAACCGTACTTGCCTGTGAGCGTCGTGGCAAGTATTTATTGCTTCGTTTCGAGCATGGCTACCAAATTATCCACTTGGGTATGTCTGGCTCGTTGCGCAGTGTACCTTTAGATGCACCTCGCTTAAAGCATGACCATGTGGAATGGATTTTTGATCAGTCCCGCTTTCTGCTGCACGACCCACGCCGATTTGGCGCAGTGTTGTGGCACGACCTAAACGACGGTCCTATTTTAGAACACCCCTACTTGGCTACGCTGGGGGTAGAGCCATTTAGTCCTGAGTTTAACCCAGACTACCTCTTTCAACAGTTCACAAATCGTAGTGCCTCGATTAAATCTGTTTTGTTAGCAGGTAAAGCCGTTGTAGGCGTAGGAAACATCTATGCATCCGAGTCCTTATTCAAAGCGGCTATTGACCCTACCGCTCCCGCCAAGTCGCTCACCCCAAAACAAGTAGAACACTTGCACCACGCCATTGTGGAAACATTACAACAAGCCTTAGACTCGGGCGGCAGCACACTGCGAGACTACAAAAATGCCACGGGCGAGGCGGGGGCTTACTTTGATCTGCACGCTCAAATTTATGGCAAAGTGGGCCAACCCTGTCCACGCTGTCAAACACCTATACAACGTATGGTCCAAAATCAACGCGCCACCTACTTTTGCGCCTCTTGCCAAAACGTCCCCAGCAGCTAACTCAGCTCAATCCGTCTCACCGCTCCTTCTGAGCGGTTTTTTCACACTCATGGAATTCACCTATAACGAATCAATTGTATATAAACGAATATGTGGCTACTATTTAGACTATCGAATTGATTACCCTTAGGAGAAACAGCATGAGTGCACCTAAACAGTTTGCGTCCCACGGCGACATGGAAGAAAAAGTCGCCTCCTTTGAAAAGCTATCTGATAACGCCTACGCCTATACCGCCGAAGGTGACCCCAATACGGGCATTATTATTGGTGACGAAGCCGTTATGGTGATCGACACCCAAGCCACTCCCGTTATGGCCGAAGACGTCATTCGTCGTGTCCGTGAGGTCACCGACAAACCCATTAAATACATTCTGCTATCGCATTATCATGCGGTTCGAGTACTGGGTGCATCGGCCTATAACGCCCAAGAAATTATCGCCAGTCGCGATACTTACGATTTAATCGTCGAGCGCGGCGAAGAAGACAAAGCCAGTGAAATTGGCCGCTTTCCCCGTCTGTTCCGCGCCGTTGAATCCGTTCCCGAAGGGCTTACGTGGCCCACCATCACCTTTGATGGCTTTATGACCGTGGATTTAGGTAATCTCGAAGTTCATCTCATGCAAGTAGGCCGTGGCCACACCAAAGGCGACACTATTGCTTGGTTACCCGAGCAAAAAATTCTATTCGCAGGCGACTTAGTCGAATACCAATCGACCCCCTACGCCGGCGACTGCTACTTCCGCGAATGGCCTCATACCTTAGACTCCCTCGCCGAATTTGAAGCCGAAAAAATGGTACCTGGCCGCGGCCCTGCCCTCAAAGATGCTGCCGAAGTCCGCAAAGCGTTGGCCAGCACACGCGCCTTTTTAACAGATTTGTATTCCTGCGTACTCCAAGGTGTCGCCGATGGCAAAGACCTAAAAACCATTTACCGCGAAACCTATGATTTCATGAAGCCTCGTTATGCCGACTGGGTCATTTTTGATCATTGCATGCCCTTTGACGTAGCTCGAGCCTACGACGAAGCCACTGGCTACGACGACCCCCGCATTTGGACAGCCGAGCGTGATATTGAAATGTGGAAACAGCTCGAGGGCTAAATCACAATCCAGCTCACTATAAAAAAGGAGACAAGGGTGTTAGAGCAAAACTATCAAACGACACAGTTAGCTATCGCCCCCACTCCCCACCACGATGAACATCACCCCATCGTGGTGGTTGGAGCGGGGCCCGTCGGCTTAGGTATGGCCATCGACTTAGCTTTACGCGGTCAGCCTGTGGTTGTCTTAGATGATGACAATCAATTTTCAGTGGGCTCCCGCGCCATTTGCTTTGCCAAACGTACTCTAGACGTCTGGGATCGTCTGGGTGTTGCCGATCGAATGGTACAAAAAGGGGTTGCTTGGAATGTAGGCAAGGTTTTTTTCCGTGACGAGGAGGTCTGGAATTTTAATCTTTTACCTGAACCCCTCCACCAACGCCCTGCATTTATCAATCTACAACAATATTATTGCGAAGCATTTTTATACGAGCGCGCTCTAGAATTAGGCATAGATATACGCTCCAAGCACAAAGTAGTAGATATAGAAAATCATCCCACTCAGGCGAGTCTGAGCGTAACAACGCCTGATGGTGCTTATACGCTTCATGCAGACTGGCTAATTGCTTGCGATGGCGCACGATCCCCTATTCGTAAAGCGATCGGGCAAAGCAGCCAAGGTCGTATTTTCCAAGATCGCTTTTTAATTGCCGATATTCGTACCAAAGTCAGCTACCCTGCCGAACGTTGGTTTTGGTTTGATCCGCCCTTCCATCCCAACCAATCCGTATTACTTCATAGCCAGCCCGACGATGTCTGGCGCATTGATTTTCAACTGGGTTGGGATGCCGACCCCATCGAAGAAGTCAAAGAAGAAAACGTGCGTCCTCGTGTCCAAGCTCTATTAGGGGACGACATCGAATTTGATTTTGAGTGGATTAGCATCTATACCTTTGCCTGCGAGCGCATGGATACCTTTAGATTTAATCGTATTTTATTTGCAGGCGACTCAGCACATCGCGTTTCGCCTTTCGGCGCACGAGGGGCCAACAGTGGAATCCAAGACACCGACAACTTAGCATGGAAGCTAGACCTACACTTGCGTGGTCTCGCACCGGAGTCGTTGCTAGATAGTTATTGCCAAGAGCGTGGTTATGCCGCAGATGAAAACATTGCACACTCTAGTCGGGCAACGGACTTCATCACCCCAAAAAGTGACATAAGCCTGCTATTTAGAAACACCACCCTACGTCTAGCCAAAGAGCTGCCTTTTGCACGTAGTCTGGTCAATAGCGGACGTCTTTCCCTGCCTAGCACCTATACAGACAGTCCCCTCAATACAGCGGATCAAGAGAGTTTTTCTGGGTCAATCGGTGTGGGTGGATCAGCCGTCGATGCTCCCCTACAACAACAAGGCAACGACGTGTGGTGGCTCAGCCAACTGGGCAGTTCCTTTAGCCTAGTGCTATTTGACCCTAGCCCCAAGCAGCAACAAGAGGCTCAAGCACTACAACACGCTCTGCTAAATATAGTCGTTATTCGCAGTACAGAATCCATGTCATCTGTAACCGATGCAGAAACGACTGACTTAGTCGATCACATGAAAACCTGGCAGCAACGCTACGATGCTCAAGCAGGTTCCTGCTATTTATTCCGCCCAGACCAACACCTAACAGCGCGTTGGCGTCATCTTGACAACGACCAGGTACAACACGCCTTACATCGGGCTTGCGGTGTCTCGTCCAAGGAGGCTATATGCTAAAGACAGAACTCAACATTGCTCAGGCCGATCACTTTTATGCGCAGCTTATCGAATCGCACGAAGGGCTTAGCACCAGTCAAAGTCACGCCATGAATGCCGCCTTGGTACTGATTCTAAGCAACCATGTAGGCGAGCTTAATGTGCTGGAAAAAGCCATTGCTTTGGCTAAAAAAACAGCCATAGAAAGCGATTAGGCTAAGAGCTTGCCTGGATTCATTAGGTTTAATGGATCTAAGGCCTGCTTGATTTGACGCATCAGCGCCAGCTCAATGGGATCTTGATATAAAGCTAACCACTCTTTTTTCAGCTGCCCAATCCCATGCTCGGCGCTTAGGGTTCCTTGCCTTTTCTTTAGTTGATCGAACACAATCGTGTAGAGCTCCGTTTCAAAGCCTAGCACCTCGGCTTCGGTATAACGCCCTTTGGCTACGTTGTAATGCAAATTGCCATCACCTAAATGACCAAATACAACATGCTCTACGCCCGGAAAGGCCTGCTGAATTAAGGCATTGGTTTCGCGTACGAACGCAGCCACTTGCGATACGGGGACACCTATATCGTGCTTAACACTTTTACCCAATACTTTCTCTGCTAAGGGAATACTTTCGCGCAAATGCCACAGTTCACGGCTTTGACTACGACTGGTAGCAATAATCACATCCAAAGCCAATGACTGCTCAAGCGCCTGCCCTAAGACATACTCTAAGCGCTGTTGGGCATGAAATTCACTTTCGTTATCAGACAGCTCAATTAAAACAAACCAAGGGGCTTGAGCCGCTTCGCCCGTAAAAGCCAAACGCTGCTCGGGAAAACACTGCACTACCGCATTAAGGCAATTGCTGGCCATCACTTCAAAAGCGGTTAGGCCCGCATCAAACCCTTGACGCGCCAAAGCCAAAAGCGCTGTCGCGGCCTCAAGCGACTCTACCGCTACCAACGCCGTTTGCTGTGCTATCGGTTGTGGATAGAGCTTTAGCGTGGCGGCCGTAATAATGCCCAAAGTCCCCTCGCTACCTATAAACAAACTACATAAATCATAGCCCGTATTGTCTTTGCGCAAGCCACGTAACCCATGCCAGATTTGGCCATCGGCAGTGACGACCTCTAGACCCAAAGCTAAGTCACGTGCATTACCATAACGCAGGACCTGTGTGCCTCCGGCATTGGTTGCCAAGTTACCCCCAATGGTGCAGCTACCCTCGGCCGCTAGGCTTAACGGAAATAAACGCTGGTGCTCGGCCGCATACTCTTGCACTTGCTGTAAAACACAGCCCGCCTCGACCACGATGGTGTCATTTGCTGTGTCGATGCTACGAATCTGATTTAAACGCAGCAAAGACAAAATAATGACTGGCTGCACACTAGGCGTCGCCCCCCCACACAGACTGGTGTTGCCCCCCTGCGGCAAAATAGCTAGATGACGTTCGTGAGCCCAACGTACTACGGCTGCCACCTCGGCAGTAGAGCCAGGTCGCACCACGGCCAAAGCGTCTCCGTGGAAACGACCACGCCAATCGGTTAAATACGAGGTGATTTGCTCACCCACTAAAACGTGCTCAGCCCCAACCAACTCCACCAAACTCGCTAGCTCGCTCATGGCATTTTCCTTGTACCTAATTCATCGGGTCGCTCTTTAGTTCCTGTACGAAATCAGGGAATAAGCGATAATAAGTGCTACTTCATTTTACTCACGGAGTCTGCCACATGACCACTGCTTTACCGGCCTCAGTATTTAAGGCCTACGACATTCGCGGCATTGTACCAACGCAACTTAATGCCGATTTCGCCTTTAAACTGGGCTATGCCTTGGGAACTCAAGCCGCTTTGGCTCAGGTTCCCGCCATAGTCGTTGGCTACGATGGTCGTCATAGCAGCCCCGAGCTGGGCGAGGCCCTAATGCAAGGGATAGAACGTGCCGGTGTCAACACCATTCACATTGGTCTAGCGCCAACCCCCGTGGTGTATTACGCAGCACACACGCTGCACACCCTTAGCGCCGTCGCCATTACAGGCAGTCATAACCCCCCTGACTACAACGGCTTTAAAATGATGATGGCCGGCAAAACGCTGCATGGCCCTGATATTCAAGACCTCTACCAACTGATGCTCAACCCCGCCCCCGTCCCTAACGAGCCGGGACAGCGTATTCAACATCAGGTTATCGATACGTACGTCAATGAAATTCAACGTACTGTACAACTTGAACGCCCCATGCGTGTAGCCATAGATTGTGGTAATGGCATCGCCGGTGCCGTGGCTAGACAGCTATTTGATGCCTTGGGCTGCCAAAGCGATATTCTCTTTGAGGAGGTCAATGGCGACTTCCCCAACCATCACCCCGATCCGGCTGACCCAGCTAACCTTGTCGATTTAATTCGCCATGTCCAAGAGAACAACTTTGAACTGGGTTTGGCTTTTGATGGTGATGGCGATCGCTTGGGTGTGGTTACGCGTAGCGGTGAAATTATTTGGCCCGACCGTCAACTGATTTTATATGCTCAAGACATTCTCAGCCGCAATCCGGGTGAAACCATTATTTTTGATGTGAAATGCAGTCGTCATGTGGCCTTAGCCATTGAAGCCGCTGGCGGCAAGCCTTTGATGTGGCAAACAGGACACTCATTAATCAAAGCCAAACTCGCAGAAACTCAAGCGCCTCTGGCCGGGGAAATGAGCGGGCACACCTTCTTTAAAGAGCGCTGGTATGGCTTTGATGATGGACTTTATACAGCGGCCCGTTTACTAGAAATTTTATCGCGCTTTGATAACCCTAGTGCCGTACTCGAAGCCCTGCCCAAAGACGAATCCACCCCAGAGCTCAAACTAGAAATGAACGAGGGCGAGCCCCATGCGTTTGTAGAGCGTCTTATTCACGAGGCCTCTTTCCCTACGGCTCAGCAACACATCACCATTGATGGCATTCGCGCCGAATACGCCGATGGCTTCGGTTTAGCTCGTGCCTCTAATACCACACCAGTCGTGGTATTACGTTTTGAGGCACAAAACCCAACGGCATTGGCGAAAATTCAGCAAGAGTTTAAAGACGCCATCCTACAGCTACGCCCAGATCTACAACTGCCGTTTTAAACTTAGGTTTTTTTTGCCAGATAGCCATACAAACGTAAATGGCTATCAATGACGGTATTGATATCAAAGGCGCGCTCGGCTAAATCACGCCCAGCGCGTCCAAACTGCTGACGTAGTGAGTGATCTTGGGCTAAACGCAAGGTGGCCTCGTATAACGCCTGTGCGTCTTGAGCTGGCACCAACAACCCCGTTACATTGGGTTCAATCGCATCACGGCACCCAGGCACATCGGTGGTCACCACCGCACGCCCACACGCTGCTGCCTCGATTAAGGATTTAGGTAAACCTTCGCGGTACGACGGCAATACGGCAATATGCGCCTGATGATACAGTTGGGCAATATTGGTTTGTTCACCTAGCCATTGAATCACCCCCGAATGATGCCATTCACGCATTTGCTCAGCACTCACCGAGGCCGGATTACCTTTATCGGGACTCCCTGCAATTTGCCAAATCAGAGCTTGGCCCTGTGCGTGGCTGTATTGCGCTGCCTGAATAAATTCGTTAACACCCTTATCGACTAACAAGCGCGACACCATTAAGGCCACGGGAGTCTCGTTGGTTTCTGGCACATAATCAAATTCGTTTAAATCTACACCCGAACCACGAATGAGCACCGCTTGCTCGCTGCGGACGACCCCGGCTTGAAGCAAAACATCACGATCACTGTTATTTTGAAAAACCACCCGACTACGGGGGTGCTTGAGTGCTAAAGCATATAACCGTAAGGCAACCCAACGCATCACTCCAGCTCGCGGATTGGTAAAAATATATCCTAGACCAGACACAGCAGCTAAAAAGCCCGGTACCCCGGCGAGTCGGGCGGCAATCCCCCCATAAAGCACCGGTTTAATGGTAACAGCATGCACCACTTGGGGCTGAATTCGTTTGAACAAACGGTACATCGCCCACAGACTACGTAATTCGGCAATAGGATTTTTGCCACTACGACTGAGCGGTAAATTGTGATGCACAAAACCCAACTGCTGGATACGCTCCACTGCCGAGCCCGGCATGGTGGCTACCTGCACATCAAAACCCGCCTCTCGGGCAGCAACAGCCAAAGGCAAACGATGTGACACAAAAAAGGCTGGATTATTAATAACGTACAGCAATAACGGAGCCGCACCCGCCAGATCTGGACTAGCTGTGGTCAAGAGGCTTTGCCATAACTGATGATAATTGTTCACCATCGTTTCGATGCTGTAACGCTTGGCCACACGATCGGCTGCGCTAGTCAATAACGCCTCTAGATCCGGGCTTTGCAATAAGACCAAGGCTTTTTCTAGACCGGTAGCCAACGCCTGCGCATTGCGCGGGGGCACAACAATGCCCTCTTCGCCCACAATACGCGCGGCATCCCCCACATCGGTCACCACACATAAAGCCCGTGACACCATGGCTTCGCAAACCACATTGGGAAAGCCTTCTGCCTTGCTAGACAACACATGAATATCCGCCGCCGACATAATAACGGGGATATCGTCACGCCGTCCTAATAAGGCCACGCGATCTTGTAGACCATGTTGCGTAATAAGCTGCATCAGATCCGCGTTATGTTCGTCTATCCCTTCACCCACCAACACACAAAACCACGGCGTATCTGAACGCTTGAGTTTGGCCAAAGCCGCTAATAAATTGGGATGGTCTTTGAGAGGATTCCAACGCCCTACCATAGCAAGTAAAGCCGTATCAGATGCTACCCCCAACTGCTGCCTAAACTGCTGAGCTAGTTCAGGTTGAGGCTGCCACTGACTGAGGTTATAGCCATTAGGAATCACCACCATTTTGCTAGAGTCATAGCCCCATTGCTTGTGGCGACGTGCCGCATTTTCGGCGCAAGCCACAATACGGCGCGGAATCCATCTTGATAATTTGGCAGACACCGAGGCCATGATTCGAGCGGCCCAACTACTCTGGTGTAAATTTTCCCCAGAGTTACGTATGCCCCACGCAATGGATTTGATGCCCACACTACGCGCGGCAAGCCCGCCAATTAAATCCGCATGGTACATCCACGTTTGCACGGCATCTGGTCGAATATGTTTTAGCAAACGACGTAGGCTTAGCCAACCAGACAAAAAACCCATGCCCTTCATGTGCAAACAATGCACCGGGATACTAGCTTGTTGAAAACGTGGCCCAAACACCCCTTCATCGCCGAGCGAGACCACCACATGCTGCGTAGCAGACGTGTCAGAAGTAATAAGTCGGTACAAGACCGTTTCTGCTCCACCCTGACCCAAGCCAGAAATGATGTGGAGCACTACTAAGGGGGAAGGTTCTGTATAGCCCGTTGTCATGCTTACCTCTTGGTGAGTTTTACACCTGCTTGCTGAAAAACGTGATCCCACTGGTCAAGGATCTGATCCATACTAAAACGTTCACGCACGGAAGCGGCTGCACGTCGCCCCAAAATACCTCGCAAACGTGAATCTGCCATTAGCTCGCTTAAGGCGCGCTCGAGTGCAGCAGGGTCATCGGCAGGCACTAGCACTGCATCATGACCATGACTAGATAAGTCTTTGGGACCACTAGGACAATCTACCGTAACACACGGCAAACCCAAGGCCATGGCCTCGAGCAAAACATTAGGAAAGCCTTCGTAAGCAGAGGTCAGTGCAAACAATTGCGCATTGCCCAACACCTGCCATGGCTCGGTGGTATTACCAGGCAAAAAGATACGCTCTTGCAAGCCTACCAGCTGCGCACGTTGCTCAAGTTTGGCGCGCTCGGGCCCTTCGCCATGAATATGCAGAGTCCATTCGGGAAAAGCCTCGGCTACCATCGCAAAAGCCTGTATTAAATGCTCGAATTGCTTGGAGGGCACTAAACGCCCCATAGCGACCAATTGGCAGTCGTGTTCTTTTTCTACTGCCGCCGCCAACGGCTGATCGAGTAAGGCCAGCGCAATCGGATTAGGCACGACGGCAATATCGCCTAATTGCGGCTCGGCTTGAGCAAAAGCCTGTGCTGCATCTTCGGTTTGTACCACCACTCGCGTTGCGCTAGGATACAGTTTGGTTCGTAATTTTTTCAAGCGCACATCGGCGCTTTGACTAACCACCGGATGTGTCCGTTCGCAGACAATAATAGGCGTAGAAATGCCTTTGAGAGCCAACAGAACATTCACATTCACATTAGTCAAAAAAGACAACACCACATCGGGTTGAAAGGCTTTGTACACCTTGCGGATAGCCCGCCATTTACGCATGGGCTTAAGCCCCGGTGGAAACCACCCCATTTCGTGCTTTAAAGGACGAAACTGTACACGTTGATCCAACTCATAAAAACTTTCTGTTGTACCCAAAAAGGTAGGGACTAAGCAGACCTCAGCCCCATCCTGCACCCAAGCGTTTGCCAAGGCTGCCGCAACGCGCTCTGCACCGCCGGCATTCATTGAGCCCACAAAAAATAAAATTCGCATGATCTAGTGATCCGTATTGACCTGCACAGCATCTTGAGAGGCAGCTGCGGTTAAGCCTGCCTTGGGAGGATGAGGCAAAAGACGCTCCCATTGCGCCATAACCAAAGGAACGGAAAAACGATCTTTGACATCAATAGCTCGACGCGCTAAGGCAGTCCGTTTTAAAGGACGGGCCATTAAGTCAGACAGATGCGCGGCTAAGGCCTCGGCCTCTTCGGGTGGACTCACCAAAATACCATCGATATTGTCACGGATAATTTCCCGTGGCCCTGTATCACAATCCATTGCTACCACAGGTAGGCCAGCTGCCATCGCCTCGAGTAGGGTGTTGGATAACCCCTCGGCTCTGGAGCTTAATACATACATGTCAGATTGCTGATACCAGTCTGCCATATTTCCTACTCGACCTATCAAGTGAATACGCTCATTAAGTTCAGCTTTATCAATCTGCTGTTGCAAAGCCGTGCGTTCGTCGCCCTCGCCCACAATAACCAGATCCCAACTAGGAAAATAAGGAGCCACTAAGGCAAAGGCTTGGATCAACAAATCAAACCCTTTGACCGGATGTAAGCGACCGACGGCTAATAAGCGTAATCGATCACCTTTATTCGGTACTGGAACCAATGGCTCTTGGGGTTTTAATGGCCAGTTGACCGCATTAGGAATAACCACCACTTTGGAGTCAGGAATATTTGTTTGGATCCATTCAGCCGTACCATGTGTTAGAGCCACCACGGCATACGCCCGCGGATAGGCCCAACGACGAAGCTTTTGCCATGACTCGGATAGATTTTGCAATGGCGGATGCGTATGTTCAGTCGCCAAAACACGACAATTTAAACCCTTGGTCGCCATCACAGCCAAAATAGACGCCGTGGTCATCATCCCCAGCACACAATCGGGTTTGTGTTTTTTAATGAGCTTACGTAATTTACGTACACGCTGCCAATTCGCCAAAGCACCTCGCCAACCCCCACCACTGGCATTGGCCGTACCCATCACATAACGCTGTACTCCAGCAGGCACCGGATACACATCCGTCTCAGCGGTCATTTGAGTCACTAAGCTGACCTTGTAACCTAAGCGTTGCCAATAGGCACTTAAATCAACAGCGACTCGTTCGGCGCCACCACCCCGCAAAGAGTGGATCACAATCATAATATGCATAGTTTTACTTAGGTTCGGCATGGTTTGCCCGCACTCCCGCGGGCTTTAAGGCGACAACAAAATAACAAATAAACGATACGGTATACATACAACTTGTGGCCAGCATAATACCGTGAACACCCATCTTTGGGGCTAAATACCAGTTCATTAAGGCTTTGACAGCAAAATTAGCCAAAGCAATAGCCGCCATTAAACCATAACGATTTTGACTGGCTAATAACTGCACCAACACCAACACACCAAAATAAAAGGGTAGCTGTAACACCCCCCAGCGTAGGACGGAGCTAACGCGAGCAGTGTCTTCGGCGCTAAAGGCGCCACGCTCGTACAATAAGGCCACGCCCCATGGGGCTAGCCAGGCACTAAAAGCAGCAACCACTAAGCCAATGCCCACCATCGCCAACGACCATTTTAACGCAATGGTTCGAGCTCGTACGGCATCACCACGCCGCGTCACATCGGCTAACACGGGCAAGGCCGCCCGCCCCACCGAAGCAGCTCCCACACCTAACATTAAAGCAATAAAACGACTGGCATAACCCAAGGTCGCATTCGCATTATCGCCTAATTGCGCAGCCGTATATTGATCCAAAGGCCCCACAAAACTCATGGCCACCTGTCCAATCAACATAATACCTACTGCATGGGCTAAGTCAGGCCATTGTTGCGCGGAAAAACCCAAGCGCGGATACGCATAAAACCCATCGGCTCGACGAGCCAAATAAAATAAACTGATACTTTGAATCGCATAGCCGACTAAGGTTCCCCACAACAAGGGAGCAACCCCTTGACCAGGGCTAGCCATTAATACAAACAATAAAATGCTAAAGGCGGGTACGCTATCTAACAACGTATTGATATGACGCTCGTGCGCACGCAAACGTGCAGCCTGCAGACCAGTTAACAGTGTCAACACCGCTGCTGGCGCAAACGCCCAAAGCAGCTCGCGACTCATGCTTTGCACAACTGGATTTAAGCCTTTGCCCGCCCAGAGCAACACCCATGGCCACAGAATCCAAATCAGCACACCTAAAGCCAGACCTATCGCGCATAAAACCCCGGTGACCTCGCCCATAAATCGCTGGCGTAGTGCCATGCTTTGGTCTTTAGCATGTACCAATACAGGGATCAGCACCACGGAAAACACGCCCACTAAGGTCACGGGAATCCAGTTCGCCATCACCATCGTAAACTGATAGGCATCAACCACATCGCTAATACCATAGCGATACGCCACCGCCATTTCCTTAAACGCGCCCGCGGCTTTACCTAAAAGTAAGAAAAGGGCGACTCTAAAGGCCGCCCTGGCGATACGCTGGTGGTCGCTATGTAAACGCGTCAGCTTAGGTAATCGCATCATGAATCAGATAAAAACTTCACATACCATGGCATGGCCTCTGCTAAACCCGCCGCAATACTGTACTGCGGCGCATAGCCCAACAGCTGCTGTGCTTTAGAAATATCGGCTTGAGAATGACGTACATCGCCGGCTCTAAAGTCCGCATGCTGCACAGGCAGAGAATACGTCACGCCATTGTTCGCTAGCTCTGACTGCAATAATCCAAATAACTGATTTAAGTCAGTGCGAGCATTAACGGCCACGTTGTACACCTGATTACGAGCTTCTTTGGGCGCTAAAGCAGCCAAAATATTCATTTGAATCACATTGGCGATGTAGCAAAAATCACGACTGGTTTGACCATCGCCATTAATGACCACGGATTGCTCGCGCATCATGGCACCTACCCACTTGGGAATAACAGCCGCATAGGCGCCATCGGGCGTTTGACGTTTACCAAACACATTGAAATAACGTAAACCAATGGTCTCAAAGCCATAGGTGCGAGCAAAGACCTGCGCATACAACTCGTTTACATATTTAGTGACCGCATACGGTGACAAAGGTAAACCAATGGTGTCTTCGACCTTGGGCAAAGCAGGGTGATCCCCATAGGTTGAGCTAGACGCCGCGTACACAAAGGATTGCACCTGTGCGTCTCGAGCAGCCACCAACATATTGAGATGCCCAGCGATATTCACCGCATTGGTAGTCAACGGATCGTTAATAGAGCGTGGCACCGAACCTAAGGCAGCCTGATGCAAGACATAGTCCACTCCGACACAGGCTTGTTGACACATGTCTGCATCACGGATATCGCCCTCGATAAAACGAAAGCGCTGCCAATTGTCTGCACCGACGGTTTGCTGTACTTCATCTAGGTTGTGCTGAAAACCCGTCGCGAAGTTATCTAAACCCACGACGGTTTGCCCGTGTAATAACAAGGCCTCAAGCAAGTTTGATCCAATAAAACCCGCACACCCTGTTACCAACCAAACCTTGGGCTCTGCTCGTAACTGAGCCCAAGCGTGATCTATAGCCAACGAACTAGACATAAAAACTCTTTATAGACGTAAATCGGATTCGTTTTGATTCAACACGTATTTTAGGTCATACAACACATGCGGTTTTTTACCCCAGGCCCGTATTGCCTCTACGCCCAGTTGCTTGAACTGATCGTGAGCCACTGCCAAGACAATACCATCGTATTGACCTAACTCCGGCTGAGCGATAGGGCTAATACCATATTCACGTTCAGCCTCATCTGCATCGACCCATGGATCGTACACGTCCACATTTACATCGTACTCAGCTAATTCACG
>CANQRK010000012.1 GCA_947626245.1 uncultured Paenalcaligenes sp. | reverse complement strand
CCAGACAATGCGCTTGAAATTACGATTTCACGCGACGGTATTGTGTCAGTGACGCAACCGGGTGCTGTAGGCGCTAGTGTCGAGGTCGGTCAGTTGCAACTTAGCACTTTTGTGAACACCAGTGGTTTGCAAAGCATTGGTGAAAACCTGTACGTGGAAACAGATTCTTCGGGTCCGGCTAACTTTTTGCAGCCCGGTATGGATGGCGCAGGCTTGGTGTTACAGGCGTATACCGAAACCTCTAACGTGAACGTAGCCGAGGAGTTAGTCAATATGATTACGGCGCAACGCGCCTATGAAATGAACAGCAAGGCCGTACAAACGTCGGATCAAATGCTAGCTCGATTGACGCAGATTTAAGTCCGCCCCAAGGAACGCATTATGTGGTTAAGAGTTAGTCGGTTTTTGGTATTGGGGATGGTGGCTCTATTAGGGGCGTGTGCAATGGTGCCGCCCGAACCGGTGGTTATCGGGCCGCTTACTGCGCCGCCGCCTGCGCCCATAGCCCCCCAAGCCGTAGCCAACGGGGCTATTTACCAGCCAACGGCTTATGGCAATTACCCGCTGTTTGAGGATCGTCGTCCGCGTAATGTGGGTGATATTGTCACCATCGTGATCCAAGAAAAAACCAACGCAGCGAAAAGCGTGTCTACCAGCACCGATCGTAGCGGCGAGGCGGGCATGGACATTGGTTTGTCACCCGGTATTCTTCCTAGTGAATTGGGCAGTCGTCAAAACTTTGGGGCAACCGGTTCTAACGCGGCATCGGGTGTAGGCAGTAGTCGTGCAGATAACATGTTCTCGGGTACCTTAACCACGACGGTCATTGGCGTTATGCCTAATGGCAACCTACAGATAGCCGGTGAAAAACAAATCGCCATTAACCGAGGTAGCGAGTACATGCGCTTTTCTGGGGTGGTCGATCCGCGCTCTATTACCGGATCGGGAACAGTAGTATCGACTCAGGTCGCCGATGCTCGTATCGAGTTCCGTAGCAAAGGCGTCATGGACGAAGTCCAAACGATGGGCTGGTTGCAGCGCTTCTTTTTAAATATTTCTCCCTTCTAATTATGATCGCTAAAGCCGTCTTTTCTCGCTTGCCTCTTTCTGCCGCTTTAGCTAAAGCGGCGTTGGCGTCCTTATTGTTTTTAGTGCAGCCTGCCGCACAGGCAGAGCGCATTAAAGACTTGGCGTCTATTCAAGGGGTGCGAGACAACCAGCTAATTGGTTATGGTTTGGTGGTGGGTTTAGATGGCAGCGGAGACCAAGTGCGTCAGGCGCCTTTTACCCAACAAAGTCTAACCAATATGTTGTCGCAACTGGGGGTGACTATTCCTCAGGGCAGCAATATGCAGTTGCGTAATGTGGCAGCGGTCATGGTGACGGCGCGGTTGCCCGCCTTTGCACGCCCAGGCCAAGCCGTCGATGTGGTGGTGTCTTCTATGGGTAATGCCAAAAGCTTGCGCGGTGGAACCTTGTTGATGACCCCGATGAAAGGGGCGAACGGTCAGGTCTATGCCATTGCTCAGGGCAACTTGCTAGTAGGAGGAGCCGGAGCCGAGGCGGGCGGCTCTAGTGTACAAGTCAATCAATTAAATGGCGGCACCATTCCTAGTGGTGCCATCGTCGAGCAAAGTGTACCGACTACTTTTGTGTACGATGGGGCGGTCACTCTAGAACTTAACAGCACTGATTTTGGTACAGCGCAAAATATGGTTTCAGCCATTAATCAGCGCTTTGGGCCAAATACAGCAGTGGCTTTAGATGGTCGAGTGGTTCGTGTACAAGCACCTCTCGATATGCAAGCTCAAACCGCTTTTTTATCACAAATTGAAAATCTCAATGTGCAGGTGCCTCCTGCTCGAGCACGAGTGGTTATTAATGCTCGCACGGGTTCAGTGGTCATGAACCGCACGGTCACCATTGATGAGGCTGCGATAGCCTATGGCAATTTGTCGGTAGTGATTAGTTCGCAAACCGGTGTTAGTCAGCCTGATACGCCTTTTGCGGGTGGACAAACCGTAGTGGCAGATCAAACAAGCATTGAAATGCGTAGTCAGGATGGTAGCTTGCAGCGTGTTACGACCAGTACGAACCTTGCCGAAGTGGTCCGTGCTTTGAATGCCTTGGGTGCGACGCCTCAAGACCTATTGTCTATTTTGCAAAATCTAAAAAGCGCGGGTGCTTTGCGTGCTGATTTAGAAATTATTTAGTAAACGTGTAACGCTATGACAGTTCATTATTATCCTCGGCCCGGTGCTGCACCTCAGGTGTCTATCTTTGATACCAATCAATTAGCCTCGTTGCGTAAAGCCGTGACGGGCGGCGAAATGGATGCTAATGCCCAAGAGAAAATTGCGCATCAGTTCGAGGCATTGATGATTCAGCAGCTGTTAAAACAGTCACGTCAAACGGCCAGTGGCAATGGATTATTTGATAGCGAAGCCGTGCGTATGTCGCAAAGTATTGGCGACGAACAATTGGCCTTAAATTTATCGAATCCGGGCTTTGGCTTTGCGCAAGCGCTGATTGATCAAATGCGCCAAGCTCAGGGCATTAGCAGTACGGGGCTACCCGAGCGTACGGCACCCGAGGCGGCTTCCACTCGTTTACCTCATTTGCGCTCTCAGGTGGGCGAAGCCGGACGCATGATAGATGCACCGTCCTTGACGGCGTTGATTAAAAAGTTAACCGGACCTAAATCCATTGATGGTATTGCGTCGGCTATCCAAGGTGCCCCCAAACACATCAGCCAGTTTGTGAATAAAATGCGCGATGCGGTGCAGGTAGCGGCGGCTGAATCGGGGCTGCCCGAAAAGCTCATCATGAGCCAAGCCGCTTTGGAATCCGGCTGGGGGAAAAGCGAAATCTTGCACGATGATGGGTCTACCAGCCATAACTTGTTTGGCATCAAAGCGTCGCCTAATTGGAAAGGCAAGGTCGTACACGTCATGACTACCGAATACATTGACGGCAAAATGGTCAAAATGAAACAGCCGTTTCGGGCGTATGCGTCTTACGAGGACTCTTTGGCAGATTACACCCGCTTATTAAGCGAAAACGAGCGTTATGCGCCGGTACGTCGAGCCAGCACCGCCGAAGAGGCGGCTAAACGTGTCCAAGAATCTGGTTATGCGACCGACCCCAGCTACGCAGATAAACTCATTTCTATTATGGCGTACTTTGACTCTAGCGCGACTCGCTAAAGTTTTTTATGAAAATGCCGTAAACAAAGTCTAAGTACTTTTTAGTAAAAACGGATACCTTTATGAACTTATATGGCCTAGGGCTTTCAGCGCTTAATACAGCTCAAGTTAACTTGATGACTACAGGGCACAATATTAATAACGCCGCTGTAGAGGGATACAACCGCCAAACGGTGCTGCAAAGCACGGCTGGCGCGCGTGCTACCGGGGCAGGCTATATAGGTCGTGGTGTACAAGCCGTTACAGTACAGCGTTCTTACGATAGCTTTTTACAAAATCAATTGGTGCAGTCCCAAAGCCGTGGCGCCGCGTTGGTGTCGTATGGCAATGAAATTTCTCAGTTGAACAACCTGTTTGCCGATCGTACCGCTGGTGTTAGTCCCGCTATTCAAAAGTTCTTTGAAAGTGTGCAGGCCGTCGCCTCTACACCCGCCGATGCCGCCGCGCGTCAGGAAATGATTGGTCGCTCTAATAGCTTAGTGACCCAATTCAAAGAAGCCAACCGCTTCATCGACAACCAGCGTCACGATATCAACACGCAGTTGACTACGGTGGTGTCGCAAATCAATAGCTACATTGATCGCGTCAGCGATATGAACGAGCAAATTACCAAGGCACGTTCATCAGCATCGGGCAACCATGCTCCTAACGACTTATTAGATCAACGCGACCAATTGGTCGCTGAACTCAATCAGTTGGTTAACGTCAAGGTATACGAACAAGACGGCAACTTTAACTTAGCCTTGGGCTCGGGTCAGATTTTGTTGGGTGGTCCCACCAAATTCCCTTTGCATGCGGTGCCATCTCAAGCCGATCCAACCCGCTATGTAGTGGCCAGCACCTACAGCTATACCAATGGCGTACCTCATTTGGCTGAGGTGTCCGATAGCAGCTTTAGCGGTGGTCAATTAGCCGGTTTATTGCAGTATCGCGAAGACACCCTAGACCCCGCACAAAATGAATTAGGTCGTTTGGCGGTTTCCATTGCTACCGAGTTTAATCAGGTCCATACCGAGGGTTACAGCCTAACCGGTGATCCGGGCAAGGATTACTTCTCTGTTAGCTTGGGTCAGCCCATGCCCTCCGAGAAAAACACAGGTGCTGCCACGCTAAGCATTAGTTTAGATTCTGTGGATCAGTTGACGGCTCAGGACTATGAGTTTTTGGTAGAAAATGACGGCACTGATAACAAACTGATGTATCGCGCTTTGCCTAATGGTCGTTTTGCTGAAGTCAATCTAGATGCCACAGGCTCGGCTGTTATTGACGGCTTGAACATTACAGTAGGCAGTTTGGATAATGCCGCCGAAGGCGATCTCTGGCGTCTGACCCCCACCCGCAATGCTGCCGATAGCCTTGCATTGGAAATCGAACACCCCGGTGATATTGCTGCGGCCGGCGCTGACGAAGATGGTAATGCGCTAGGTCCTGCTAATGGCGATACCGCTTTAAAGCTAGCGGCTTTGCAAAACACCAAAACTATGGGTAATAAAGGCTTAAGCTTTAATGATGCTTACTCCCAGTTGGTCAACCGCGTTGCCGTCAATGGCCAGCAAAACGCGACCGCTGCCAAGGCACAGCACAACTTGATCGAGCAAAATTATTCAGCGCAACAAGGGTTGTCTGGTGTGAACTTAGACGAAGAATACTTAAAACTTAATCAGTATGCCGATCAGTATCGTGCCGCGTCTCGTTTGATTGATGTGGGTTCAACACTGTTTGATACCTTGCTCAGCTTGCGCGCTTAATGGATTAGGGAAAGGAATGCATCATGCGTATTAGTACAGCAGCTTATTTTCAGACTGGCTTAAACTCCATTAATCGTCAGCAGTCCGACTTAATGCACGTTTTTCAACAGGTCAGTAGTGGTCGACGTATGATTACGCCGGCCGATGACCCCTTGGGTGCGGCACAAAGCCTTACGTTGGCACAATCTCAATCCATGAACAGTCGCTTTAGCGAAAACCGTCAGGTGGCTATGCGTAATCTGGGCGAAGAGGAAAACGTCCTCATGTCGTTGATTCCTCAGGTCAATGGTGCCAAAACGCGTTTACTCGAGGCCATTAACGGTACCTTGTCTGACACCGACCGCGAGGTTTTAGCCTCCGTGTTCGAGGAAATGCGTGATTCTATTGCTAACTTAGCTAATTCCCAAGACGCTAGCGGTCAGTACATTTTTAGCGGTTCCAAAGGCACGACACAGCCTTTTTTGCAAAATACAGATGGTAGCTATTCTTACCAAGGCGACGAGTCTGGCCGCAATATTCAGGTAGATCAAACGCGTCAGCTATCGGGTAGCGACAATGGTTCTGATGTATTTCTACGCGCCACACCGGGCAGCTTAGTATTTTTAACCTCTGGCGATAACAACACCGGTGCCGGTATTATCGGTGGGGTTTCTATTTCAGATACCAATGCCGCCAGTCAGGTGCAGAGCATTGGCATCGAAGTTGCTACTGATGGCACGCTAAATATCACAACAACGTTAAGCGCAGACCCTAATAACCCTACTACAGTGGCTGGTGTGGTCTATGACCCCAGTGTGCCTGTTTTGAATTTAGGCAACGGCTTGGCCGTTAGCTTAACCGGTGATCTACAGCCGGATGATACGTTTGAATTAAAAAACAGCAGTACCTTAGCGGGTTCTGGTGAGCTAAATATTTTGAACACATTAAATGATGTGGTCAACGCCTTACGTCTAAAAGTAGATGCTAATCCTGAAAACAGGGCGACGTTACATAACGTGGCAAACCGTGCCATGCAGCATATGGATTTGACCTACGACAATATCTTGACCGTACGTGCTTCGGTGGGGACACGCATGAACGAGGTCGAGGCCTTAACTCATGTGGGCAGCATGCAGGCGTTACATCTTACATCCGAAATTTCTCGTATCGAGGATTTGGATTATTATGCGGCCAGTACCCAGTTGCAGATGCGCACTTCAGCGCTAGAGGCGGCGGCTATTGCATTCAAAAAAATACAAAGTACCAACCTATTTGCTATTAATGCACGTGGCTAACCCTCTTTATTTATTGCTTATTGGTGAAATTATCCATGTTGAATAACCTCAAGCTTAGAAATTTCTTAGCGTTGTTAATGGTGCTAGTGGTGGTGTTGGCCGCAGTAGGTATTGCTGTGGGGTTAACGCAGATGCAGGCCGTGTTAGATCAGCTGCAAAGGGCCTCGGTATCCAGCAGTGTGCTGTCGAGTTTACAATCTGGTTACAATACGGCCTTGTGGGTGGGTTTGGTTTCGTTATTGCTCATCGTCGTGCTTAGCGTTGTAGCCTTTGTGATGGTTAATGGCCGCGTGCTAAAACCATTGCATTTTTTGGCGGTGCATTCTGATGCTCTTGCTAATGGCGATCTCACTCAGCGTATTACAGCTAAAAATAAAGACGAAGTCGGGCAGGTGCTTTCTAGCCTACAACGCCTACAAGACAGTCTAATTAAAGCGTTTGGTACGGTACGTTTAAATGTAGCTCAGTTAAATCTAGGTACCGAGGGGATTGTAGAAAGCAATAACCGCCTAAATGCACGTATTGCAGAGCAAGCCGCTGCCTTACAGCAAACGGCAGCCAGCATGGAGCAATTATCCAGTACGGTTCGTCAAAACGCAGATAACGCTCATCAAGCCAACCAATTGGCAGTGACAGCGTCCAGCGTAGCGCAACGAGGTGGTCGTGCTGTGGGCGAGGTGGTTAACACCATGCAGGGTATTTCTGCTAGCTCCAGCAAAATCGCAGACATTGTTGGAGTCATTGATAGCATTGCTTTTCAGACCAATATTCTTGCGCTGAACGCTGCCGTCGAAGCGGCCCGTGCGGGTGAGCAAGGGCGCGGCTTTGCGGTGGTTGCCTCCGAGGTTCGTGCCTTGGCACAACGCAGTGCTCAGGCCGCTCGTGAGATCACCACTCTAATCGAGGATTCCGTATCTAAGGTTAACGAGGGGTCGGGCCAAGTAGAGCGCGCCGGAGCCACCATGCAGGAAATTGTGGACTCCGTTAAACGTGTGACCGATATTATGGGTGAAATCAGTGCGGCAACCATTGAGCAGTCCAGTGGAATTGATCAGGTCAATTTGGCGATTACTTCTTTAGATAGTAATACAAGCTACAACGCCGAACGCGTTGAGGAAACCGCTAAAGCCGCTGCCGAGATGACGGCACAGGCCCAGACCTTGCACACGGTGCTTGGTGCGTATCAGTTACCTGAATCGTATGTAGTAGATATCGAAGCTCAGGTAAAAAATCAACGTGCTACGGCAACATTGCAGCAAAAACCTCAGCAGTTACAACGTCCTACCAAGTCCTTGCCTAGCCGATCTACCCCAACGAAAACAGCGCCAGCAGCGCTTAAGCCTGCTTACACTCCAGCGAAAAAGACCAATCCGGCAATGATCCCAGGTATGAATGCAAGTTCGGGTACAGGTAAAGACGCTAAGCTTTTACGTCCAGACCTATCTGGAGCAAAGAAAAATAGCCCTGTTGAAGACGATTGGGTTGAATTTTAAATGCTGAAATCGTGGTGGCGTCGCGCTGTAATGATGGCTTTGGTGGCAGCATTAACTGCCTGCTATAGCACAGGTAATGTTTTTCGGATTAGCGGTGTTAATGATCTGGTCGTTGGAAAAACCACCTATGCCGAAACCATTCAACTGCTACAGGCCGAACCGGTCAACTATTACAATCAGTCTAACGGTACCTTTTTGGCTTTATGGGCCTATAGTAAAAGTGTATTGCCCGATGCGTTGTATATAGACCCCCAGCTTTTACTAGAGTTTAATTCGGCCCAGGTATTAACCGCCATCAAGAAAAAACCAGCGATTATAGCCGATGGTGAGCCAACCAAGACAGAGCAGTACACCGGCTCGTAGTTAGTGTTAGCTTGAATTCAATTAGCCCCGTGCATGGTATGACGGGGCTTTTTTGTGCCAATTTTATATTTTTTTAATAGTAATTAATATGTAGAAGATAAGTCAAAGCTAAAGGAAAAATGCCATCCGTATAATCACTAGAGAGTATCTCCCCTTAGGTGAAACAGGTATTTGTGTCATTTGTGTTAAATTTAGTTAATTAACATACATAAATGTAAAAATGGGGGAGGCTATGCTGAGTCGTGTTTTATCGGTTTTAAATAGATTGCGTATTAGCACATTATTAATGACAGTGATGGGGTTGTCGTTATTGGTGGTGATTATACTCGGAGGTACGGCGTATTATTTTCTTAATCAAAATGGTCAAATGGTACAGGACCTCAGAGGGCAGAATCAACGACAAGTACAAATTATGGAGCTTAATGCCGTAACGGCCGAGGCCCGGGCCGCATTAATGCTA
Organism: uncultured Paenalcaligenes sp.; assembly: GCA_947626245.1. Classification (GTDB taxonomy): domain Bacteria; phylum Pseudomonadota; class Gammaproteobacteria; order Burkholderiales; family Burkholderiaceae_B; genus Paenalcaligenes. The sequence goes on along the minus strand of CANQRK010000012.1, from coordinate 19,120 downwards.
GTGGCGCACCAAATGCGTGAGGCAGGTTACCGAGGTGATAGCGAGCTTTTGGGTTTTGCTGACCAAGAATTAGAAAAAGTTAAATTAAGCATTGATTTAGCCGATTTTGAATACAAGCGATTTTATAGATTAGGAGCTAATACCCCCGAGGAAGTCGCTTTGCTAGAAAACCTAAACAAGAATTACGGTTTATATATGAATGAGGTGTTATTTAGTTTAATCAATGCCCTCGAAGAACGAAACTACACCGAGTTTTATGTTATTAATGAAAATATCGGTTATTTACGTGCAGCTGAGTTTCAACTGGCTGTAACCAGCCTTAGCACATTTATCCAAGGTCAAACTAATGATTTTATTGTACAAGCCCAAGAACGCACGCAATTAGCTATAGTGATTATTATTGTTAGCGTTTTACTGGGGATATTTTTCACCCTAATTATTCGTTCTGTTATTCAGCACAGTATTATTCGCCCTGTGCGTGAATTGGGTATTTTGTTTGATCACATTGCTAATGGTGACCTTAGCCGTCAAGCCCATTTTGATGGGGATAATGAAATTGGTTTTCTGTATGCGTCATCACAGCGTATGCAGAACAGCTTGCAAACCATGGTGATGCAGGTTCGCGATAGCGCTGAACAAATTAAAAGCAGTGCGTTAGAACTATTTAGCGGCAACACCGAGCTGAATGCCCGTATGGAGCAATCCGCCAGTGCATTACAACAAACCGCGAGCACCATGAGCGAAATAGCCATGACGGTGCGTCATAACACGGATAATGCGAATCAGGCCGATGTAGTCACCAAACAAGCTGCCGACATTGCTAACAAGGGGGGCAATGCGGTGCGCACCGTGGTATCCACCATGGATGACATTAGCAAAAGCTCTGCGCAAATTACAGACTTTGTGAATGTGATTGATGGCATTGCGTTTCAAACGAATATTTTAGCTTTAAATGCAGCCGTTGAGGCCGCACGGGCTGGAGAGCAAGGGCGTGGTTTTGCGGTCGTCGCCTCCGAGGTGCGAGCGTTAGCACAGCGCAGTGCGCAGGCAGCACGCGAGGTCAAAGAGCTCATTGAAAGTTCTTCTGGGAAAATTCGATCGGGGGCTGTACAGGCAGGTAATGCCGGACAGGTCATCGACGAAGTCGTACATGCCATTAACTCGGCTTCTGCGCTAATGACCGACATTAGTCGTGCCTCTGATGAGCAAAGCGATGGTGTGACCCAGGTTAATATTGCCGTGACACAAATGGATTCAGTCGTACATCAAAACTCGGCCTTAGTCATACAGTTGATGACGTTGGCGGGCATCCTACAAGAGCAGTCTGAACAATTAACCACAGCCGTTGCCCAGTTTCAGGTCGATGGCCAGGAAGCCGAGCTCCCCTCTCATTTTGTTAACCACACCGAAGCTACCGCACCCGTAGGAGTGCAACTCTCCTATTCCTAAACCCCTGTACAAGGATGCTAACTGTTCTTTTGTGCAGTACGTCGTTTACTACTTCTACGACCTGATACTCCCCTTGTACAGAAGGATACCGTCACCCTCTAGGGGCGAAGGCATATATGGGTAAGCGGTTCAGCGCGGAGCGAGTGTAACGAGTGAGCACTGCTTAGCGCACCCATATATGCCTTCGCACCCAAAGGGGATCGGAGGCATAGCCTCCTCATACAGGAAAAGAAATCGAAGGAGAGGGATACCGTCGTCCTTATGGTTGGACGCTGATTTCTTGCGTAAAGCGCAACATGTTGGAGTAGCCTTGTTCAAAGAGGCTGACGAGGAAAGGTGCGGTTTGGGGGATGACAAGCGCAAGAACGATTAGACCGGTCAATAGCGTGATGGGGAAACCGACGGCAAAAATAGTGATTTGCTGGGCAGTGCGGTTCAAAATCCCAAAGGCCAGATTCATGGTCAGCAAAATAATAATCAGAGGCAAGGCCAATAACATGCCCGAAAGAAAGAGCTCTCGGCTCCATTCGATAATGACACCCCACCCATTGGGGTCTAAGCTGCCGGGGCTAATGGGTAGGACCTCAAAGGTGCGAGCAAAGGCATGCAACATCAGCAAGTGCCCATTTACCGCTAAAAAGCACAGCATGGCTATGAGGTTGAGTAAACGAGACACCACGGCAGTTTGTGCGCCGGTACCGGGATCAAAGAAAGAGGCAAAGGACAAACCCATTTGAAAGCCAATAAACTCGCCAGCCAAAATAACAATAGCAAAGGCAATGCGCATAATAAAGCCCAGCGCAAAACCAATTAAGACTTGTTGAATAGCCAGCATAAGCGCCGGCCAAGAGGCGGTGGGGATGTCAGGCATGGGTAGGCCTGGAGCAATAACCAGAGTAATTAAAATGGCTGCGCCAATTTTAACGTGCAGGTTAATGCTGGACTCACTAAACAGCGGTGCCGTCATAAATAGACCTAATACCCTAAATAAAGGCCATAAAAAGGCATTTATCCATAGGAAAAATTGGTCTGGTGTAAAGGAGAGCATTGCCGTAGCCGTTACATCACTAGGCTAGGAATTTGTTGGAACAGGGTTTGCATATAGTCCACCATGGTGGTGATCATCCAAGGACCAATCAGCACGACCACGATCGCAATCCCTGCAATTTTAGGGATAAAGGTCAGTGTCATCTCGTTAATTTGGGTAGCCGCCTGAAAGATACTGACAATTAAACCTAAGACCAAGGCTGTTAACAAAAAAGGCCCAGCCAGCATCAACGCCATTTTTAGCGCGATGAAAGTCATACTCATGACGGTTTCTGAGGTCATGATGTGCTCCTATTGATAAAAGCTGCGTGCTAGCGAGCCCAACAATAAATGCCAGCCATCAGCCAACACAAATAGCATCAGCTTGAACGGCAAGGAGATGGTGACGGGGGGAACCATCATCATACCCAAGGCCATTAGGGTACTGGCGACGACTAGGTCAATGATCAGGAAGGGAATAAAAATGGTAAACCCGATCTGAAATGCAGTTTTCAATTCGCTAGTAATAAAGGCCGGCATCAAAACGCGTAAGGGGATGTCTTGGGGAGATTGTACATCGCCAATATTGGCCATTTGGGCAAATAGCTGCAAATCGGTTTCACGCGTTTGATGCAGCATAAAGGTTTTCATTGGCTCTAGGCCCAGCGTCAACGCTTGTTGAAAACTAATTTGATTTTCTACCAGTGGTTTGTAGGCGACCTCGAAAATCTGGTCAAATACCGGTGCCATGGCAAACAAGGTCAGAAAAAACGCAATCCCAATTAGAACAGGGTTGGGTGGCGAGTTGGGCGTACCAATCGCATTACGCAATAGGCCCAGCACAATAATAATACGGGTAAAACCCGTCATCATCATGAGCATAGAGGGCAAAAAAGACATCATGGTCAACATGACCAGTGTCTCGATGCTTAGGGACCACGTTTGGCTGCCATCGGCATGGGTGCTGCTATCGACGGAGGGAAGTTGAATAAACTGTTGGGCCTCGGCGGCAAACGGAACCGCAAACGTCAGTACAGCAGCTAGACAGCAAAGAAGATTAAGGCGTGTTATTTTCACTGGAGGAGTGCTGTTGTTGGGCCGATACGGCCTGATGCAAAGTGGTTTGGAATTCGTCGTTGGTGGGGGGCAGTACATGCAACAAGTTGACTTGTTGGGGGCTAACTCCGAGGACCAGTTTTTGCTGCTCAACTTCAACAACGACAATACTGCTTTTGTTGCCCAGTGGGTGTGCGGCAATAAATTTAATCACATTGGAATTACTGCGCATAAAACCACTACGGCGTGCTATCCACGCCGCGACTAAAATGAGAATAACGACTACCACTAGGCTCAGTGATAGTCGTAGTAGGTCCATCTGAGTCATTAGCGACGATTATTCAAGCGGTGAATGCGATCAGACGGGGTAACGATGTCCGTAATACGGATACCGTACTTGTCTTCGACTACGACCACTTCACCCTGAGCGATGAGATAGCCATTCACAAACACATCTAAGGGCTCACCCGCTAAGCCGTCGAGTTCGACCACTGAGCCTTGACCCAGTTGAAGGATGTTTTTTAGTGTCAGACGGGTACGGCCTAGTTCGACGGAGAGTTGGACGGGAATGTCCATAATCATGTCTATGTCGCTAGCGGCTTCACCATCGGGGGTTTTGTTCAGAGGCTGAAACACATGAGCGGCCGAGGCAGTGCTCGCTGTATTGGTGTCGGAGGCATTGCTAGCCAGTGCCTGCTCGGCCAAGGCGCTAGCCCAGTCGTCCTCGTTGACATCGCCCAAGCCATCGGCTTGAGTGCCGGTATCGACATCGGTGCCGGCTTGTTGTTCCGCCATAGCGGCAGCCCAATCGGCTTCGAAGTTATCGCTGTCTTGGTTTTCGTTCGCTTTATTTGGATCTGTCATGGCGTTTAGTCTTAAAAAAATCAGGTTCTGGTTGTGTCAGGAATTCTTGAACGCGGATAGCGTATTTGTTATTGAGGCTGCCATAGGTGCCTTTGAGTAACGGAACGCCATCTACATTAGCTGTCACAGTATCAGGGACATCAATAGGCAATACGTCATTGACTTTGAGTTTGAGTAGCTCACGCACCGACATATTGATGTTAGCAAATTCCGCATTGAGTTCGACCTCGGCGCTACGGACTTGACGGGTAAGTTGTTGGGTCCAGCGCTGGTCGATGGCATCGACGCTGTTGTCTTGGAGCGGACGAGTGAGCAAATCGCGCACTGGCTCGATCATGGAGTAGGGTAGGCAAATATTAAGATTGCCACCTTGGGCGCCGAATTCAATATTAAACGAGGTCACGACGACCAGATCGTTGCCAGAGCAAATGTTGGCGAACTTCGTGTGCATTTCAGAGCGAATGTATTCGGAGTCGATCTTGTAGACGGGCTCCCAAGCACTGCAATAGCAGTCTAGAGTTAGGTCCAGTAAACGCAGAATAATACGAAGTTCGGTCGTGGTGAAATCACGCCCTTCGATACGGGTGTTGTAGCGGCCATGGCCACCAAACAAGCTATCAATGATCAAAAAGACCAAGTTGGGATCAAAGGTAAACAGCGAAATACCACGTAACGGTTTAAGCGAAATCATGTTCAGGTTGCTAGGAACCGGTAGATTGCGTTCAAAATCGCTGTATTTTTGAATCCGAATCGTTCCCACCGTAATATCGGCATTACGACGCATAAAGCTTAGGAGGGTGCTGCGTAAACGTCGAGCGAAGCGTTCGTTGATGAGCTCGAGCGTTTGCATGCGGTGACGAATAACGCGATCTGGCGAGGCCAAATCATACGCACGTACCCCGCCAGGTAAGTCGATTGACTTGACGCTTTGCTGTGACTCTTCGCCAGTGACCCCCGCTAGGAGCGCATCGACTTCGTCTTGAGATAGAAAGCTTTGATACGACATTATTGAATCACAAAGGCGGTAAACAGAACATGAGAAATATCAGGGCCAGAGCTTCTGCTATTGAATGGTTGGCTTAGCGAGTGCTTTAGAGTGGCGACAAGTTGCTCACGTCCCTCGGAGGTTTGAATGTACTGAGGGTGTTGTTCGGACAAAATGCGCAACACACGATCACGCACCACCGGCATGTATTCGTCTATGGTCGTTTTAGTGCGGTCCTCGGCGACTTGTAAAGTGATGGCCACATGCAAAATACGGGTACGATTACCGCCTTCGGTAATGGTGACAGTAAAGGGCTCGAGGCGCACAAAAATAGGTTTGGCAGGCAGTAGGGATAGTGCTGGGCTTTCTTGAATGACTTCTTCGATGACAGCCGGTTCAGATTCAACTGAGGTCACCGAGTTAGGTAAAAAGTTAAACAAAGAAGCGCCCGAGGGCCAAGTGTAGTAAAGGGTAGCCCCCACGCTGGCTGCAATAATAATGAGCACGAGCAGTACAAGACGTAAAAAGCGCTTGAATGTAGAAGGAGCGCGCTTGTTACGGCGGTTAGGCGTGTCGGCGGCGAGGTCTGGCGCCTGACGTTTGCGAGCAGTAGAACTGGTAGCCATAGATATAAACAGCAGTCTTTAAGGGGGTAACGAAATGTTAGGCAAAGGTATCAATTATAGCATCGGGTGCCATGCGCTTAGCGTCTGTATTTGACTTGACTATTGGGCCATCCTCGGTGGATTGACCCGTGCCGTTTAGGCTAAAAGTCGTTGACGCGTTGGCGTGTTGCGATGAGGCATTGGTGTCAGATTGACCGGTAAAACCTTGATCACTGACGTTGGTGTCGCCCAAGCTAAGGCCGGATTGTGCTAATTGCTGTTGCAGTTGGGGCAGGGCTTGTTCGACCGTCAGGCGGGTTTGAGCATGAGCTGCGTAAATGGTAGCGTGTGCAACGTTATCGACAACAGATAGCACAATACGCAGCGGACCTAGTTCGGGTGGATCAAGGCGAATTTCTGCATTTTGTGGCCCTAACTGTTGCGCTTGTTGGCTAAGCGTTACCATGACGCGACCTAAGTCAGAGCTCCATTGCGTGTGCTGAACAGGCGTGGCTAACTGCGCAGTGTAGTTGGGAGCGCTAGTTAAAGCAGGGTGTACAGTCGGGCTGTTAGCCAGATTGATGGCGGCAAAACTAACGGTCGTTTCCGCTAAGGTGTTGGCTTGGAAATTAGGGTTTGCCACAAAGCGGCCCACCTCTAGGGGCTCAGACCGTTGTGCCAAAGGGGTATTGCTAATGCTACGTAACTGGTCTTTTAGGTGATCTAGCGTCAGACCGGAGTCCGAGCGAGCAGTGCCCAGCTGACCAATACGCTGTAACGCGTCCTGACCCAAGGTGCGTTCGTTGACGCCCGCAAGGTGAGAGGCGCCGGTACGCAAAGAAGCGGATTCTTGGGCAATGAACAAGGTGGACTGAATAAAGGCCAATGCGTTGTCATTGCTGATGTCAATGGGCGTGTCTTGTGACTGAGCCTGAGCTGATGGCAGTCGTTGTTCTAGGCGTTGAGTCAACGCCACGCCTAGTTTGGAGTTGTGTAGCCAGTCGCTTAGATCGTTGGCTGGCGAGGCATCGTTGAAATGGTCTAACAGCGCTTTGGGATCAAAGTTGGAGGCTTTGATATCGGCCCACAGGGTTTTGGGATCGATGCCCGTGTCCTGTAGATCAGCGAGTAGCGCAGCCGGATCCAGGTCTAGAGACTGCAGCCACGAAACCAGGTCGCCGTCGATGTGATCGGATTGCTGTTGAAGTAAATGGGCAAAAGACGCGCCTATGCCTGCTTTTTTAGCACCCGTTGAGGTGTCTAAGCCGGAAGAGGTGCTGTTGCTAAGTCCTGACAACAAGATTGAGTTCATGCTTTTTTAACCCATTTAATTGGCGTGTCTGAGCCGATAGTGCATGGCGGCAGACAGTTCATCATTTTCACGCTGTTCTATGCGCGCTTGAGTGGCTAAAGCCTGCTGGTCGCGACGCTCTTGTAGTGTTTGGTACGCATTTAATCGTTGCTTGGCAGCTAACCAATGTTGCTGCTGTACCGAGATTTTTTTATCTAAGTGCCCTAGTAGACTATTTTGCTGTGTAATGGCCTGATCTAAAGTGCCGATAAAGCGGTAAAAATTATGGTAGTTCGACATCGTTACGCCCGTTTGACTGGCTTGGAGTAAACGATCGGAGTAATCCACACGGTATTGGTGCAGGGTGTCGAGTTGTATGGCGGCTTGTTGGCGTTCGCTATTAAGACGTTGCAATAGCTTAATTTGTTGATCGACTTCGTTTTCAGCCAGATGAATCAGGGTTTTCATAGAGGCATTAGGCATGTGTTTCGGCTCCTAAAATGGCCTCTAGTTCGGCCAGCGCACGATCAAAACTGATGGGCATATCAATGTCTTGGCGCAAATAGGTTTCCAGCCACGGATAACGCTGAATGGCATCGTCAATGGCCGTATCGTTGCCGCGCTGATAAGCACCTACCGCAATTAAATCGCGATTGCGCTGATAAATAGACATCGCCTGTTTGAACTGGTGCACCAGTTTGATGTGTTCGGGGCTGACCACCGCAGACATCACACGCGAAATGGAGGCCTCGACGTCAATCGCTGGATAATGACCACTATCGGCCAAGCGGCGCGACAACACAATGTGTCCATCTAAAATAGCACGAGCCGAGTCGGCAATGGGGTCTTGTTGGTCATCGCCTTCGGTTAGCACCGTATAAAAGGCGGTAATAGAACCGGGTGTGCTGCCATCATCGGTTTTAGCGCCATTACCGGCGCGCTCGACCAGCGTGGGGAGCTTGTTAAATACGGACGGCGGATAGCCTTTGGTCGCAGGCGGTTCGCCAATGGCTAGGGCAATTTCCCGTTGGGCCATGGCATAACGCGTTAACGAATCCATGATCAACAACACGTGTTTGCCTTGATCGCGGAAAAATTCGGCAATACGGGTGGCATAGACCGCGCCCTGAAGGCGCAACAGCGGTGATACGTCGGCCGGGGCAGCCACAACCACCGAGCGAGCTAGGCCTTGTTCGCCCAAGTTTTGTTCAATGAACTCTTTGACCTCTCGACCTCGTTCCCCAATTAAGCCCACCACAATGACATCGGCCTCAGTATAGCGTGCCATCATTCCTAACAGCACACTTTTACCCACCCCAGAGCCAGCAAATAAACCAATACGCTGACCGCGCCCAATAGAGAGCAAACCGTTAATTGCACGTACGCCTACGTCCATAGGCTGATTAATGGGGGTGCGCTCTAGGGGGTTGATAAATTTAGCATTTAGACTGGCTTTGGCGGCATGATCCAGTGAGCCCAAGCCATCGAGGGCGTGACCGGCGGCATCCACTACACGTCCCAATAGATGCGCACCAACGGGCAGCTGTTGAGCCAAGGCCGGTGGTGGCGGCACTTCGACCTGAGCCTGAGGGTGTAAATGAATAGGGGTTTCGGTAACGGGCTCTAGGGCTAACACCAACGCACCAGGCCGTAATCCCATGATTTCATGGTACGGCATTAAATACAGAATGTCGTTTTCAAAACCGACGACTTCAGCGTGCGCCCAGTGATCTAGGCTGGCCGAGACCTGAATACGACAGGCTGCCCCTAAGGGCAAGTGCAATCCGGTGGCCTCGAGTATCAAGCCAGTGGCTTTGGTGATACGGCCACTTTGGGCGATGGGATCGCTGCTTTGAATACGTAAGCGGGCTGTTTCCAGCTGAGCGAGCCATTGTGCCGTTGGGTTGTTGGGTTTACTCATGGGCAGAGGTTTCGATAGGACCTAAGCGAGCCAACACACGATGCCATCGGCTTTCTAGGGTGGCATTGACCTCACCCAACGCGGTTTTTATTAATACGCCGCCTGTGCTTATGTGCGGGTCGGTTTTGATGCGCCACGCCGGATTGTGAGCTAAATCATCAGCTAAATGCGATTGAATAAGCTCGCAGTCGTCGGCGCTAACCAACACAGTGAGCGTTTGTTCTTTGTGTTCAGAACCCTGCAGGACTTGCTCGAGTAGCTCGGCGACGTGCTCGGGGTGTTGCTTTAACTCGTTTTGCAATACTTGCTGGGCCAGATGAATAGCGAGTTGCAATAAGGACTGGCCGACCTCTGCATGCAGTTCATCTAAGGCGTGGGCTGACGTAGAGACCAAGGTAGCCAGCTGCGCGCATTGCTCGGCGGATTGGATGCTACCCGCCTCAAAACCCTGATGATGACCTTGTTCTACCGCCTGAGCATGGCCTGCCTCAAAGCCTTCGGCGTGACCTTTGGTTTTGCCCTCGGCAAGGCCTTGATCAAAGCCGGCAGCGTAGCCCTCGGCATGCCCCTGTTGTCTGGCTAATTCTTTAAGCTCGGCCACCTCGGCTAAAAGGGCCTCCATATCAATGGTAGGCTCTTCTTCGGGTTCGGGCTGAACGACTTTGGGACTGCCGTCTAGGGACTCAATTTCCCACGGACGCCAGTCCAGCTCGGCATAAGGAGAAAGAGGGGGGTTAGACATACTCGTCGCCAACAGAGCCACTGAGGTTGATCTGACCGTCTTCGGCTAGGCGGCGTGCCACTTCCACAATGGCTTTTTGCTCTTCTTCGACCTTGGACATACGTACAGGGCCTTGGGCGTCGATATCCTCGCGTAGCATATCGGCTGCGCGCTTGGACATATTGCGGAAGAACTTTTCGCGTAGCTCGTCGGTGGTGCCTTTTAGTGCAATAGTAAGCGAGTTGGTCTCGATTTCTTTGAGAATAAGCTGAATCGACTGGTCTTCGATGGCCAGCAAGTTATCAAAGACGAACATTTCCTCGACAATGCGATCGGTAAGATCCGCATCCATGGCTTTAAGACTATTAACAATGGCCTCTTCGTGGGAAGAAGACATGTAGTTAAGAATTTCTGCCGCTGTGCGTGGGCCACCCATTTTGCTGCGCTTGGCGCTTTGACCAGCTAACAAGGAGTTGAGGACCTCGGTGAGCTCTTGGAGGGCATTGGGTTGCACACCACCAAAGGTCGCAATACGCAGCACGACGTCGTCGCGCAAGCGTTCGCTAAGCTCGACTAAGACATCGGCAGCACGATCGCGTTCTAGATGCACTAAAATAGTGGCGATAATTTGAGGGTGCTCATCGGCGATAAGCTCGGCCACACTCGCACCATCTAGCCAGTTTAACGCATCAATGCCCGAGCCTGTGCCGCGCTCGGCATCTAAGATGTCTTCGATAATACCGGCGGCGCGGTCTGTACCCAACGCCTTGTTTAATACCGAGCGAATGTACTCGTTAGAGTCTAAGGTGACAGACATGAACTGATCGGCCTCTTGGCGGAAGTCCTCGAGGACTAAGTCCATGTCGTTACGAGTCAGCTGAGATAAATTCGCCATGGCCGAACCGAGCTCTTGAACCTCTTTGGGGTTCAGGTACTTAAAGACCTCGGCGGCGGCGTCTTCACCCAGTGCCATCATCAAAATGGCACTGTCGCGTAGTTTTTCCTCATTAGTTGTCATCTTTGTCTTCTTTATTCATCCAGGCACGTAATACCATCGCCACAGCACGTGGGTCTTTTTCAGCCATAACACGGGCGGTGCTGATGTTGTCTTCGTATCGATTGATTTCGGCAGCGCGTTCTTTGGCTTCTTTTTGGCGCTCTGCACTTTCCTCGACCTCTAGACGCATGGTCTGGGCCTGTAGGCGCGCTTGAATTAAGCCTTGGATAATGGGGTTAACCACAATCCGCCAGAAAGCAAAGAACAGGAGGGCAATGACCAAGTATTTGAGTATCGTCATGGCAGCCTCTATGTAGGTGTTGTTTTGCCAAAAAGGAACACTGGTATTTTGTTGCTCGCTAAAGCGACTGTTAACAACGCTAATGCTATCGCCTCGCTCGGCGGAGTAACCCACCGCTTGCATGACTAAGGAACGAATGTTGTCGATTTCCTCATCGCTAAGGGGCTCGTATTCTTTGTCTAGGTATCTATAATTTAATACCACAGCGACCGATAAACGTTTAACCTCGCCCACTGCGTTTTTTACGTGACTGATGGTGCGGTCGACTTCGTAATTAGTGGTGATGTCAGTACGCGCGCTTCCTGAAGGGGAAATCAGTTTGGCTTGCGCTTCGAGCTGAGACAGTCTGGCGTCCACATTAGAAAAGTCAGTGGCGTCGGTAGAGGTAGCCGCCGTATTGGCCGTGTTTTGGGCTGCAGCGGTAGCGGCCTCGTCCACAATAGGTGCCACCGTATTAATAGGCGGTTGGTTGCTGAGCGCGCCGGGTACCCCTTCGGGGTCATTGCTGCTGTTATTTAACGCTACGCTGCTTTGTTCGCTACGCACAGCGCCTTCGCCGGGCTTTTGATTGGGCTTGTAGGATTCTGATGTGTGCTCGCGGGCAGAGAAATCCACGTCGGCGCTAACCTGAGCGCGCACGTTACCTGAGCCTAATAGGGGATTGAGCAACGTCATAATACGCTGCACGGCACGTTGCTCTACGTCGGTGACAAAGTCACGTTGTACGGTGCTAGAGCCAGCTTCACCCATTGGGGGCGTTAGTAGGCGTCCATTTTGGTCCACTACTGATACGTTTTCAGCTGATAAGGACGGTACGCTAGAGGACACCAACCATTGAATAGCGGATACTTGGCCTTCGGTAATGGTACGGCCGGGGTATAGCGTCAGTAATACGGATGCCGTAGGGGCTTGGCGGTCACGCACAAACAAGGTTTCGCGCGGAATAGCCAAGTGAACCCGAGCATCTTGGACGGCATGTAAGGCTGCAATAGAGCTAGATAACTCGCCCTCGAGGGCACGTTGATAGGTAACCTGTTCGGTAAACTGGCTGGCACCAAAGCGGGCTTGGTCAAGAAGCTCAAAACCCACATTGCCGCCACGAGGTAAGCCTTGGCTGGCCAACTGCATGCGCACTTCGTGTACACGGTCTTTGGGGATGAGCAGCGCACCGCCATTGTCTGAAAACTGATAGGGAACATTCATTTGCCCCAACGCAGATACAATAGCGCCGCCATCGCGGTCGTCTAAATTGGAAAACAGCACACTGTAATCGGGAGCGCGTGACCACAGAGCAATAGCCACGACTACAGCAATGACCGCAGCACCGCCCGCCATTAGGGCGACGCGCGGGAGTTTGCGAAGTTGCTCGACACCGGGGAGGCGGTCTAACGAGGAGGCCTGACTCATTTAAGGCCTCGCAAAGTAATGTTTTGATACCATGTTGGCATGGTTTGTACTAAACCGTAAGAAATAAGCAGATACAAAATAGGGTAACTTTAGTTAAGCGCGAATCGGTAGTGACTAGACCGGCATACTGGAGACGGTTTTGTAGGCTTCGACCAAGCGGTTACGCATTTGCAGCGTAGTTTGGAAGGCAATACTGGCCTTTTGGGATTCGAGCATGACATCATTCAGCGAAACATTGGCTGTGCCTGCCACAAAAGACTCGGCTTGAAAATTCGCATGATTTTGTGTCGCGGCTAGCTGGTTAATGCTGCGGTGCAGTTCCGCGGCAAAGCTACCCGGCGCGGCAGCATTGGCAGAGTCAGAGCTAGCGGCGCGTGTTTGGCTAGCGGCCACGTCGGCGACACTGCGCATTTGAGATAACACGGAATCGATGGCAGGAATGGATGATAAGGTCATATGGCTAACTCGTAGAAAATCGTAACCTAAATACAGGTTTGCTCTACGACATAATGTACATTTAGTCGTGTCTACCTAAGCCGTGTATTAAGCGCCAAAAAACAAGGCTTTTTACGCCTTATCATTTTTTAACCGTATTTTGGATGCCTAGAGGCTAGGCTTAGGACCGAGCAATTGCTCGAAATCGGGATCATCAGAGTCTAAAGCATATAACCAAGCTAGCAATTCAGCAATGACTAGATACAACTCTGTGGGGATATGTTGATCTAGATCTAATTGCATGAGCAAACCCACCATCTCGCGCGACTCGTGTACATACAAACCGTGCTCTTTGGCAGTGGCGATAATGGCATCCGCCACATGACCATAGCCCTTGGCCACCACACGAGGCGCCTGATCCTGAGACGGATCATAGCGCAATGCCACAGCGTTAGTAGGGGTGGTTTTGGTCATAATAGGGGTCGGGAGGGGCTAAATAGGAGTCGTCTTCGCGCACAATTTGCAGCTGCTGGATCTGAATGCCTTGGGCTTCAAGGCGATTCACTAGGCCAGCTAGATTTTGTTTTAGACGATCGGCAGATTCGGGCGCTTCGATATGCAAGCGTACGGTATTGTCATGAATATGCAAGCGCGCTTGAATGTCCCCTAAGGAAGGAAGCTGCAATTTTAAACGTGTTTGCCATGGGGTGTCTTCGGCATCGTTGGCATTGGCCGGATCCTCGTCCTCGTCAGGTTGATGACGTTCTATGTCTAGTTCAAGCGGTACACCCGGCCACGCTTCGCCGCGCCAGTTGAACACCTGATTGGCTAATACCTCGAGCTGCTGACGCACCAGTTGCTGCGTAGAGGGCTCAATGCCTGATTGTTGCAGGCTTTGGGTGGGCGCATCGGCGCTTTGTGCTGTGGCGCCAGCTAATTGTTGCATGACTGACGGGGACGGTTGGGCGCGCTGTTGATGGGCCTGTGCTTGCGGCTGTTGCTGCAAGGACTCGGCGCTAATTTGACCTTTGACTAACTGCGCCAGTTTAGCCTCGTAAAACAACCCACTTTGCTGCACCGACTGCTGCAAAGACTGAGCCAAGATTTGCGTAATCAAGGATAACGGGCTGCTGGGGGTGGCGCTGGCCTGCGTGCCTGCCGTAGCAGTAGCGCTACTGAGGGTAGGCGTTGTGTTCAGTTGCGCCTGAGCGCTATTCGAAGGCGTCGGGTTTAAGGTGGCGCTTAAGGCAGCGCGTGCAGAGGCCGCTACATTAGGATTGGCTTGATTTGGGCTGGCGGCAGGCGTTGTATTGGCTGTGTGGGTATGGGTGGCCGTACCTTGGGGGGTATTTTGGGCATGAGACTGCTGCAGTTGACCCGATAGCAACGGGCGCTGCCCTTGGACGGGCTGATGCGCGTATTGCGTCAATAACGCCAAAATCGTGCGTGCGGTGCGTCCCAGAGTGGTCGGGGCCGAAGGCGTAAAACGATTGTCGGTGTACTTTTGAAGCTGGCTTTCAAGGCGTGCATCGGCACGGTTTTGTACCCGGGTGGAATCGCCTTCTTTGGCGCGATCCACTGATTCGCGCGAAGAGCGCGTCGCCGGATTGTCACCTTGGATTAAGCGCTGCATAGACTGCGTTTGACGCAGCGCATCGGGGTGAGCACCGGTACGATGCTGCGTGGTTTGGCTAATGCCCAGCACAGAGTCTAGGCGATGAACCAGTAAATTACCTAGTGTTGAAGGACCAATGCTCATGAACTATAGGTAGGCGAGCAATAGGCGTTAACCACTGTCTGTTGACGCTTGATGTCACCCAAAATATGCCCTAAACGGCGTAACTCGGGGGCGGCCAATAAACGAATTTCGGCATCGTCCTCGAGGATTTTGGTCAACAGTTGGCGTCTAGCCAAACGCTCAGAGTCGTTCAGTTGATTAATTTGCTTTAGCAACTCGACCGCCTGAGTGTATTCTTGGCTGAGGGCAATCACCTGCCCCCAGTGTTGGCTGCGTGCCTCGCCAAGCATACGCTGACTGAGGTCAGCGATGACTTTGTATTGGTTTAGAGTAGCGGATGACGTGCTAGACATAAGTGGATACCTTCAACTAAAAATGCCACTATTTTTTAGTGGCTTCGCGCCATGTGTCGAGTAGTGTGCTTAGCATGGACTCGGCAATGTCTAGGCGCTCTTTATCAGCGTGCAAATTGGCTTGCATAAGATGATAAAGAATCAAATCGTAGCTTTGAGCTAATTGGGCGGCGATCTCGCCTCCCTTTTCGTGGTCTAACGAGCCTTTTAGGCCCGTATCTACAATATCAATGGCTTTGGAAATGGCTTGGCCACGTTCGGCAATTTGATCGTTATCAAGGTGAAGTTTGGCTTTGATAACGGCCACTCGGGCCCCATCCAGCAATAGACTAATCAGTTCCTCGGGCGAAGCGCTAAGCACTTGGGTTTCGAGACCGATAGTGGAGTACGACTGGGCGGTGGGGCGGCCCCCGGGGCCGCGACGTGGTGCGGAATAAGTCATTATTTACTGTCGCTGTTCATGTTAGCCAGCATAGAAAGTTGCTGGGTCAGATAATTACTGATGCCACTCATTTGGTTCATCATGACGTCAAGCTGGCTGAACTGACGACGGTAGTTTTCCATTTTCAGCTCAATGCGCTCTTGAGTGGCCTCGTACTGGCTTTTGATGTTTTTGATGGATGCGTTTAGGCCGTCGGTGGCGTTTTGAATAAAGCCATCCGAACGAATGTATTCGTTGGTGACGGCATCCATGGCCTTGCCTAAACCGGTGTCGCTGCTAAGAAACTGGGTGACATCGGCTAGATTGTCTTTGACGGCTTCGGAAAGCTTGGCATCATCAATTTCCAGTTTACCCGTTTTGTAATCGGTTTTAAGACCTAGATCGGCCAAGGTGCGGATAGCGCCCTCGCCAATCACACTGTTTAGCGCAGAGCGCACTTGGGATTCAGCGCGACGCACCAACGAATCGCCCGTTAAGACGCTGCTTTGCTCGGTTTCCACGTTGAACGACGTTTGAGCCTTGATGGTGTCGATGAGGCTGTTGTAGGACTTGACGAAGTCTTTAACCGCATTGGTGGTAACGGAATCATCGCGGGTGACGGCAATGGTGACCGAATTACCATCGGTAGGGACCTTGTTCAGGTTTAGGGTAACCCCCTCGATGACGCCCTCGATGGTATTGCTTTGGCTAGTGATGTCGATGCCGTTAAGTTTAAAACTGGCATCATCGGCGGCATTGACTTGATACGTGCTATCACTGCCACCTGTGTTGGCATCAAAAGCTAAAAAGCTAAGATCATCGTTGTTTTCAACTGTGATGGTAGCCACGCTAGCTTGTTTGCCGGTGTCTAGTGCGGTGAGCATCAAACGATAGGGGCTGTCGGCGTCACCGTCATTAATAAGCGTTGCCTGTACCCCCAAATCGGGGTTGGCATTGATGGTTTTCATGATGCCTTGCAACGAGGTATCGTCGCCAAGGTCGATGGAGACTGGTTTGGCATCGGGGCCGCTAAGCGTAATAGATAAGGTGCCGCCCGAGCCATTTTGGTCCTCGCGACTGGCTTGGCCGGCATAGGTAATGCTTTGTTGGGTGGCTAGCTTAATGTCGGTCAGGGTGTAGTTACCAGCGACGGCATTGTGTTCTACGCTAACGCCAATATTGCTATCGGACGAGGTGGCCTTTAGGGCGCCGTATTTTTGAGGATCGTTAAGGGCTTGGGCTGCTTTTTGGAGGTCAGTGAGCGAGCCTTTGATAATACCGTAGCCAGACAGACGGGCCTCGGAAATAACCTGACGCTGCTGAATTTGAACTAAGGGTTGATTTTCGCTGCGGCGAAAATCTTCGAGTAATTGGTCTAGGGGTAGGCCGGAACCTACGCCTATGGATGAAATAGCCATGTTTAACGCTCCTATCCTTTAGAGTATGCCCTAGATAAAGTTCCTATAAAGGGGTTGAGTAACGATGAAATTACCCCTTGTTTGACTTTATCAGCCTACTTTATAAGGTTCATGTATTTTATAACGGGTTAGGCCTTGGTGTTAATGCCGTTGCCTTGAAATTCGGTGATCATTCTGGATATTTGCAATACCGCCTCAGAGGGCACAGTACGAATCACGTCGCCGGACTCGCTGTCGACCAAAGACACGATCAAACGTTGCGTATCGGGGTCTACATCAAAACGCACCCCTGTTGACCATGGCTTGAGCTTGTTATTGAGCTGCTCGATAGCGGTGTCGAGAGAGCTTTTAGGTGGCTCGATAATATCGCCCATGGGCTTGCGCTGTGGCCAGGTTTTAGCCGGAGGCGGTTTGGGGTGCTGTTGGCCCTGCGCTTGAGTTTCAGGTTTATCGCTGGGGTTAACTTGCACCTCGGCCTTTGAGTTAGGGTCGAACTGAACATCGGTGGGGTGACTGGCTGGAAAAAAAGACGCAGCCTGTGATGCTATGGGGTTGACCATTGCTGGCTCCTGATGAAAAAGAGCAGGGCGTTTGCCCAATACACATGATTAAAATTTTAACGGCATGGGATGGGAAAACTTTAGTGTCAGCAGGGCCGAGAGGAGGGGGCGGTGGGATTTGATTTAAATCAAAATTTGAGCAGAGGGGGATTATGAGCGCTGTTTTGCGCTATTGCGCAAGGTAGAATCAGGCATAATGATCAGAACAGGGTTCTATTTATTGCATTGTATTATGTCCAAGTCCGAAGACACCTTAATCGCTCAATACGCTCCATTGGTACGACGCCAAGCACTACAAATGCTGGCGCGTTTACCTGCGAGCGTCGAGCTCGATGACCTAATGCAAGCCGGCATGATGGGTTTACTTGACGCCATACGCCGCTATCAGCAAATGGCTGATGCGCAGTTTGAAACCTATGCCATTACTCGTATTCGTGGTGCGATGCTAGACGAATTGCGTAGCCAAGACTGGCTGCCGCGCAGCGTGCGCACCAAATCCCGCCAAATAGAAAGCGCCGTGACGCAACTGCGCCGGCGGCTTATGACCGAGCCCACTGACCAAGAGATTGCAGACGAACTTGCACTGTCTTTAAATGACTACCACGACCTGCTCGAAGACGCCTCCGGTGTGCAAATCGTGTCCTACGAGGACCTCAATTTCCGCAGCGAGGACCGAGACGGCGACGTATTGGATTTTCTACAAACCGATGCTAGCAACAGCGACAACCCCCTCGACTTGCTCATGTCGGGCGAGTTACGTCAGGCATTAATTCAAGCCCTAGACGCCTTGCCCGAACGAGAAAAACTCCTTTTTGCTTTGCAGTTCCAAGAAGACCTAAACCAAAAGGAAATCGCAGTGGTCATGGATATCACCGAGGGTCGCGTGTCGCAGTTACGTTCTCAGGCGGTCGCGCGCATTCGTAGTTTTCTGAAAAACACGGACATGCATCAACGGCCAGAGCATTTGCAGGATCATAGCCTGCTCTAAGAGGCCATGCTTCTGATTTTGTGTCATGTTCTTCTTTTTTGGGTACGGTGGCCTATAGAGATTCGCTAAGCAGTGCTCGCTCGTGCCTCGCTCCGCGCTGAACCGCTCATCTCTATAGGCCGTCGCACTTACAATACGGTTTTGGATTTTAAATTTTTGTTACAATACTAAGACGATCAAACGCTTAGACGCATACGATAAGGCTCCATTATGGTAACTGCTCAACAAGAAATTGACGAACGCACGAATTTAACTGGCTCGAATATGTTCGAGTTGTTGCTCTTTCATCTGGGCTCTAGCGCCAATGGGGGCCAATCCGAACTATTCGGTATTAACGTCTTTAAAGTTCGTGAAATTGTCATTATTCCTGAAATCACCGCCATCGCGGGGGCGCCCAATTACTCCCGTGGGGTGGTGCGTTTGCGTGATCAGGTGATACCGGTGTTTGACTTGCCGGCCATCGTAGGCTGCGAGCCCACCAAAGAGCCGACCCTAATGATTGTGACCGAATACGCACGCAGCACACAGGCGTTTATCGTGGATTCAGTCGAGGACATTGTGCGGCTAGAGTGGAGCCAGGTGAT
>CANQRK010000011.1 GCA_947626245.1 uncultured Paenalcaligenes sp. | reverse complement strand
CCCGTATTTAAGGTCGGATTATTGCCATCAATACCAATAAACGAGGTCACCGCCTCTACATCAGGATGCTGTAATAGCGTCTGAGCCGCCTCGGTTTGTAATCGAGACATGGCGCTAAACGAAGCCGTTTGAGGCCCTTCGGTAATAGCCTGAATCATTCCCGTGTCTTGAGACGGGAAAAAGCCTTTGGGCACCATTAAATACAAGCCGCCAGTTAGCACCAAAGTAGCCACTGCCACCCACAAAGTCAAAACCTGATGGCGCAACACCCACTTCAACCCGAACTCGTAGCCCTGCACCCAACTTTGCAAGGTACGATCTGCCCACTGCACAAAACGGCTCTGTTTTTGTGGCTGATCGGAGGGAGCACGCAAGTACAGCGCACACATCATGGGAGTTAAGCTAAGAGAAATAAACAAAGACAGCGTAATCGCAATGGCCAACGTAATGGCAAACTCTTGGAATAAACGCCCAATCACATCACTCATAAAGAGCAATGGAATCAGCACAGCAATGAGAGACACTGTTAGCGAAATCAACGTGAAGGTGATTTGCTCTGCCCCTTTTAAGGCCGCCTCTAGGGGTTTCATGCCTTCTTCGATATAGCGCGCAATGTTTTCTATCATGACAATGGCGTCATCAACCACAAAACCCGTGGCAATGGTCAACGCCATTAAGGTGAGGTTATTAATACTAAAACCCCAGAAAAACATCACCGCAAAGGTGCCTGCAATAGACAACGGCACCACCACGGACGGGATAAAGGTCGCAGTCCAAGTGCGTAAGAACGCAAAGGTCACCAAAATCACCAAGCCGATAGCCAGTAACATCTCGGTTTGTACTTGTTCTACCGAAGCACGAATGGTTAGGGTGCGATCCGTGACCACCTGTAGGTCTACCCCTGTAGGCAACGAGCGCTGTAGATCATCAATTTGTATTTTGATGCGATCAGCCACCTCGATCACATTAGCCCCAGGCTGACGCTGTATATTCAGCAAGATGGCGGGCTCTACGCCTACCCATGCTGCTTGGCGTAGGTCTTCGGCATCTTGCACAATAGTGGCTATATCGCCCAAGCGCAGGGGTGCCTCATCAATATAATGAATGATGAGGTTTTCGTAGTCTTCGATGGATCGTAATTGTTCGTTAGCACCAATAGTGGTAGAACGCTGCGGACCGTCTAAACTGCCTTTGGGCTGGTTGACGTTAGCCCCCAGTACCGCCTGCCGCACCGCTGACAAAGAGGTATTACGTGCTGCTAGCGCTTCGGGGTCCACCTGAATACGCACCGCAGGGCGTTGCCCCCCGGCAATACTCACCAATCCTACTCCTGACACTTGTGATAGTTTTTGCGCCACGCGCAAATCAATCAAATCACGTACCTGAGGCAGCGGAATAGTCGGCGAAGTCACTGCAATACTAATCACAGGTTGATCGGCCGGGTTCACCTTGTTATACAAAGGCGGGGAAGGCAAATCAGAAGGCAATAAGCTAGAAGCCGCATTGATAGCCGCTTGTACCTCTTGCTCTGCCACAGCCAATGGCTGCTCTAGATCAAACTGTAATGTAATGCGCGACGTACCACCTGAACTGCTAGAGCTCATTTGGACCAAGCCGGGCATTTGCCCAAACTGTCGCTCTAGTGGTGAGGTCACTAACGAAGCCATCACACTGGGGCTAGCGCCCGGATATAAGGTCACCACCTGAATGGTGGGGTAATCAACCTGTGGCAAGGCCGCCACCGGCAAGCTTTTATAGCCCAATAAACCCGCTAACAACAACGCAACCATCGCTAGGGTGGTGGCGACGGGCCGTAGAATAAATACCCTAGATATATTCACCGCAGTAGTACCTTAAGTATTTACTATAATTTGGAACTTGGGGAGGGGCCGTTAATGGGATTTACCACACTGCCCTCTCGTAAACGATCTGTTCCCTCTACTACGACTTTTTCACCCTGAACTAAGCCATCTATCACTAAGCTTTTACCGGCATGCGTTAAGCCGACGTTGATCTGGCGAATAGCAACTTTATTTTTAGAATCAACTACATACACATAGGTTCCAATCGAACCCGTCTGCACGGTCTCGCTAGGAATCACCAGACCCGTATGTGTTGCCAACAACACGCTGACACTGACAAACTGGTTGGGAAATAAACGATTGTCTAGATTGGGCATAGAGGCTTTGACCCGTACCGTACCCGTTTCTAAACTGATTTCGTTATCTACAGCCAACACAGAGCCCGTACTAATGAGTTTATTTTGTCTATTGTTGACATACACGCTGAGCTCAGTATCTAAGCGCAAGCGTTCCAACAAACGCTGTAGGTCCATCTCGGGCAAAGCAAAACTGACCGCGATAGGTTGAGTTTGTGTAATGACGACTAAACCATCGGTATTAGCAGCTGAGATCAAATTGCCTTCGTCTAGGTTGCGTAAGCCCAAACGACCACTTATGGGAGCCATAATTTTGGTGTGCCCCAACTGTAGCTGTGCATCGTCCACCGCGGCTTGTGCGGCTTGTAGCGAACCTTCGAGTTGTTTGACCAACGCACGTTGAGTATCCACCTGCTGCTTGGCAATGGACTGCTGTTTTTCCAATTGGGTATAACGGGCTAAATCTGCATTGGCTTGACTAAGCTGAGCCTGCACCTGACGTAACTGCCCTTGGCTTTGATCCAATCGAGCTTGGAAAGGACGAGGATCGATCTCGGCTAGCACCATGCCTGCGCGTACAAACTCGCCGTCTTTGAAGTTAATTTTGATCAGCTCGCCCTCGACCTGACCACGTATGACAACCGTATTAAACGCTTGGGCTGTGCCCACCGCCTGCAGGCGCTCCTCGACCACACCCGGTGTGACCTCGACAAGACGTACTGGAACCGTCTGCCCTCGCATACCCATTGCCGGACGTCCTGACGGGCTAGTAGCCGTAGGACGAGTATCCGCAGCACGTTGAGACCATCCATACCAAGCAGCGACCACGGCAACTACCACTACCACCCAAAGCCAGCGTTTCGCTTTCTTTGAGTGCACCTGGTCTTTGTTATCTGTCATGTATGAATTCTCCGGCCATAATTAACCCACATTACAACGTGCTATTTGAAAAGGAATGGTTGCTTTGACTGTCATGGGCCTGTGTTCCATGTCTTGACGTGCAAAACGAACCAAAATTACATATTTATTTGCGCTCATTTCGGGGAAGACCTCGTGTTTTGAGTCTACCCACACTCGCAATAACTGAAAGCTTTTGCCACTTAGCATTTCCTGAAACGAGCCCTCGGTAGCGACCTCGTCGGTGACATCACCTGCACCACGTAAAATACGTAGGATCAAGTTAAGCGCATTAAATAACGGCATAAAATACGCCGTCCAACCCACTAAATCGGCATGCCGTTTGGTGACGCTTTGCATTTGCCAACCATAAAACGAGGGCATGTCTACCGGCGAGTATCCCCCCGGCACAACCAACCGCCCACGCAAACTAGACAACCAGTCGTTGCTGCGTAATTCGTGAGCAATACGACCGACGGTAGCCAAAGCTCCAGAGGTTTGGTTAATTTCATCGAGCATTTTTTCTAGCATCGTGGCCGAGACCTCGGGGTGCTCGCGTAAAGCGGCTAATGTTACCCGTTGGCGCTCTAGGTCTTGCAAAATCATACCGCGCAAATCCGAGCGCTCGGTGACCTCGAGTAAATCAAACAACGTAGCCATCGCTGCCTGGTGCAAGTAACTGTCTTCACCTTCGGTGAAGTAAAACAAACGTTTAAAAATGGACTCGACACGTAAAAAAGTGCGTACTCGTTCGTTACAGGGGTATTCGTATAAGATCACGCAATAAAAACCCTAAATGATTCATGTTTTGTTTAGCAAAAAAGGCTTACAAATTAAGCCACTGCAGGTGCATTTGCTGAGTGCGCTGGGTGAGCTGCGATAGAGTGGTTTGGGCATCGTTGAGAATAATGTCATCCGCAACAGCCAAGCGCTGAGCTCGGGTAGCCTGAGCATCCATGATACGCTTGATTTGGGACACCGTCAGCCCACTACGCTGCTGCACTCGAGCTAGTTGAGTGGGCTCGTCACAGTCGACCACACAGACCCTATCGACCTGATTCCAGCGGCCTGACTCAACCAACAAAGGCACCACCACAACAACATAACAACCTTGGGCTTGCTGTACTTGTCTAAATGTAAGCTCTCGAATCAAAGGGTGCAAAATATTTTGAAGCACCAAGCGTTGACTGGGGTCATTAAAGACGAGTTCTCGCATTTGATCGCGGCACAATGCCCCATCAGGCGTAATAAAGGATTCGCCAAACTGTAGGCGAATGGGCTCGATAGCGGCCCCCTGAGGTGCGGTCAGCTGATGTGCGAGTACATCCGTATCCACCACGGAAGCCCCCCACTGTTCGAGTAAGCTAGCCACATACGATTTGCCCGAACCAATACCGCCTGTTAAGCCTATTTTAAGTCGTTTCTGGGACATGAGTTAACTATTAATGGAAAGAGCCGGTGGCGCTAACCACCCAACTAACCAACTAGCGCCAACCAAATAAGGCCCAAAAGCACAGGAGCCTGTAGGGCGCCACCGTCGTTGCTGACACGCTTGAAACACAAAGCAGCCCAAGCAAGCCCCACACACCACATAAATAATGGCATGAGCACCTAGCCAAGGTGTAACAGCAACCAATAATTTAACATCACCCAGCCCAACTAGGGGCATCGCAAAACATAAATTTCCAAAGAACTGAAGTAATCGTCCCCCGATGTAAATAATGGCCATCGCCCACACGGTGTTCGTCAACAAATGAGGACTAGCCAAACTCAGTTGCAGCAGCCCCCACCAGAGAAGCGATTGCGTTAATACATCGGGTAACAACAAACACGCGTGATCTGTACGTGCAAGGAGTAACAATAAACCAAGCCAAATGAACACATCATGAACGGAATACAAAAAGGGAGTCGATACCTGCTCTGCTTGAAATAAAGACCACGTCCAACCCAACCCAAACAACAGTGCAGTCGCCACGTATTCGGCGTCTACCCGACGCCATGGCCCCTGTTGAATGCTATGCCACCACACCGCCTCATCGGCCAGCGCTCCGTGTTGTATCTGCCAAGCATAATCAGGGATCACCGTAAAATACAGATGAGTGAACACCAGAGTCCCCAGCCCAATATATAATGCGACTAAATACATACTTCACCTTTACTGTTCAAGGAGCTTTTTGATGAAATTACGCATCACACGCCCTCTGGCTACTCTTTCTGCCCTACTTCTAGCTGGCGCTTTGGTGGGTTGTGCACAAAGCCCTATCGATGAGCAGGCCGGGCGCCATAGCACACGGACTGACGCCCAAGAAAAAGCACAGGGTCAACGCGACCGCGCTAAGCACCCTAGCTCTTCACAGTTGGCTATTCCGTTTGGTTCTGCCGCTGTCACGGCTAATCCAGACTTACCTCCAGGTGGCATTCGCGAGCTTTACGAGGCACGTACCTTTTCCGGGACCATTCCCTGCGCCGCCACCCAAACCAACTGCATTCCCGTTCGTTTTACCGTTACCTTTAGCCCCAATGGTGTGTGGCGTATGCGTGCGACTGAAACATCCCCCGGCACAGGCTCAGCCGTAGCCCAAGGCTGTTGGCATCAAATTGGTGCCGAACCCACTCGTATTTTGTTAGAAACCACTCAAAACACCCTATTAGCGGACTTAAGCTTTATTCACGACCAACAGTTACGTGTAAACGTCTTTAACTACGTCAGTCCTACACTGGAAGCACACCTATCCAGACAGCAAGACATTGACGGTATAGACGAACTACAAAACCAAACCGGACCCGTTTGCCGCTCATAATCAATGTGATCAGGGTCCAAGCCCAACACCTGAGCCAACTCTAACGCGTTACGTACTCGTAGCTTTTGAAACGCGTTGGCTCGGTGGGCTTCAATCGTGCGCTGTGATACATAAAAATCACCGGCGATATTTTTATTGGCTTTGCCTAAACACACCTCAAACGACACCTGTTTCTCCATCGGTGTTAAGGCACTCGCTAAAATGGCGTTCAACATAAAAAAACTCCCCCTTTGATACCTACACATAGAGGTATTCTAAGGAGGAGTTCTTACTTACGTAAACTCCCAAAACACGCGGCGTATAAACCCTTATAGCGGGTTGCCTCCTAGTGTTAAATCTCTAGATTATCAATTAAGCGAGTTTGTCCTAAACGTGCCGCACCCAAGGCCACCAATGGCTCACCCTGTGCAATTTGGTCTGAGGTAGGGCTAAGCAAATCGCTTTGGCGTCGTAGAGATAAATAATCCACATCCCAGCCTTTTTGCTCTAGCTGCTTGACGGCTTCGGCCTCGATGGCCAATAAATCGGTATGACCCGCGACTAGTTGCGCACGCACCGCTTGCAAACAAGCGTAGAGTTCGGGCGCTTTTTCACGCTCTACCTGTGATAAGTAACGATTACGTGACGACATGGCCAAGCCATCGCTTTCACGCACCGTTTCGTGGGCAAGAATTTCGACGGGTAACTGAAACTGCCTACACATTTTTCGCACTACCATTAGCTGCTGATAGTCTTTTTTACCAAAAACGGCCACACGAGGCTGCACACAGGAAAATAACTTCATGACCACCGTGCTCACGCCATCAAAAAAGCCAGGACGTACTTCGCCCTCGAGAATGCCACCTAAATCAGTGGGTGGCTGCATTTTGAAGCTTTGAGGCTCGGGGTACATTTCTTTTTCGGATGGAGCAAACAACACATACACATCGCGCGCCTTTTCCAGTTTCTCGATATCCAGAGCCAAGGTACGGGGGTATTCAGCAAAGTCCTCGTTAGGGCCAAACTGCAACGGGTTGACAAAAATACTGGCTACGACGGGATCTCCATGTTGTCTAGCCAACTTCATCAGAGCTAAATGGCCTTCGTGCAAATTTCCCATCGTTGGTACAAATGCGATGCGCGACTGCCCTTGCAACTGATCACGTAACTCTTGAATAGTGTGTACAACCTTCACTCGGAACTCCGATGACAAAATTAAGCAGCAACGGTAGGTTGCGTATACGCCAACCGTAGATAAATCGGGGCATAGGGCTCGGCCTGAGTGAGCGCAACTAATGATTCTTTAACGAGCTCTAGCATCGCTAAAAAATGCACTACCACTACCGCTGCTGCGTCGGTAGTTGCTTGCCCTATGACAGCATCAAATAACTGATTAAACTCTAAAAACTCGTGCTTAGACAAGCGACGCAAAATCTGACTCATGTGGTCCCGCACGGATAACTGTTCGCGCGTAATAGTGTGCGATTGGTGCAGTTTCGCGCGCTGCATTATACCTAGCCACGCCTGACGTAAATCTTCGGCACACACATCGGGCAAAATGGTCTCGATGTGTAACTCCACCTGAGCCGCTGCTACCTCGAAATCACGTTCTAGACGCGGTAATTCGTCTAACTCCAAAGCCGCCCGCTTCATTTGCTCGTAAGCTAGCAAGCGCCGTACCAGCTCGGCGCGAGGGTCTTCGACCTCTTCGCCCGTATCCGCCTTTTTAACGGGCAATAACATGCGTGATTTAATTTCAATCAGCAACGCCGCCATGAGTAGGTATTCGCCCACTAACTCTAGATGCGTTTGACGAATCTGCTCTACGTATTCCAGATATTGCTCTGTCACCTGAGCCATAGGAATATCCAACACATCAATATTTTGTTTGCGTATTAAATACAACAATAAATCTAGCGGCCCTTCGAAACTATGCAAAATAACTTCGAGAGCTTGCGGCGGAATATAGAGGTCTTGAGGCAGACTAAATAACGGTTCACCATACAGACGCGCAAAAGCCTCCTTAGGTTCTAAGGAAGCATCTAATTCCATCGCAGAGGTGCTCAAACTAGAGTCCACCCCTTAAAACAACACATAAATCAAATATTGTCGTAATACACATAGGGGGCTTGGGGTACCTTAGCTGTCTTGTAACCCTCTTGAGCTTCAGCATCAATGGGCTTATCCCAAAGGCGACCACGACCTTCGCGCTGCTTTGCTTCGGTGTCAGAATGCTGTTTTTTGAAATTGTTTAGAAACTGAGTGACTTCAGATTCGTAATTCTTTGCCATAATGGAGTGTAAAGAAAAAATTGAACATAGGCACAGTGTACTGCAAAGTTATGTCCAGCGAACAGATCCCCCAAAAAAGCTCACCCGAATTATCTACCCGCGAACGCCAAGCCATTCGCATTATTCCCTATATTATTGGCTGCGCTCTGTTTATGCAGATGCTAGATGCCACTGTCGTGGCCACGGCCCTACCCATGATGGCCCAAGCCCTAGAGACGGATGTCATTCGCATGAATGCCATTATTACTAGCTATTTGCTTGCACTGGCCGTGTTTGTGCCCATTAGTGGTTGGGCAGCGGATCGCTTCGGAGCACGCCGTATCTTTGTGGCGGCAGTCTTGCTCTTTACGCTTAGTTCCGTAGCTTGCGCGCTCTCGCAAACCTTAGATCAATTAATTGCAGCACGCATAGTCCAAGGCATGGCCGGCGCCATGATGGTGCCCGTAGGACGCATTATTATGCTGCGCCGCGTGCCTAAAGACCAACTGCTTAGTGCTATGGCGGTGCTTAGCCTACCGGCGTTACTAGGCCCTGTTATTGGCCCCCCTGTGGGCGGCTTTTTTGTGACATATATGTCATGGCACTGGATTTTTCTCATCAATGTCCCCGTAGGTATTCTGGGCATTGTGCTTATTTTTAAATTTATACGTGCCGATGTCATCGACAGCAAACCCCCACTGGATTGGTTTGGATTTATCCTGAGTGCTACCGCTTTAGCCTCGTTAGTGGTTAGTTTTGAGTCTTTAGGACACGATGAGCTTAGTGCCAAAGAACTAGCGCTTTTATTAGGAACGGGACTCATCACCGGGCTTTGGTATGTTTGGCATGCGCGTCACACCGCTTTCCCTATTTTAGATTTGTCGTTGTTGCGTACCCGCAGTTTTGCCGTGTCTATTTTAGGCGGAAACTTATGCCGCTTTTCCTTGGGCGCCGTGCCCTTTATGTTGGCTATTTTGCTACAAATAGGCTTTGGCCTAAGTGCGATGACAGCGGGCTTCGTCACCTTTACCAGTGCCGTAGGTGCTCTCATTATTAAACCCCTAGCACCTAAAATCATTCGCACCTTTGGCTACCGCAACGTGCTGATGTATAACGCGCTCTTGACTGGTTTTTCTATTGCCATCTGCGCCATTTTCACTGAAAGCACGCCGTTATGGGTCATTTCCTTGATCTTAGCCGTGGGCGGTGTATTCCGGTCCTTACAGTTTACTGCCGTCAACACCTTAACCTACGTCGACCTTGATCAAAAAGCCATGAGCCGTGCCAGTTCCTTTGCTGCCATGGCCCAACAGCTAGGTATTAGTTTAGGTGTGGCATGTGCTGCCATTACGTTAAATATCAGTATGCAATTCTACGATCACAGCGACGTCCAGCAAACCGACCTTTTCTGGGGCTTTATTGTGATTGGTGTACTAACGGCCTTGTCTATATTTTCATTTAGACGCTTGCCCGCCAACGTAGCGTCTGCCGCTACTGCCCCCGAGGACAAAAAGGAGTAAAATTAAGCCAA
This sequence comes from uncultured Paenalcaligenes sp., assembly GCA_947626245.1. Taxonomy (GTDB): domain Bacteria; phylum Pseudomonadota; class Gammaproteobacteria; order Burkholderiales; family Burkholderiaceae_B; genus Paenalcaligenes. Next base: position 18,206 of record CANQRK010000011.1, on the reverse strand, counting down.
TTTAAATTAAAACCCATTAAATTCGCTTAAAAATTAGCAAAAGGAAATTGCATGTCTACTATTCCAGCCTGTCCTCAATGCGGTATGGACCACACCTATTCCGATCAAGCGCTTTATATTTGCCCTGACTGTGCTCACGAGTGGCCTATTAACGCCGAAGACTCCGAGGAAGACGGTCCTGTGGTACGCGATAGTAATGGCACCCCTTTGCAAGACGGTGACGATGTCTTATTGATTAAGGACCTGAAAGTAAAAGGTTCATCGACTAACTTGAAAAAAGGCACCAAAGTGCGCGGCATTCGGATTATTGATGGCGACCACGATATCGCCTGCCGGATTAATGGCACGCCTTACGAGTTAAAGTCCGAGTTCCTGAAAAAAGCCTAACATGCGGCGCTTCCTTCATAAGGAGGTCATGCCTCTAATTCCCTTCTGGCTGCTGTAGCATACATGGATTCGCTAAGCACTGCTTAGTGAGAACGTGAATAGCGCACGACCTAAAGAAGTAGGCACAGCGGCAAAGAAAGCAAACCACCGTATCGGGGGCATGGCCCCCTCGTACATTAGCTGCAGACTAAGCAGTGGGGATCTTTGCGGAAGCGAACGGTATGCCATTGCATGGTCAGGGCATCAACACTAAGCAAACGCCCCACCAAAGGCTCACCAAAGCCCCCCAGCACCTTTAGCGCCTCGGCAGCTTGAATACAGCCTACCATTCCTACCAATGGCCCCAACACACCTGTGGTAGCACAGCGTAACTCTTGGACGTCATCGGCTTCGGGAAAGAGGCAGTGATAACACGGAGCATCGGCTTCGCGCAGGTCATAGACACTGATTTGACCTGCAAATCGGATACCCGCCCCCGAGACTATAGGCACGCGATGGCGCACCGCCGCACGATTAATAGCGTGACGTGTTGCAAAGTTATCGGTGCAATCCAATACCAGATCGTGCTGTGGCATGAGGCGATCTAGGTCCTCATCCGATAAGCGTTGCGCTATGGGCTCGATCTGAATTAAGGGATTTAATGCCTGCAAAGTGGCTTGGCCAGAAAGGGCTTTGTTAACCCCAACACGCTCGGAGTTGTGCAAAATTTGACGCTGCAGATTACTGAGATCGACCTCATCATCATCAACTAAAGTCAAACTGCCTACTCCGGCAGCAGCCAAATAGTAGGCTGCAGGTGAGCCTAGTCCACCTGCACCTACGATTAAGACTTTTGCTGCAGAAATTTTTTCTTGAGCCTCAATGCCATACTCGTCTAATAAAATATGACGAGCATAGCGCATGAGTTGTGCATCATCTAATGACATACGACGACAAAACCTATTGAACCGGTTGTAAACCTTGGGGGGTCACACGATAACGTTTGATGTTATCGCTCTGGGTCGCTGTCACTGGAGTTTTTTTTTCAGCCTCTGCTGCGTCACTAGCGGATTCGTCGGTAGCGGCCTGAGCCAATGTGGGATCATTCCGCTTTACCGTTCTGCCCTCTAAATGATTGATAGCCTGCATCAGCTGGAAGTCGTCTTCGCCACCAAACTCGAACATGGTCGGGTTCTTTACAAAGCTTTCTTCTTCGATCAGGCTAGACTCATCTTCGAGACCGGCATTATTAAGGTGACGCTGTAAATCGGCCTCGCGCGGAATACGGAACAAGTTACCACTCGCGGTATCGTCCACATACACATCTGGCTCAACACCTGTCACCTGAATGGATTTACCACTAGGGGTGTAATACAAAGCGGTGGTTAATTTAATACCCGAATCAGCACTAAGCGGTAGCACGCTTTGCACAGAACCTTTACCAAAGCTGCGTGTGCCCATGACGGTAGCACGGCCATGATCCTGCAAAGCCCCTGCCACAATTTCAGAGGCGGATGCGGAGCCAGCGTTAATTAACACCACGATGGGGACTTCTTTGAGCCAATCGACCTGAGCTAATAGCTGGCGATCGTTGCTGCCCAACACCTGTGTAAGGGGTTTAACGTAGTATTCACGGTTGGCTGAGGGAATACGACCCTTGGTGGACACCACCAAATCGCCGCTATCGAGGAAAGCCGACGACACACCAATGGCGCTATCCAATAATCCACCTGGATCATTGCGTAGATCGAGCACCAAACCACGAGGACGTTCGTTTTGGCTGAGCTCTTGGAGCTGACGAACTAAATCGGCTGCTGTGCGCTCTTGGAACTGAGCAATGCGTACATATAGCAAATCATCGTCTAGGCGTTTGCCACGTACACTTTTCACTTTGATGTGATCGCGGACAATAGAAAGCTCGAAGGGCTTTTGGTCACCACGCTGAATTTCGAGCAAAATAGCCGTGTTCGGCTGACCACGCATTAATTTGACGGCCTCGTTCAATGGCATATCTTTGGTATTTTTACCATCGATACCCACAATCGCGTCACCCGCCAAAATACCCGCACGCGCAGCAGGCGTGTCTTCGATAGGTGAAATAACAGTGGGATAACCATTTTCATGACCAATTTCAATACCCAAACCACCAAAGCCACCCTGAGTCATGGACTCCATGTCTTTGAAGGCGTCTTCATCTAAATAGGCAGAATGAGGGTCGAGTTCATTAAATAAACCCTTGATGGCCTCGTTAATAAGCGCCTCGTCAGCCAAAGGCTCGACATAGCTGCTTTTGATAGCAGAGTACACGTTGGCAAACTGCTGCAACTCGCGCAGAGGCAACGGCTCGCCACGTTGAGCCACGGCATTAATGGCTAGGCTGGCTAAAACACCACCTAACCCACCGAGTAATAATAATCCTATACGATTTAGCCTACGAGTGCCCATGCACAAAGTCCTATTTATCAAAATTGAAAACTCGCCAATATATCGCACTATAGCGGAATTATAGATGTTTCGCTCTTTAATTACCTAACCAAAGCTGCGGGTTTACTGGCTGGCCATGGTGACGGATTTCAATATAAACCCCCGGTTCGACCTGCCCACCGGTGGCGCCAACCCGGGCAATCACATCACCCTGCGCCACAATGTCTCCTACCTGTTTTAACACGCTTTGGTTGTTCCCATACACACTCAAAAAATTAGCGCCATGGTCAACAATCAGCAAATTACCAAAACCAGCCATCCAGTTCGCAAAGACCACTCGGCCTGCACCAATGGCTTTAACCGGTGTGCCAGCCGGAGCTTGCAATACAATACCACGCCACGTCCCGCCCTCGGGGCGCTGACCACCAAACATACCTAGCTGTTGACCACGCACCGGAGACGGTGAGCCTTTTTTCAAACCCTGAAAACCACCAGCAGGCTCGGTAGCCGCTGGAGCAGAAGGCGCCTGCACAAGCGGCTCGGCAACGGGCGGCTCGGCTTTGGGGGACGTGGTGGTTGAGTTTTCTGGCAAAGCAGGTTGAGCCGGCGTATGCGCTAGCGCATGCCATCGCTCATCCTCTTTGCGCGCTGCCTCTCGCTGAGCAGCTAACTGCTGATCACGCTCTAGTTGGGCTTGGCGCAAGGCAGCCAAATCGGCCTCGGTTTGATTTTGTTCTGCTAAACGCTGACGCTCGGCCTGCTCGGCTTGTAAACGCTGCTGTTCAGCCAAACGGCGTGCCTCTTCGGCTTGACGACGCTGCTCCTCAGCCTTACGGCGAGCCTCCTCGGCACGCCGACGTTCTTCGGCCTGCCGTCGTAATTCAGCTTGGTGCGCAATTTCCTTTTCCAAACCTTGAATAAGCTGCCCTAAATTAGCCTCGTTTTGAGTCAAGTTTTGAGCCTGTTTTTGCTGAGCGAGCAACTCGGTTTCTATCCGTTCAAAGACCTGCTCTCGCTCGGCCTGCTGCGTTTGCAGTTGTTGTTTTTGCGCTTCAGCCTTTTGAGCTAACTGCTGCAATTCTGTTTGATTTTTTTCCACTGCAGCACTGAGCTGCTGTAATCGCAACAAACCCTGTTGCAACTGATGGACGCGCTCGGCTTGAGCTTGATTGATATACCCCAAATAGCCCAATTCGCGCTGAATGTCTTGAGGGTCATTGCCCGATAACAACGTTGCCCAAGGAGATAAACCATTGGCATATTGCGCTCGTAGCTGCTCGGCTAACTGCTGTTGACCTAGGTCTTGTTGACGCTGTTGCTCGACAGTTTGCTGCTGCAGATCAGACAAATGAGCCTGCACCTGTTGTTGGCGCTGCTGCAAAGTGGCTAGCTCACGATCGGTAGTAGAGATACGTGTTTCCACATCGCGTAATGCCGTTGCCGCATCTTTTTTATGCGACTGATTAGCCTCGATGTTTTTTTGTAGCTGCTGAATCCGCTGCTGCAACTGGGCACGCTGCTTTTGCGCCTCGGCTTGTTGCGCGCTTAAGCTGGTTTGGGCCCAAATCGGGCTTTGAACCAACACCAATACTCCACAGAGCAGTCCTAAACGCGCAACTTTTTTCATAATACGGGCTTATTTAGCTTTAGCTTGATTAGCCACTTCGGCCATTTGTGCCTTGATGGTTTCCTCGTCACTCAGGAAGTAATGACGAATAGGCTTGAGGTTTTCGTCTAGCTCGTACACCAAAGGTTGACCCGTAGGCAGATTGAGATGCACGATGTCTTCTTCGGAAATGTTGTCGAGATGCTTAATCAACGCACGCAAGCTGTTGCCATGAGCGGTAATCAAGACATTGCGTCCAGAACGAATGGCTGGCGCAATGCTGTCATTCCAAAAAGGCACCACACGCTCGACGGTTTGCTCTAGGCACTCGGTCGCAGGTAGCTGTTCAGGTTTGAGGTTAGCGTAACGGGGATCGTTTTTAGGGTGACGTGAATCGTCTTCGGCCACAGGATCGGGACCAATCGAATAAGCACGACGCCACACCATGACCTGCTCGTCGCCATACTGTGCCGCTGTTTCGGCTTTGTTAAGGCCTTGGAGCGCGCCATAATGACGTTCGTTTAGACGCCAAGTCTTGCCTACGGGGATGTGTACGCTATCCATCGTGTCTAAAACAATCCATAATGTACGGATTGCGCGTTTTAGTACAGAACAAAATGCGATATCAAAGGAAAAACCATTGGCTTTTAGAAGCTCTCCGGCTTGGCGGGCCTGTTCGCGACCTGCTTCAGTCAGGTCCACATCTGTCCAACCCGTGAAACGGTTCTCTAAATTCCACTGGCTTTCGCCGTGACGCATTAATACAAGTTTATACATGGTAAAAATAGCCTTTAGGTTGCAAAATTTTTGTCCATTATAATTAGTCGAAACAGCCCTTTAACACTTTTAATCTAAACTAAGTTTTACACAGGACTCATCGTGGACTTTTTAACCGATACCAACAATCTGCTGATTCTCGTTGTGGCATTTCTTTCTGGCATGATGTTGTTGTTTCCTAGCCTATCGAAACGTGGCGGTCAGTTTTTAACTCCCACCCAAGCGACGCAAAAAATCAATCACCAACATGCCATCTTAATAGATATACGCTCGGCTGATAGCTATAAAACAGGCCATATTGCCCAGTCACGTCATATCGAGGTCTCAGAGCTAAGCTCTAAAACCGAAAAGATTGCCAAAGATAAGCCCATTATCCTAGTCTGCGAATCCGGACGCAATGCCTCCAAGCAAGTAGCGGCCGTACGTAAACTAGGTTTCAGCGATGTGTCCGTACTTGATGGCGGCATTCTCGCTTGGACTCAAGCTAGTCTTCCACTCAAAAAATCCTAATTTATTCACTAAAAGGCATACTCATGGCTAAAGTCACTATGTATTCCACGGTCGTTTGCCCTTTTTGCACCCGTGCCGAAATGCTGTTAAAACAGCGTGGTGTTACTGAAATCAACAAGATCTTTATTGATAAGGATCCTGAGCAGCGTGAAATTATGATGGAGCGCACTCAGCGTCGCACCGTGCCACAAATTTATATCGATGATCAACATATTGGTGGTTACGACGATCTAGCAGCCCTAGACAAAGCAGGTGGCTTAGTGCCTCTGTTATCTGCTTAAGACTGTTTGCTTAACTTTTTCACTTTATTCCCCAAAAGGAGCCCCTCATGGCAGAAAGCCAAGACAACCAAAACGCCGCCGCTTCCACCGAACAAAACACAGCTCCTGTGTTCAGCTTGCAACGTGCCTACGTCAAAGACCTTTCCCTAGAAATGCCGAATGCTCCCGAGATCTTTCTCGAGCAAACAGCTCCTACCGTATCAGTAGAAATTAACGTGGGCGCGCAGCGTTTGGCACAAACTGTTTTTGAGTCCTCCGTAACCGCTACTGTTACCACTCGCATCGAAGATAAAGTGCTGTATTTGGTCGAAGCCACTCAAGCCGGTATTTTTGAAATCAACAACATTCCTAACGAGCAGCTTGATCCGCTAATTGGTATCGTGTGCCCCACGATGTTGTACCCCTACCTACGCGCTACCATTGCAGATGCCATCAACCGCACCTCTTTACCCGCGCTACACCTAAGCGAAGTCAACTTCCAAGCCCTTTACGAGCAACGTGCTGCCGAGCAACAAGCTCAAGCACCAGAACAGGCTTAAGTATGACGATCGCTGCCCTACCTTCTGTACCCGTCACTGTACTCGGCGCAGGCAGTTGGGGCACCGCTCTAGCGGCGCTCGCTTGCCCACGAGCTTCTACGCATATCTGGGCTCGTTCAGCCAGCAGCGTCGCACACATCAATCAAACACATCAGCTACCCAAATACCTACCCGGCGTCACCTTACCGACTCAGCTGCATGCCACCGATAACTTTGAGCACGCCATTGCTCACGCCTTAGGCAATGACAGCACGGCAGGTCTACTTATTTTAGGCGTCCCCCTAGCAGGCTTGGCCGACATATGTCAGCGCCTTAACCACGTCCTACCCGCTACACGCCAGCACCCTTTATTTGTGCTGCGCACCAGCAAAGGCTTTGATCCCCACACGGGTCAGCTCCCTCATCAAATTACCGATCAGCACCTACAAGCCAAACCGTGGCTACATACCGGTACCCTATCCGGCCCGTCTTTTGCACTCGAGGTCGCCCAAGGTTTGCCCGTAGCGCTCACTGTCGCCAGCACCTCCGAAGCCCTTTGCCAAACGGTAGTCCAAGTCCTACACGGCCAAAGCGCACGTATTTATAGCAGTACGGACTTAATCGGCGTGGAAATTGGTGGAGCCTTGAAAAACATTATTGCGATTGCCTGTGGCATTGCCGATGGCCTACAGCTAGGCACCAATGCCCGCGCCGCTCTGATTACGCGTGGTTTAGCAGAAATTCAACGCCTAGGCGTCGCCTTAGGCGGCGAGGCCAGTACTTTTTCTGGCCTGACCGGTCTAGGTGATCTGGTGCTAACCACCACCGGCGACCTATCACGTAATCGCCAAGTCGGGCTGGCCCTAGCCAAAGGGCAGCATCTGAATGATATTTTGGCTTCAGGCCTAACCGCAGAGGGCGTACGTTGCGCCCAAGCCGCTCTGAAACTGGCAGAGCAGCACCACGTCCGCGCCCCCATTACCGCGGCGATTTGTGACGTACTCTTTCACCAACTCGACCCTCGCCTTGCTGTACAACAGCTCCTCGCTCGCGACCCTCGCCTAGAACACGCTCAATAGCGCGTACAAAGGGATTGTGCCGCCGCACCTTGCGTGATAGAGGAAGGCTCCCTCTTACAAATCCATCGCCATCACTTGCTGTAACACCGCCTTTGCTGCGATGTCACTACTACCGCGCCACGCGACCATTTGATCAGGTCGAATCAGCACCAACGGCTGCTCATACAACGCTAATAGTTCAGGATCTGGCAAGGACACGACGCGTAAATCCATTCCTATATTCTGTGCCTGTGCCACAAACTCGTGGGTTGCCACTGGCTCTGCCCCCAGAGTCAACAAGGTCCATTCCTGATGAAAATGATCAAATAACGAACTACCATCAGCGAGCCATTGATGCGGAGGGCGGCCACCGGGACTAGCGGTAGATTCATAATGATTGGGTTCATCGGGCGGTAGCGCTATGTCCTCTTTCACAATAATGGAGGACGTATCGTAACGCCCCCCAAAGGTCACTCCGGGGATATTAAACTCTAAGCGCACATGACGGTTTAAATACTCACCTGCCTGCTGACGCTCCTTTTCCCCTATCTCTGAATCTAGCTCTAACCCGGGTTTAGCTGTAAATAGACCCACCGAATCCGCAAACTGACGCGCATAATTGGTATTACGCTCGGCTAAGGGTTTGCGCTCGGACTCATAGCTAGCCAACAATGCCTGTGGGGCTATACCACGTACGACACTGGCCAATTTCCATCCTAAGTTCACCGCGTCTTCAATAGCGGTGTTGTAGCCTAAACCCCCAGTGGGTGTAAATAAATGCGCCGCGTCCCCTGCAATCATGACTCGACCTTGCTGAAACTGCTCGGCCACCAACGCATGCCCAGCCAACCATGTCCCCATCGAAATAATCTCTATGGGTATGTCTGTTCCTACGGCCTGAGCAAACACACGATGCGCATCGGCCTCAGTCCATTGATCGGCATCCTCTCCAGCGTGCAAGGCGGCATGAAAAGCGTACTCCTCACGCCCATCTACCGATGCCATAAACGCACGACGCTCTGCATTGACCGCCACGTACATCCACGCTTTAGGATGAGGAAAATGGTGTGAAAAATCGGGGGCGCGCACATACATGGCAAACATTTTGCCACCCATAAACTCACGCTGAATTCCTGTCACTCCACCCCATTTAATCCCTAATTGCTGCCGTACTGTGCTACGAGCCCCATCGGCCCCTACCAGGTACTGCGCTGTGACGTGATACAACTGCCCATCGCTTTTATCTATCAAGTCCGCCTGAACACCCTGCTCATTTTGGCTGAACTGCGCTAACTTCCAACCATAGCGAATCGTCGCACTAGGCCACGCTTCAGCATGACGGCGCAAGGCTTGCTCAACAAATTTTTGTGAGACCCTATGAGGCAGCTCGGCCGCACTCCATGACCCCGTCAACGATTTCACCTTAACCTGCGCCTCTGCTGCCGTCGGTAACTCTAAACGCGCTAACTCAAAGCCACTATAACGAGTGAAATAAGCAATATCAGTTGGGTGATCTTCTGGTAATCCTAATGCGCGAATTTCATCGGCAAACCCCAAGCGTCTAAAGTGCTCCATGGTGCGTGCTTGCGTCGCATTCGCTTGTGGGTTCAAGGCCGTACTGGGCTTGCTATCCACCACCAAACATCGAATACCACGCCGTCCCAATTCATTAGCCAACATCAAACCACAGGGGCCTCCCCCTACGATCAACACCTCTGTTTTTAACTGTTTTTTAGCCACGTTGGGGGCAAGACTTACCATTTTATGACTCCCTTGATTTTTACTTAGGTTACCAAAGTAAATAAAAATCCACTAGTTGTCAGATCTAAGGTTTACCCTAGCCCAAACCACCCCCTTCTCTTTGTTTCACTTCGATTACAATCGCTTATACTGTTAGCCTTAGGCAGGAGAACACACAATGTTTATGCTAGGAGCGAGCCATGAACCACCTCCACTCCCCCCCAATTGACACCTCTTTCTTGTGGCGTCAAACCAATCCTGGGCGCATTTTGATCAATGCGCTACGACGTTTTGAAACCCGCGTGCTGCACATCATGACAGAAAAGGGTTACCCCCAAACGCGGCGCCCCCATATCAACCTCACTCGTCACCTAGACCTTGAGGGCACACGTATTACCGAGCTGGCCAAACGTGCCACCATGACCAATGCCGCCATGACCGAGCTCATCAATCAGTGCGTTACGCTGGATTTGGTCGAGCGTGTCTCTGACCCTAACGATGGGCGTGTCCGCATCGTACGTTTCACCTCACTGGGCCTACAGTGGTTAGACACGTTTGGGCAGGCTATTGCTATTGCTCATAATGAAATGGCTCAGGAAATCAGTCCCGAAGGCATGAGTTTTCTTTTTTCTGAATTAGCCACTTACGGTCTAGTCAGTAATGATTAACTAGGGTTTTCCATAGCAGTGATAGTGTTCGCTCATATATTTTGGTAACCTAAGTAAATAATCATTCAAATGCCTGTTGAATTTATACTCAGGCCTAGAAACCCATTGGGAACACTGCATGCTTTCTGCTTTTACTTATCAAAGCCTGCCCGCCCACATTATTTTTGGGGCCGGCTCGTTAGCTCAGCTAAACACTGAACTAGAACGACTAAACTGCTCGCGCGCCTTGGTTCTGTGCACACCACAACAGCATCAGACAGCACAAGCCATCGTTCAACAGTTGGGCACGCGCTGCATAGGGTTGTTTGATCAAGCCACCATGCACACCCCCGTTGAGATTACCGAGCAAGCCCTTCAGGTCTATGCTCAGCATCAAGCAGACTGCGTGATCTCCTTTGGCGGAGGCTCCACCATTGGTCTAGGCAAAGCCATCGCGTACCGAATTAACACCACACATATTGCCTTACCCACCACTTACGCCGGCTCAGAAGCTACCCCTATTCTGGGCCAAACAGAAAACAAGCAGAAAACGACAATACGCCACCCACGTATTTTGCCTGATGTGGTCATTTATGACCCTCAACTCAGCCTACATCTGCCTGTAGAGCTCAGCGTAACTAGTGGGCTAAATGCCATCGCCCATGCGGTCGAAGCCCTCTACGCCCAAGACCGCAACCCCATTAGCTCAGCCATGGCCACACAAGGAGCTCAAGCCCTGCTCCAAGCGCTACCCACGTTGCTGCGTGAGCCGCAACAGCTTGAAGCCCGCAGCCAAGCCCTCGTAGGAGCATGGCTGTGTGGCACGGTGCTAGGCACGGTGGGTATGTCCCTGCATCACAAACTCTGTCATACCTTGGGGGGCAGCTTTCAATTACCCCATGCAGAAACGCATGCTGTGCTGTTGCCACACGCGTTGGCTTATAACGCCATTGCCGCCGCAGAACAGCTTCAACCCCTAGAAAATGTGTTAGGCCCTAATTTGGCCGTTGGCCTCTACGAGCTATCCCAATCACTGGGAGCCCCTATGGCTCTAAAAGACCTAGGTCTGCAAGAAAGCGATTTAGATCGTGCCGTTCAACTAACCCTACAAACGCCTTACTGGAGCCCACGCCCCCTTGAAGCCAACGCCCTCCGCGCCTTGCTACAACAGGCTTGGGCGGGTTCTGTTCCACACACTACCTAAAGGACTTTTGTTAGCATGTCTGCGTATTTCAACGAAGCCAACTCCGCCCACGTCGTCAACGAACGCATGGCACCCGAGACCTCGCCGCGCCTACAAGAAGTCATGGGATCACTAATACAACACCTGCACGCCTTTATCAAAGACGTGCAGCTGCGTCCCGAGGAATGGGAAACCGCTATTGATTTTCTAACACGCACAGGCCAAATGTGTAGCGCTGAACGCCAAGAGTTCATTCTACTCAGTGACTGTTTAGGGCTTTCTATGTTAGTGGATGCCATCCATCATCGTCGTCCTGAAGGCGCCACAGAAAACACCGTATTTGGTCCTTTTTTCGTCGAAGGTGCCCCAGAAAAAACCATGGGATCCTGTATTTCACTTGATGAGAAAGGCGAACTCTGTCTGTACGAAGGCATCGTCAAAGACCTCAACGGCGAACCCATTGCACAGGCTCGTATTCACGCCTGGTCTGATAACGCCGATGGTTTTTATGATGTACAGCAACCCGATCAGCAACCCAAATGGAATAACCGCGGGGTATTCACCACCGATGCCGATGGCCGCTACCACTTTATTGGCATCAAACCCGTGTCCTACCCCATCCCTGACGACGGTCCAGTAGGCCAACTGCTTAAACAACTCGGGCGCCACCCCTATAGACCCGCCCATATGCACTTTATGATTGAGGCCCCCGGCTACGACAAAGTCATTACCCACACCTTCGTCCAAGGCGACAACTATTTAGAATCCGATACGGTATTTGGAGTTAAACAAAGCTTAGTCACCGCCTTTGACCCCATCGAACACCCACAAGCCCAATGGCGCTCCACCTTTGATTTTGTTCTTGTCCCCCACCCCCGTACAAGCACTGCCACTTGACCAGCGGCGTAGACAGGAATGGATGAGCGGTTCAGCGCGGAGCGAGCAACGCGAGTGAGCACTGCTTAGCGAAGCCATCATGACGATGCCGTAGGACAAAGAGGACACAGCCCAATCGGAAACATAGCCTCCTCGTACAAACAATTAGGGCATGACTTTTATATAAAAACCATGCCCCTTTTGTGTGACCTAAGCGGGTTAAGCGCTAACTGAAGTGCTGTACCAAGACCAACGAGACACTTGGGAACATCACTAAAATCACAATACGGACCACATCCCATGTCAAGAATGGAACCACACCGCGGAAGATCGTACCCGGCGAGATATCCCGTGCAATATTATGAATAATAAACACGTTCATCCCCACAGGCGGGGTAATTAACCCCATCTCCATCACCACTAAGGCCAAAATACCGAACCAAATGGCTTTTTCATCCATCCCTAAGCCCCAGAAATCCATACCTAGAATAACGGGTAGGAAAATGGGCACGGTGAGTAGGATCATAGACAAGCTGTCCATGACACAACCCAACAAGATATAAACAATAATGATGGCAAACAGCACGCTTAGTGGGCTAAGACCTAGACCCTGAACCCACTCGGCAAAGTTAGCAGGAATCTGACTAACTGCGAGGAAAGAGTTCAGCATATCGGCGCCGACCAAGATCAAGAACATCATACCGGTACCAATAGCAGTACCTTGCATACAACGTTTTAGACCGCCGTTTTTCAAACCACCGGTGTACCAAGCCATAAGACCTGTCGCTACTGTACCTACTGCAGCGGCTTCGGTAGGGGTAAAGACACCCGTATAAATACCGAAAATTACCGCACCAAAAATAAGTATTACCGGCCACGTCGCAGCCAATGTTTTTAAACGTAGCGACCAGCTTTGAGCCTTGGATTTAGGACCAGCCAATTCGGGCTTGAAATGCACCATCAAAGCGACCACTGCGATATAACCTACAATGGCTAATACGCCTGGCAAGAAAGACGCAATAAAGACCTTGGCAATATTTTGCTCGGCTAAAATCGCATAAATAACCAAAGGCACAGAAGGAGGAATGAGCATACCCAAAGTACCCCCTACCGCCAACGAAGCGCCAGCCAAGCTAGGAGCGTACTGGTGACGACGAAGCTCGGGGAGCACAACGTGCGACATGGTTGCGGCCGTAGCCAGCGAAGAACCACAAATCGCACCAAAACCGGCACACGAGGCAATACCTGCCATCGCCATACCACCGCGCCAATGCCCAATAAACGAATTTGCCGCGCGGAATAAAGCCTGAGATAAGCCGCCTTGAGTAGCAAACTGACCCATCATCAAGAATAAAGGCACAACGGATAAGTCGTAGACAGAATAACGACCATACACCGCGTGCTTCAAGTGTGCCATTAATGGATCAACACCACTGATCCAAGCGTAGCCCAACGCGCCAGCCAAGAACATGGCGACACCGATGTGGACTCGAATAATAAGTAATAAGAATAAAAAGCCTACAATAATTAGGCCAATCGTGGTTCCCGTCATACTAGCACCTCTTCATCAGAGGCACTTTTCAGCCAACCGAATCGCATGGTATATAAAGCAGCTAAGCCAAAAATAATAAAAGAAGGAATAATCGGTAAATAGCCCCACCAAATAGGCAAACCTAACACCATGGAGCCCTCTTGATATTCAAGCATATCCCACATACCTTCCCAGCTACGCCATGCCAACAAAAACGCTGTTAGCGCTAAAAGCAAACAAGCAAACGCATCAAGCACACGCTTTAGAGATTGAGGCGCCCACAACGTGAAGAAATCGACAAACACGTGACCGTGACGCATCTGACAATACGGCATACACAAGGTAATACCAATAGCAGATAACATTTGGATTAATTCGTAATCGCCGGGAATGGGCGCAGAAAAGAATGTACGGCCAATAACACTAATGACCGACATCACTGCTTCGATAAGAAATAAAGCACCACCGATGTAAGCCAGTGTCCTACATACGTGCTCTAGGAGTGTTCCGACTGGGCCAATAGCCGCTTGGGTATCTGAAGTCGACATAATAAATACTACTCACGCAAGCCTTGGGCAATTGCCCAAGGCATACTGCGACATAAAGTTAAAAGAAATTAGTTCGCAGCGTCTTCAGTGTATTTCTTCACTAAAGCACGTGCTTCGTCAACCAACTCTTGGCTGTCTTTCTTTGTTTTACCTTTCATGTCTTTAACCCACTCGTCTACGACAGACTTGGAGGCCTCGTCCCATTTGGCCGTTTCTTCGGCAGATAAAACGATGACTTCGTTACCACGGCTTTCGGCTGCTTCTTGACCTGCTGCATCAGCTTCGCGGAACTGAGTGGAAATCCAAGCAGATACATCACGGCCACTGTTGTCGTCGATCACTTTTTTGAGGTGATCTGGCAAGCTGTTGTAACGCTTGTCATTCATGACGTATACCATTGTTGCGGTAGTCATGGAACGCTCAGGGTCAGTCGCAGTGTGGTATTTGGTTAACTCGTGTGCTTTAGTGGAAGGTAGAACTTCCCAAGGCACCAACGCACCGTCAATAACGCCACGAGACAAGCTTTCTGCCATTTGTGGAACCGGCATACCTACAGGTGTAGCACCTAAAGAAGACAAAAGACGGTTACCCAAACGAGAAGGCGCACGCACTTTTAAACCCTTGAGGTCTTCGAGGCTATTAACGGGTTTGTCGCGCATATGCAATTGGTTAGCACCGTTAACCCAAGCGCCAATCAATTTCACACCACGGTATTCATTCATGGCGTTTTCATTCACGAAATCCCAGAGCGCCATAGAAGATGGCTCGTGGCTGGTGGTAATGAACGGTAGCTCAAACACTTCGGTAACAGGGAAGCGACCAGCCGTATAGCCAGGCAAAGTCCAAGCAATATCAGCAACGCCATCACGAGCCTGATTAAATAGCTGAGCAGGTGTACCACCTAGCTGCATAGCAGGATAGATTTGACACTTGAGTTCACCATTGGACTCAAGTTCAATTTTGGCACACCAAGGCTCGATAAACTGGCTATGCGCAGGTGAGCTAGGTGGCAAAAAGTGGGACACCTTTAGGGTGATGGTTTCTGCCTGAACGCTTAAGGCAGTGAAAGATGCTGCAGCAACAAAAGCTGCGGATACTACGCGTTTGAGTAACATAACTCCAGCCTCCAAAAGTATTTTTTATTTTATAAACAAATACCTTAGGTTAATGAAAGTCTCAGAGAGAATAATAAGACACCAATGAGCATTGTATAAATACATACAATGCTCATACTTTGATACAAACCAATCGCTTTCTAACGACTAGATCTCTTCGGTATCGATCTCTTTGAGGGTTGCTTCTGGATAGCGATTTCCAGCTATTGTGTGCTGGTTGATCAACTCTCCGGCTTGGTGAATGACCTGACTGCTTAGCTTAAGCTGAGCGGCTTGAAGGTTTTCTTTTAAGTGCTGTACCGAACGGGTCCCCGGAATAGGAATCACGCAAGGACTTTGTACCAGCAACCATGCTAGGGCTAGTTGGCCAGGTGTACAACCGGCTTGTTCTGCCAAAGCTTCAAATTCCTGTAGTGCTTTCAAGTTGTGACTAAAGTTAGGCTCTTGAAAGCGCGGCATATTTAGACGAATGTCCTTGTCTACCAACTGATCGACGTTACGTAGTTTACCTGTTAAGAAACCACGTGCCAAAGGACTAAATGCAACTAAATTAGCGCCAATAGCCTCGCATGCCTGTAGAGCTCCGTGCTCGGCATTGCGCGACCATAATGAGTATTCATTTTGTACTGCGGTGATAGGGTGTACCTGATGTGCTTTATGAATGGTAGCAGCAGATACCTCGGACAAGCCAATATAACGTATTTTGCCCGCAGTTACCAAATCGGCAAGCGCCCCTACACTGTCTTCGATGGGAACAGATTTATCCCAACGGTGTAAATAATACAAATCGATCACGTCTGTTTGCAAGCGCTGCAACGACGCATCACACTGAGCTTTGATGGTTTCTGGTCGTCCATCAATCACTCGTTTGCCATCAACCCCAGCCATACCACATTTGCTGGCCAGAAAAATCTGATCACGGTGATGTTTTAGCACTGACCCGACTAGGCTTTCATTTTTACCAAAGCCATACAAAGTTGCCGTATCAAAGTGATTAACACCTAGCTCTAGGGCTTGTTCGAGTAGATGCACACCTTCGGCTTCGGTCAGCGGCTCGCCATAGGCGTGGCTTAAGTTCATGCAACCCAAACCAATCGGAAAAACAGATTGATTTGCAATGGTTCTGTTCATGGGTCGTCTCCTATGGCATTTTCCCCTAAAGCCATGAGGACTTTAGGGGAAATGGGGTGTTAAGCGAGTTGTAGCTCTAGTTCATGCAAAGTGCGATAGCACTCGAATACCGACGCTACGCTGGAGTTAGGTTCGCGGCCTTCAACAATAGCAGCGATAAACTCACGGTCTTGTAGCTCGATGCCGTCCATGGACACATCAACCTTAGACACATCAATGGCTTCTTCTTTACCTGTGTACAAGTCATCGTAACGAGCCAAGTAAGTACCGTTATCACAGATGTAACGGAAGAATGTACCAAATGGACCTTCGTTATTGAACGACAAGGACAAGGTACAAATCGCACCGCTTTCTGTGAGCAACTGGATAGACATATCCATTGCAATACCTAGGTCAGGGTGAATTGGACCTTGGATAGCATTGGCTTTAACGACCTTGGAGCCGGTTTGGTACTGGAACAAGTCTACGGTATGCGCAGCATGGTGCCAAAGCAAATGGTCAGTCCAAGAACGCGCTTTACCTAATGCATTGGTATTGGTACGACGGAAGAAGTACGTTTGAACATCCATTTGTTGGATGCTCAAATCACCCGCTACGATCTTGTTGTGAATCCACTGGTGGCTAGGATTGAAGCGACGCGTATGACCCACCATCGCAACCAATCCGCTTTCCTTTTGCAAGGCAACGACTTCTTCGGCGTCGGCCAAGTTGTCAGCCAATGGAATTTCTACTTGAACGTGCTTGCCGGCTTTTAGACATGCCAATGTTTGAGAGGCGTGCATTTGTGTAGGTGTACACAAAATAACGGCGTCTACATCAGGGCTGTTAAGCGCGTCTTCGAGGTTACCCGTCGCATTCGGTACACCGTATTTATCGGCAACGTCTTGTGCTTTTTCCTTGGAGCTAGACACAATGTAAGTGACTTCTGCATTAGGAATACGAGCTAAACCATCTAAATGCTTGATACCAAAGGCACCCGCACCTACAAGTGCAATTTTAACTTTTTTCATAAAATTCTATTTCAATCCAGAGTGAGAGAAATGCGGCTCGCGATTTACTCTTTGTTTTCCAGAATCAAGTGTCCAACTGCCGTATTGGAAGCAGGCACATGGTAGAAACGGTGAACGACGTCTACGTCTGCGTCCATCGCACCGCGGGCAATTAACCACATCACCAATTCGATCCCTTCGGAACCGGCTTCGCGTACGTAATCAACGTGCGACACTTTTGCCAATTCGGCAGGCTCTTCGATTAAACGGTCGAGGAACTCGTTGTCCCACTCGGCGTTAATTAGACCCGCACGTGGACCTTGGAGCTGGTGGCTCATGCCGCCTGTACCCCAGATCTGCACATTCAGATCACCATCAAAGGAATCGACGGCACGACGGATAGCGCGACCGAGCTCGTAACAGCGTTTGCCGGACGGTACAGGGTACTGTACTACGTTAACGTGCAAAGGAATCACGGGACAAGGCCACTCTTCGGGCTGACCGAACATAAGAGATAGCGGTACAGTCAAACCGTGGTCCACTTCCATTTCATTACACAATGTCAGGTCAAAATCGTCTTGAATAACAGAGTGTGCAATATGAGAAGCGAGTTCGGGGTGTCCGATGACATCAGGCACAGGACGCTTGCCCCACCCTTCGTCGCTGGTAGGGAAGTAAGAACCCGTACCCAAAGCAAAGGTTGGAATGAGGTCTAGACCAAAGTTGTTTGCATGGTCGTTGTAAACCAAGATGATCACATCTGGTTTATTGTCCTTTTCCCATTGTTTGGAAAACTCGTAACCATCAAACACCTTTTTCCAATACGGTTCTTGGTCTTTGCCTAAGTCAAGTGCGGCCCCAATCGCAGGAACATGGGAGGTATAAACAGAATGTTTAATTTTTGCC
>CANQRK010000010.1 GCA_947626245.1 uncultured Paenalcaligenes sp. | reverse complement strand
TGGGCACGTAGGGCTTGAAGGGCTTGGGCACATCCTTTACCCACGTCACCAAAGCCACATACCACAGCAATTTTACCGGCGATCATCACGTCAGTAGCGCGTTTAATACCGTCTACCAAAGACTCGCGGCAGCCGTACAAGTTATCGAACTTGGATTTGGTCACGGAATCGTTAACGTTGATGGCAGGGAAAGCCAACTCGCCTGATTTAGACATTTGATACAAACGCTGTACACCGGTGGTGGTTTCTTCGGTAACGCCTTTGATTTGAGCCAAGCGTGTGGAGTACCAAGTGGCGTCTGTCGCTAGTTTGGCGCGAATGCTGGCAAACATAACGGTTTCTTCTTCGCTAGAAGGATTGTCGAGCACAGACGCATCTTTTTCGGCTTTAGCACCCAAATGCAAGAGAATGGTCGCATCGCCGCCATCATCTAGAATCATGTTGGCTTGCTCGCCAGGCCAATTGAAAATTTCGTGGCAGTATTCCCAGTAGTCTTCTAGGCTTTCACCTTTGATAGCAAACACAGGAATGTTTTGCGCTGCAATAGCAGCGGCAGCGTGATCTTGAGTGGAGTAAATATTGCAAGATGCCCAACGCACCTCGGCACCCAAAGCCACCAATGTTTCAATCAATACCGCCGTTTGAATGGTCATGTGCAAGCTGCCCGCAATACGTGCCCCTTTTAAAGGCTGAGACGTAGCGTATTCCTCGCGAGTTGCCATCAGGCCAGGCATTTCGGTTTCAGCAATCGCAATTTCACGATGGCCCCAATCAGCAAGACTGAGATTGGCAATTTTGTAATCGGTAAAGGTAGACATAAAAGCTCCGGATAATCCGTAGAAAAAGGGTCGGAGCAAAAAAAAAGCTCACCAACCCTGTGATACAAAAGGTAGGTGAGCGTCGTTGTTCTAAGTACTACCTGAGCAACGTTCCCAATCTGAGCCTGGCTTTGGATGCGGGGCATCGACAAAGTCGCAACGCTCCTCAGATGGGTTTAAATCAGAATCTGTCTGGCGCCAAGGCGCCGGTTCCTGCTAGAGAAAACCATGCCTATCATAACATTGGCATGGTTTCTCGGTCTATGCTTTTGGATTAAACCGCGGCTTTGAGTGCAGCGGCTTTGTCGGTGGCTTCCCAAGTAAACTCGGGCTCGCTGCGACCAAAGTGACCATAGGCGGCTGTTTTGAAATAAATAGGACGCAATAGATCCAGCATCTGCACAATACCGCGTGGGCGTAAATCAAAGTGCTCACGAACCAATAGCGCAATTTGATCGTCGGGAATAAGACCCGTGCCGTTGGTATACACCGTGATATTGATGGGCTCAGCCACACCAATCGCATAGCTGACTTGAACCTCACACTGACGAGCCAAACCCGCTGCTACGATATTTTTTGCTACATAACGAGCTGCATACGCAGCAGAGCGATCTACTTTAGATGGGTCTTTACCAGAGAAAGCACCACCACCATGAGCGCAAGCACCACCATAGGTGTCTACGATAATTTTACGACCGGTTAGACCACAATCACCGTTAGGTCCACCAATGACGAACTTACCCGTAGGATTCACCAAAAAGCGGGTGTTACCCGTGAGCAAGCCTTCGGCAAAGGTAGGACGAATAATTTCTTCGATCACTGCCTCGTGAATATCGACTTGAGACATATCGGGATCGTGCTGAGTCGAGATCACTACGGTATCGACTTCGGTAGGACGACCATCGACATAACGGAACGTGACCTGAGCTTTGGCGTCGGGACGTAACCAAGGCAAACGCCCGTCTTTACGAAGCTCGCTTTGACGCTGCATTAAACGGTGAGAATACCAAATGGGTGCAGGCATCAGGTCGGGGGTTTCGTCGCAAGCAAAGCCAAACATCAGACCTTGGTCACCTGCCCCTTGGCTCATGATTTCCTCGGAGTTACGGTCTACGCCCTGAGCGATATCCGGTGATTGTTTGTCGTACGCCACCAGCACAGCACAACTTTTATAATCAATACCGTAATCGGCGTTATCATAACCAATGCGCTTAAGCGTATCGCGTGCCACATCAATGTAGTTCACGTTTGCCGTGGTGGTGATTTCACCCGCCAATACAACCAGACCGGTATTACATAAGGTCTCGGCAGCGACACGCGCATGGGGGTCTTGTTCAAAAATGGCATCCAACACCGCATCAGAGATTTGATCGGCGACTTTGTCGGGATGGCCTTCGGAGACAGATTCTGAAGTGAATAGAAAATCGTTATGTGCCACAGTAATAGGTCCTGTAGGTTTCAATTAAAACAATGGCGTTGCACCACGGAAGAAAGCCTAAAAGACATATCTGGGCGCGACGCTTTAGCGGTTAGTACTGGGTCCCTTTAGAGGGTATCGCTCCGCAAGTTGTCGGTTTAACTCAGCGATTCTTCCATTTTAAGCAGAATTAACCAAGATTCATACTATATTGTTACTCTTTTACCGTCACTGCTCCGTATTATGTTTTTGTTTTTCCTAAAAATACTTGCAAAACTCCCTCTACGATGGCTGCACGCCATAGGGCGTGCTGTGGGAATCGTGGTTTATTTGCTACCGGGTCGATATCGTAACCGTATCCGTCAAAATGCGGCTTTAGCGGGCTACGATACGCACGCCTTTGCGCGTCAGTCCGCCGCAGAAACCGGGGCCATGATCATGGAAA
Organism: uncultured Paenalcaligenes sp.; assembly: GCA_947626245.1. Classification (GTDB taxonomy): domain Bacteria; phylum Pseudomonadota; class Gammaproteobacteria; order Burkholderiales; family Burkholderiaceae_B; genus Paenalcaligenes. The sequence goes on along the minus strand of CANQRK010000010.1, from coordinate 25,384 downwards.
CCCCAAAAGTATGGCTAGAACCACAATCCTGTTTAGCAAAATGCGAGTCCAGTGACGAAGAAATAGTGCAAGCGGCCTTAGCCGAACAGCGCGGTATCTTGTATTTAACCCCTCACTTGGGTTGCTTTGAAATCACCGCTCGCGCCTTAATTAAACATGGCCCGATTACCGTGATGTTTCGCCCGCCCCGCCAAGCCTTTATCGAACCGGCTATGCGTGTGGCACGCAATATGCCCGGCCTAAATGCCGTGCCGGCTTCGGTACGAGGCATACGCGAATTTTTAAAAGCACTACGCCGAAACGAGGCCGTAGGCATGTTACCCGACCAAGTGCCTAGCGATGGTGATGGCATGTGGGCTCCTTTTTTTGGGAAACCGGCCTATACCATGACCCTAGCGGCTAAACTTGCCCTTCAGGCCAACGTTCCCGTGGTGCTTACCGCAGGAGAACGCTTGCCCAAAGGCCAAGGTTGGCGTATTCATTATTTGCGGCTTGAGCGCCCCGCTGAGCCCACCGTAGACAACATGGTCTTTGCCATTAACGACGCCATGGAACAATTAATACGACGCTTCCCCAGTCAATACCTCTGGAGCTACAACCGCTATAAAATCCCTCCCGAGGCACCCGCTATCCCACCCTCTTTTAGCGCCTAGCCCGAGACACGCTATGACTCAGTCTACGCTGAACTCCGAACAGGCCCTGCTGATCTGGCTGCAGTCTCTGCAAAGCCAACAGGCAGCGCCAGACACCCTAGAGGCGTATGAACGTGATGTCAAACACCTCTTTAACTGCTATCCGCTCGATAACCCCCTACGTTACGAACGCAACCATTTACAATTTGCTTTAGGCGAGCTGCAGGCCAAAGGCATGCAGCCTCGCAGTCTGGCTCGTCTATTGTCGGCATGGCGTAATTTTTTTAATTGGCTTAGTGAGCATCACCAAAGCAGTCATAACCCGTGTTTAGGGGTGCAAGCCCCTCAAGGTCATTATCCTGATCCAAAAATTCTGTCTTTAGAACAGGTTCAACGTCTCTTGGATTTCGTCCCCGACCCCATCAACGACGATGCAGTGGCCTTGCGTGATCAAGCCATTTTTGAATTATTGTATTCTAGCGGACTGCGGTTAGCCGAAATCATAGCGCTAGATTTAGAAGCAGTACACAGCACGCATTATCAATCCAAAGCATGGGTGGATTGGGACGAACAAGAGGTCCAAATTGCCACCAAGGAAGAACGTCAGCGTACGGTGCCTATTGGCAGCAAAGCCATGACAGCCTTAAAACACTGGCGCACACGACGCCATGAACTGGTGCCTTTAGTCCTCGCCCAACAACCTGATCAAGACCCAGATAGTTTTTGTGCGCTGTTTTTAGGCGTCAGAGGGCAACGTATTAGCTCTAGGGTTATCCAAAAACAACTCGAACTTCGTGCCAAACAGGTCGGCATCACACAACGCGTCTTTCCGCATCGACTGCGCAATAGCTTTGCTAACCATTTACTGGAGTCATCCAACGATGTACAAGGCGTACAGCAGTTGATGGGGCATGCCGTGACCGAATCCACCACCAGTCTTAAGCAGCTTAGCCCCGAGCAACTGGCACAATTTTTACAAGCACACCCTCGTCACAACAAAGGCCCCGCTTCTTAATCTTGCAGCGCTTTCAACAAGGCCTCGGTATTCCATTGCATTAAGCCTAAATAATTATCTGCAGGATGAGGTGCTTTGGCCAATGCATCCGAATACAACACCTCACCAATCTTGGCTCCCGTTTCACGGGCAATTTGCTCTAGTAATTTAGAACTAGATGTATTTTCAACAAAAACGGCTTTGACTTGATTATCGCGCATAAAATCAATCAATCCGGCGAGCTCTTTGGCCGAGGGCTCAGCCTGCGTAGAGGCGCCTAACAGGGGCAAAAACTCAATATCATAGTCTTGACCCAAATACGCAAACGCATCGTGCGAGGTCACCACCGTACGGTTTTGTTCTGGCAACTGCTCAAATGCGGTTCGCATTTTTTCCTGCAACTGTTGAATTTTCTGTGTATAGGCCGAGGCACGTTGCTCGTAATAAGGCGCATGTTCTGGATCAAGTGCTATTAACGCTTGCTGAATATTACTGACATAAATTTGAGCATGATCTAGGCTTTGCCAAGCATGCGGGTCATAGGCGCCATGCCGATGCTCTGTCGTCTGGTCGTGGTCGTGGCTGTGATGATGATCATGGCCGTGGTCATTATGATTCTGTCCCTCGTCACCATCAACATACGCACGCAAAGGCACGCGGTCTACCGCATGCACGACTTGCCCTTGATACCCGGCCGACTCGATCAAACGAGGTAACCATTCCTCGAATTGAGCGCCATTGACCACAAGTAGATCGGCTGCCTGTAACGTCTTAGAGTCACTCGGGCGCGGCTCAAAACTGTGTGCATCGCCCTCGGCTCCTACAATAGCCAAGGACTCGACCTTGTCGCCGCCGACTTGTTGCACCATATCGGCCAGAATAGAAAAGCTGCTGACCACCTTTAAAGGGGCCGCCAACACTAGCGAGCTGCTCAAAGTCCAGCCTAAGACCACAAAAACGGTTGACTTAACGAGTGCTTTCTTCATGTTTTCTCCCTTGAGCGATACGTTGACGCCTAGCAGCTGACTGCTTCATGGTTTGTAAGATCCCGCCATGAGGACCTAAAAAAATGGATAAGAAATACACGGCGCCTGCCATCAAAATAATGGCTGGCGAAGCCGGTACATCAATATGAAAAGACAACAACAAACCTAAATACGAGGTCAAAGCCCCCAATGCCCCAGCACACATCATTTGATTACTGGCCGAATGTACCCAAAACCGTGCCGCAGCAGCAGGCAACATCATAATGCCAACCACCATTAGGGTTCCCAAAACTTGAAAACCGGCGACTAAGGTCATGACCAACAACACCAAAAAGATGGCATGAACCCAGCTAGGTCGCTTGCCCTGCGCTCGTAAAAACAACGGATCTAGGCACTCCATGACTAACGGCCTATAAATGGCGGCTAGCACTAACAATGCCACACTGGAGGTACCGGTGACTAAAAGCAATGAGTCGTTATCCAAGCCCAAGACCGTGCCAAACAAGACATGCAACAAATCCATATTGCTACCGCGCAGCGACACCAGTAGCACGCCTAAGCCCAATGACACCAGATAAAAGGCAGCAAAACTGGCGTCCTCGCGCAATGGCGTCACACGCGACACCGCACCAGCTAATAAAGCGACCACCAAACCGGTAATCATGCCCCCTAAGGCCATGGCTCCCAACGACAGCCCTGCCGTTAAAAACCCCACGGCCACACCAGGCAAAATGGCATGAGCCATCGCATCACCCATTAGGCTCATGCGACGCAAAATTAAAAACACCCCTAACGGCCCAGCCGCTATAGCCAAAGCAAAAGAACCAGCTAAGGCTCGACGCATAAAGCCAAAATCAATGAAGGGCTGTATGAACCAATCCATCAACATTAGAGGTAGTCTCCAGCACAAAGATGCCGTGCCATATGCAAGTTTTCTGTGGTGAGTACCGTATTGCTAGGCCCCCATGCCACCAACTGTCCGCCAAGCAAAACGCTGGTAGGAAAATGAGCACGCACCATATCTAACTCATGCAGTACCGCAATAACGGTTCTACCTTGTTGATGCCACTGCAGAATCAAGGCCAATAAATCCCGAGTGGTGTCCGTGTCCACAGCCGAAAAGGGTTCATCTAATAAAATGAGGCTAGCGTCTTGTAATAGCAATCGCGCAAACAAAGCGCGCTGAAACTGCCCGCCCGACAACGTATTAATACTGCGCTTAGCGAAGCCTTCGAGACCTACAGTCTGCAGAGCATGTGCAATGCGCTGATGCTCTGTCGCATCAACTCGCCCCCACGCTCCAATCCGTGACCAGGCCCCCATGGCAACCAAATCGTAAACGGTTATAGGAAAGCTGCGATCTATATCAGCTTGTTGCGGTAAAAAAGCCAACTCGGTTTCATGGTTAATGTGCAGCTGTATTTTGCCCTGCAAAGGGGTAATTTCACCCATGAGCCCCTTGAGCAAGGTAGATTTCCCCGCCCCATTCGGCCCAACCAGAGCATACAAGCCTCCCTGCAAAAACTGACCACTAATATCACGTACAGCCACTTTATCGCGCCAACCTAAACTCAGGTGTTCCAGTTCTATCAGTGCGGAGTTCATACCCATCCTAATGCCCAAGCACTAAGCAACCACATGAGTCCGATGACCACCACCACTCCTAACACTCGCTGCCCCGCCGAGAGCAACAAAGCCGAGCCGGTGTATGATCGAGCCGTTTTTCGCATACCTTTTCCAATAATTCAAACTATTTAATTTTGGTATGTTATAACATAACGGTGCTCATTTTATCTAGACTTTATGCCTATTCATGTCCTAACCCCTCAAGCGATTGAACAGCAATTAGCGACCGCTGAAAAACTCTGCAAGCAGCGCAAAAAACGACTCACACCTATTCGTAAATACATCCTAGAGTTGCTCATTAAAGCCCAACGTGGCCTGAAGGCTTACGAGTTGCTTGACTTAGTAAAACAAGAACAACACAATGCGGCCCCTCCTACTGTGTATAGAGCCCTAGAATTTTTAACCGAAGAAGGTCTCATTCACCGTTTAGACGCAATTAATGCGTGGACAGCCTGCGTAGATGTGGCGGGAGAACCACACGATCTTCTAGTGGTTTGTACTCAGTGCGGCACCGTCGCCGAGCTACGTGCGCCCCAACTCAGCCAGCAAATTACAAACTGCATTCTGCAAGCGGGTTTTGCCTTAGCTAGCCCCGAAACAGAATTACGTGCTTTGTGCTTGAACTGCAGCAAATCGCCCCCATCTAATTAGTCATACTTTTGTTATTTGCGCTTCAGCCCCTGCTGTGCTGTAATCGCTTAAATTTCTCACATAGAGGCCTCACATGACCATTGCTCTCGAAAAAATGGTGCCCGTCACTGTTTTAACCGGCTTTTTAGGAGCAGGCAAAACCACATTACTCAAACGTATTTTGTCCGAATATCACGGGCGACGTATTGCGGTCATTGAAAACGAATTTGGCCCAGAAAACATTGATAATGAACTCTTAGTCCAAGATCAGGACGAGGAGATCATCGAACTCAGCAATGGCTGTATTTGTTGTACCGTACGTGGCGACTTGATGCGTACTCTTAACGATTTACGGGCGAAACGCGAGGCGGGCGAGCTTTCTTTCGAGCGTGTCATTATCGAAACCACCGGTATGGCTAACCCTGGCCCTGTTTGTCAGACCTTCTTCATGGATGACAACATCGCCGAATACTACCGCCTAGACGCCGTCATTACCGTGGTCGATGCTAAACACGGCATGACAACTCTAGACACCCAAGACGAGTCACAAAAACAAATCGGTTTTGCTGATAGAATTCTGGTTTCCAAAAAAGACTTAGTCAGCGATGACGAGTACGAGCGACTACGCCAACGCATTCTTCGCATCAATCCTCGTGCTACTATCAGCGCTGTACATTTTGGTGAAACCGATCTAACTGAAATTTTAGACATTAGTGGTTTTAATCTAAACACGGTCCTAGACATTGACCCGGACTTCCTTGTGGCTGACGAACACCATCACCATGAGCACGGTCATGATCATGACCATGACTGTGATGAACATTGTGACCACGAGCATCATAATCATGCTCCACACCAAGACAGTGTTAGTGCTTTTGTCTTTAAGTCACGCCGACCCTTTGATCCCGATCGTCTCGAAGACTTTTTAGGCGGAGTGGTTCAAATTTATGGCCCCGACTTGTTACGCTACAAAGGCATCATCTACCTGAAAGGCGCTAATCGACGCATGCTATTTCAGGGGGTACACATGATGATGGGAGCTGAGCCCGGCAAACCGTGGCTAGGCAAAGAAAAACCTGAAACCAAGCTAGTTTTTATCGGCAACAATTTGCCCAAAGACGTCTTTATGCAAGGTTTAGAGCAATGTCTAGTTTAATCTTTGTTTTTAGCCTAAACTTTCAAGGCTTAACAGAATAGGCAGGAGCTTTAGCTCCACGATGATAAAAAGGGAACTATCATGGCAAGCAATGTCAGTACAAACCCAGAGCGACTATTAACAGTGGACGAACTCTTAGCAATGCCCGAATCCGACTATATGAATAGTCAACAGTTGGCATTTTTCGAAAACCGCCTACGCGAGCTAGAAAAAGACATTTTAGCCAATGCCGGAGCGACTACCGAAAACCTCCGCGAGACTCAGTTCGTGCCTGACCCTGCTGACCGCGCTACCATCGAGGAAGAGCACGCCTTAGAGCTACGTACGCGTGACCGCGAGCGCAAGCTTCTGAAAAAGGTACAGCAGTCATTGCTTATAATCGAAAGCGGCGAATACGGTTGGTGCGAAGAAACTGGCGAGCCCATCGGCTTACAGCGTTTACTTGCACGCCCTACAGCCAGCCTCTCTCTAGAGGCTCAAGAGCGTCGAGAAAAACGTCAAAAGCTCTATGGTGACTAAACTGATGCTCTAGCATCTCGCTTTGCCATCTGAAAGCCACTCTATGAGTGGCTTTCTGCTTTGGCTCTCTTGAATTTAAATCGCTTGCCCCCACCTGTAAACAACACAACGCAAAGGATCACAATGGAACAATATCACGCCACTACTATTATTGCCGTACGACGCGGCAACGAAGTCGCTATAGGCGGCGATGGACAAGTTACTTTGGGCAACGTCGTCGTCAAAGGCACGGCCCGTAAAATTCGTCGTCTCTATCGCGACCAAGTGCTTGCTGGCTTTGCTGGCGCTACTGCTGATGCATTTACACTCCAAGAACGCTTTGAAGCCAAACTAGAAAAACACCAAGGCCACTTATTGCGTGCAGCGGTTGAACTCACTCGTGACTGGCGTACCGACCGCGTCTTGCGCCGTCTAGAGGCTATGCTTATCGTCGCCGACAAAGAACACACGCTGATCCTGACAGGAAACGGAGATGTGCTAGAACCTGAACACGGTTTAGCCGCTATCGGCTCAGGTGGCTCTTATGCGCAATCCGCCGGCTTAGCACTCTTGCACAATACAGATTTAGGCCCAGCCGAAATCGTGAAAAAGTCCTTGGAAATCGCTGGTGACTTGTGTATTTACACAAACCAAAATCACGTCATCGAAACTTTATAATTACTTAGTGTTAGGTCGTCTCTATGTCAGCATCAACTATGACCCCCGCTGAAATTGTCTCCGAGTTAGACAAAAACATTGTTGGGCAAAACAAAGCAAAACGCTCCGTGGCTGTCGCCTTACGCAACCGCTGGCGCCGTCAACAAGTCGCAGATCCTTTGCGCAATGAAATTGTTCCTAAAAATATTTTAATGATTGGCCCCACCGGTGTGGGTAAAACAGAAATTGCGCGTCGTTTAGCAAAATTAGCCAACGCTCCTTTTATTAAAGTCGAAGCCACTAAATTTACTGAAGTCGGCTACGTAGGTCGTGACGTAGAAACCATCATCCGTGATTTGGTCGATGCCTCCGTCAAACAAACTCGCGAAGTAGAAATGCGTCGTGTACGTACTCAGGCCGAAGACGCTGCCGAGGACCGCATCCTCGACGTACTTATCCCACCAGCACGCAATGCCATGGGCGAGCCCGAGCGCGAAGAAAACAGCACACGCCAAACCTTCCGCAAGCGTTTACGTGAAGGCAAACTGGACGACACCGATATTGAAATTGAAGTCGCTCAAGTCATGCCTCAGATGGAAATCATGGCGCCTCCCGGTATGGAAGAAATGACCGAGCAATTGCGCGGCATGTTTGCCGGCTTGGGACAAGAAAAAACCAAAGCCAAAAAACTGAAAGTCAAAGACGCCTACAAGCTACTGGTCGAAGAAGAAGCCGCCAAGCGCGTCAACGAAGAGGAACTACGTACCGCAGCGGTACGCAATGCCGAACAAAATGGCATAGTGTTCCTAGATGAAATCGACAAAATCACCGCACGCGAAGGCAACACCAGTGGTGAAGTATCCCGCCAAGGCGTACAGCGCGACTTGCTACCGCTAGTCGAAGGCACAACCGTTAACACCAAATACGGTGTAGTACGTACTGACCACATCTTATTTATTGCCTCTGGCGCTTTCCATCTATCTCGTCCTTCGGACTTGATTCCAGAGCTCCAAGGTCGCTTTCCCATTCGTGTCGAACTCGACTCGCTAACAGCTAATGACTTTGTACAGATTTTGAACGAGACCGATGCCTCGTTAACCAAACAGTACAAAGCCCTACTGGCCACCGAAGAAGTCACTCTAGACTTCCGTGATGACGGCATTCGCCGCCTGGCTGAGTTGGCCTTTGAAGTCAACGAGCGCACCGAAAACATCGGCGCACGTCGCTTGTATACCGTCATGGAAAAACTGCTAGATGAGCTATCTTACGAGGCCGGCTCTAAAGGTGAAATGTCAGTGGTCATTGACGCTGACTACGTCAACGCACAACTAGCAGAAACCGTCGCCAGCCAAGACCTCGCCCGCTACGTACTGTAAACCCTGTCTAAGCGGCCATGCTCCATTCATCGGGGGCATGGCCCCCTCGCATAAAACAATTATTTGCTGAGTTTGACTATCACGTACTGGTCATTAAGGCGCTCGGCTGTAAATTTAACCTTATCTCCAGGCTGAATCCCCTCAAGCAACTCGACTTGGACCAAATACACCAACGTCATAGCAGGCAATTGCAAAGCCCCGATACTGCCATGCTTAATCGTAATCTTCCCAGCTTCAGCATCAATACGACGCACCTCTCCGGTAGCACTACCCTGCTGCGCTACAGCGGGACTAATAATGGCGGTCGCGGCTCCTACAGCCAAACACGCAGCGGCCACATGACGAATAGATACTAAAGACATAGAACTCCCTTTAAAATGTCACTTTACTCATTTTACAACGAGGTTTGACGTGAACGAAGTTTTTAGTAATTATGTATTACGCCCAGCTCTTCCCACCGACGTACCACAAATCGTCAATCTAATGCGAGACATGGCCGAGTTTGAAAAGCTCCTAGAGCAATTCAAAGCCACAGACGAACTCGTTCACGCCAGCCTGTTCGCTCCAAACCCAACAGCCCATGCTTTGGTTATCACCACAAAAGACCAACCAGATCAGCTCGTTGCCTATATTTTTTGGTTTCACAATTATTCGACTTTCCGAGCCAAGCGTGGTCTGTATCTAGAGGATATTTACATCGCCCCTGAACACCGTGGTCAAGGTCTAGGTAGTTTTGCCCTCAAGCACCTAGCCAAGCAAGCGGTCGAATTAGACTGCGCTCGCTTTGAATGGGTGGTACTAGACTGGAACAAAAACGCCATCGATTTCTACGAACACCATGGCGCTACCATCCTGCCTGAATGGCGCATAGTACGCTTAGAAAATGATGCTTTGCTTAAGTTGGCCCAATCATGACCCATCGTTTATCTATTATTACGACTCGCGCCGGAGACGACGGCAATACCTCTTTGGGCGATGGCCAACGCGTCTCTAAATCGCATACCCGTGTCCAAGCCCTTGGCGATGTAGACGAGCTAAACAGCCACATTGGCGTGTGGCGCTGTGAAGAGCTACCCACTGATATTCAACACTGTTTACTGCGTATTCAGCACGATTTATTTGATTTAGGCGCAGAACTAGCCGTCCCCGGTTACGAAGTACTCACCGAGGACCACGTTCTGTTTTTAGAGCAAAAAATTCAGCACTACAATGCCGATCTTGCCCCTCTAAAAGAGTTTATCTTGCCCGGTGGCAGCCGTGCCGCAGCCTTAGCCCATGTCGCTCGTACGGTAACTCGTCGCGCCGAACGCTCAGTCATTGCTCTGAACCAGAGCGATACAGGACTTAGCCAACACAGCACACATTACTTAAATCGCTTATCCGATCTGTGTTTTGTGCTGGCCCGTCAGTTGAATAAACACCTACAACACCCCGATGTACTGTGGCAACGCGATTAAACTCACTTACTTCCAATAAGCTCCCTGATGCAGCTGATTTTCAGCTGCATGCAGTCCGCTAAGCGCCTTTTTACCACTACGTGCCAAAATTTGCTCAATGAAACCTTCGACCAAGGCCAGGGCAGCCGTGCTTGAAGGAAAAAATGACGGCACAGCCGTTTCAAATAACAACGTGCAATCGGCCTCTAGAGCAATGGGTGCAACTTGACTGTCGCACAGCGCAATCACCTTGCAGCCACTTTCTATTGCCGCTTCGTACACACGTACAATTTCCTGCGAATAGGGAGCAAAAGCCGTCAATACCACTACGTCTCCCCCCTGTAAATCACGCAATTCTAATTCCAAGGTACCCGCTTCGCTTCGAATCATGGTCACACTGGATCTAAAGAGTCTATACAAATAATAAAAACTAAACGCGGCCGCATGAGAGGCTCTAAAACCAGCCACATGCACTCGCTTCGCTTTAAGAATAAGACTCACCGCTTGTTTCATGGCGTCTCGATTAGTTTCCGCCACCTGTTGCACGTTGTTCGCCTGTGCTTGTATGACCCGATTCAACATACTCGAAGAATCACGCCCCCGCATAACGGCTTCGGCCTGCTGCGTATACATCATGGGGGTTTGACGCAAAGACTGCACAAACACCTCTTTTAACTCAGACCACCCCGCATAGCCCAAAAATTGCGCCAAACGCACTAAAGTTGCTGGCTGTACCCCTGCTTGACTAGCAATAGTCCGCATCGATGCGATCGGTACGTCTGTTGGTTTATCAATTAAATAGCGCGCCCCTATTTGAAACTGGGGCGGCATAGCGACGTATTCAGACTGCAACAACTGCAACAACGTATCTAAATTTTGTGGAGCACGTTTTGTTTTGTTCATGGGCCTAATCACCTCTTAATGCAACATTAAGACAACACTATAAATGAAACACTGCGTATCATCCATTAAAGATCTTGATTTATTTGTTTCATGAGCTATGCTTAATGAAACATACGTTGAATCGTATTGATTTTAGAAACACATGAATCAATCTTTTTGAAAAAGTAGGCCGCCATGACACACGTCTTTCATCGTAACCCCAATCACACCTTGCCCACCGTCAAAGCTGGCGATGGCATTGAGCTGATTGACAGCACCGGCAAACGCTACATTGATGCCTCAGGTGGTGCGGCTGTATCCTGCCTAGGGCACAGTCACCAAGCTGTCATCGCGGCCATTCAACAACAAATTGATGCCGTTGCCTATGCTCATACCTCTTTTTTTACTAATGAAGCAGCCGAAGAGCTCGCTACCTTTTTAGCGCAACGTGCTCCTGGCGACCTGAACCATGTGTATTATGTTTCTGGCGGCTCCGAGGCTGTAGAAGCCGCTTTAAAACTGGCTCGTCAGTATTTTGTAGAAATCAATCAACCCTCGCGCCGCCTCTTTATCGCACGTAGACAAAGCTACCATGGTAATACTCTTGGTGCGCTAGCCATTGGCGGTAACGCATGGCGTCGAGCCCCTTTTCTACCTCTGCTTACCGAAGCTCACCACGTCTCTGCTTGCTATGCCTATCGCGATCAAAAAGAAGGCGAATCCGAGCAAGACTATGGCCTACGCCTAGCGGCCGAACTCGAGCAAAAAATCCTAGACCTTGGCCCAGACAACGTCGCTGCCTTTATCTTGGAACCGGTGGTCGGCGCCACTGCTGGCGTACTTCCTCCCGTCAAAGGTTATCTGCAAGCCGTTCGTGATGTCTGCGATAAATACGGCATTCTCTTAATTTTTGACGAAGTCATGTGCGGCATGGGGCGCACCGGTCACCTCTTTGCCTGTGCAGAAGACGGCGTATCGCCTGATATTCTAACGATTGCCAAAGGCCTAGGCGCTGGCTACCAGCCCATTGGGGCAATGCTTGCCAGTAGCAAAATATATCAAACCATAATCAATGGCTCTGGCTTTTTCCAACATGGGCATACCTATATGGGACATGCCACCGCTTGTGCCGCCGCACTAGCCGTACAAAAAACCATCGAAGCAGAGAACCTACTCGATAATGTCCAAACCCGTGGTGAACAGCTTCGACGTGAACTTCAACAACTTCTACACCACCACCCCAACATCGGCGACATTCGAGGCCGTGGCCTTATGGTTGGCATAGAATTAGTTGCTGACCAGCACAGCAAAACTCCACTCGATCACATGGCTAAAACCCATGCAAAACTACGTCAAGTCGCAATGGAAAAAGGCTTAATGCTTTACCCCATGGGCGGTACGATCGATGGCGTCCACGGCGACCATATTTTGTTAGCACCACCCTTTATTTGCAGTGCCGCAGACATATCACGTATTGCAGAGCGGGTCAGTGCCACTATTCACCACGTGCTTCCTCCTGCTATTGAACCCGTTGCGCTCCGCGCTTAATTATTGGAATTGACTATGGCCCGTTTGCCCTACGCAGACCTGACTAATCCTGCTACCAAAGAACTCGTTCAGCAAATCACCGCTGAGCGAGGCAGTGTGATTCATCTGTATCAAATGCTGCTGCATAGCCCTGTCATCGCACACGGCTGGCTCACCCACCTAAGCGGCATCCGTCTTAAAAGCCACATTTCTGGGGCACTACGTGAACTCATTATTATGCGTATTGCCATTTTAAATCGCGCGCCTTACGAAGCCGATCAACACGCTCCTATTGCACTACGCGAAGGCATCACCCAAGCACAGCTAGATGCTCTGCCACAATGGGAACAACACCCACAGCTTTATTCCGATTTAGAACAAGCCGTTTTAGCTTACACCGACGCTATGACTCTGCATGTACAAGTGCCAGAAGCCACATACCAAGCCGTCGCCCAACACGTTGATCCGCAATCTATAGTCGAAGTCACCGCTACCATCGCCACCTATAATATGGTGTCCCGTTTTCTTGAGGCCCTACAGATACATAGCGACGATACTCCTATCTGACATCCCGCTAGCTACCCTGCACGAGAGGTCCACGATAACCTATATCATCATGATTTCACCACACAGCAGAAACTGATCGGTGGCATGGTCCCTCGTACAGGCTAGGCAGCGTGGTGAAGGCATGAATGGATGAGCGGTTCAGCGCGGAACGAGTAACGCGAGTGAGCACTGCTTAGCGAAACCATCATGACATCACCACACAGCAGAGACCGATCGGGGTGCATGGCCTCATAAAGGATGAATGTCTTGGGGTAATGTGTATTGGTCTACCCGCCCCGCATAACGGACTCGCTGATTCATAGCCCACGTCGACAACTCGAACAGCACGGGCAATAAACCATAATCCAACAATAGCTCCTCGGCCGCCTGCTGCAACAGCTTTTCACGTAAATTATTATCTAGAGTCTGTGTGGCTTGAATCACCAACCGGTCCAGTTGCGAATTACGATAATGGCTCCAATTCGTAATACCATAGCCCAAACCATGATCGGGCGTCACAGCCAAGGCTAACAACGGATGACTTATTTCCCCTGTGACGACTGTCCAACCCGATAAATAACTACTAAATGCATAATTGTCGCGCTGCCTAAAGAACTGCGCTGGCGCTAATAACTCGACCTGTACCTGAATACCAATTTTAGACCACATATCGGCAATAGCTTGTGCTACGCGGTCATCATTGCGATCCCCCCCTACCGACGCACCTAAACTTAAAGTAAATCCATTGGCATAGCCAGCCTCGGCCAGTAGTTGCCTAGCTAACGTGAGATCAACCGCTGGAGCCTGTCCAAAGCGTTCACTGGTACCAAACCCCGGATAACTGAGCAAGTTCCCGGCGGCTTGGGCAGCGCCATTCATGGTATTACGTGCTAAATAGTCTCTATCTATAGCTAAAGATAAGGCGGCGCGCACGCGTCGATCTGTTAGCGGATTTTTACCCAAGGTGCCCGCCATACCCGACGGTACGCTCATGCTTTGATTCAACCCCACATACATCAAACGTGTTGAGGGTACCTTTTGCACAAAGACCGTAGGCATTTTTTCTAGGTGGGGAATTTCATCTACTGGGGGGGCCTCGATGACATCTACCTCGTCTTGGAGCAAAGCCTCTACCCGTTGCGCCCCATCGGGTATGAGTTTAAACACTACCTGTTCCCAAGCAGGAGCCGTACCCCAGTAATGAGGATTACGTTTGATGACCAACTCTTGGCCTCGTTGCCAGTGTACTAACTGAAATGGTCCTGTTCCCACCAAGGCACTAGGGTCTAATACGGCCTGATCCGTCTTGGACTGAGATGCCTGCTGCGCAGCACGCTGCGACAAAATAGGAATCATAGCCAAATTAGCCAATAAGACCGGTGCCGGTCCTTCGGTAGTGACTTGTATGGTGTAGTCATCTAGGGCTTTAACAGCTTGGACTTGATTAAGATACAAAGCATACGAAGACGGGCTATATGGAATGGTATAAACCCGATCAAAGCTAAACACCACATCGGCTGCCGTCAATGGACTGCCATCGCTAAATGTGACACCGCGCCGTAAATGAAAGGTCCAGACATTGCCATCTACCTGCCAGGATTCAGCCAAAGCCGGCTCGGGCTCAGCCATCCGGTTTTTACGCACTAACGCATCAAACAAAGTCGCAGCCAACTGCACATTGGGCGTAAAAGACTGATAATGCGGATCAATCGCCGTGGGTTCTTCGTGAAGAGCAATAGTTAGGGTCTGGGCCTGTACACCTACGGCTCCTAGAGCCAACACACACAAAATAGTTAGCGCCAACCGGGTAAAGTCTAGATTCATAGTCGCTTCCTCCTAAAACGAAGTGCAGCATACAGTTACATCTTTCATCTAATCCCTATCAGCGTCAATACAGACTTACACGTAGTCAACAAAAAGCCCCCACACCACACGGGCTTGGGGGCTTTAAGGTGCTAAAGCATAAAATACTGAACTACAGCATTTCACGCCCTTCGCGTTTAGCTGCTCGCATATCGCGAATCAAGGCCACAATTAAGACCACTAGCAATATGGCTGACATAGCGGGCCAAACTAAAATATAAGCAGTTAAGGCAGTGAAATTCATCGTGATTTCCTTTGATTAACTTTGTGTTTTAGAGGGCTTCATAATAACCTCGCGCTCTTCGTTAAAGGCCGTCACTCGCTCGGCGAGTACAGAAAAGTCAAAGCGCTCAGAACTTCGGAAGCTCATCAACACACAAACGAATGCACTCACCCCGTATGAGGTCAAAGCGCTTAGTAACACGACATAATCGCGTAGGAAGCCAACAAAGTAATACGCACATAAAGCGCCAACAATAGCGGCACCGACAAAGGCGACTTGACGAGGTAAGAAGGCAAAGATCATCAGCCCGATGACGACGGCAGCACCTATCGCGGCAATTAACTCAAAAAACACGCCTATCGCACCAGTTAAAGGCACTAGCTCAAAACGAACAAGAGTAAATAACACCACCGCACACATTACCGACGTGGTAAAGGCTCGGTTTGTGACTCGATTCCAGTAAAAGCTGATGATAACGGGGAACACAATAGCACCCCACAAGGCCCCTACAAAAACCAGCATCACTAAAATATCTAAACGCAAACTAGCGAAGACCACACCTAGCATGGTGGCAACCACCATGGTGAATCGCCCCCACCACAACATACGCTGTGGATCGGGTTTGCCTTTAGCGATGTTTTTACCATAAACGTCCGTCATCACAATAGCAGATAAAGCACATAAATCTGCATCAGCGGTAGAAGACAAAGAGCCCACAACTAAAATAAAAAACAGGGCAATGCCAATAGGAGGCAAGTAGTCAGACGCCATTTGCGGAATGATGTTGTTCATATCGCCACCCGCTGGCACGATACCAGCAAAAATGGCCAATAAGCCCAACATACCTAAACCGATCACAATCGCAGCATAACCGACTGTTGCTGTTAAAAAGGTAGAACGGATTAAGTCCTCACGTACCGCAAACAAACGCTGTGCAATGGTTTGGTTACCAATCGCATAAGCCAATACCGCCACAAAATACGGTGCGCCCTGCTCTAGAATAGCCGTAGTGGAAAAGAAGTTAGCCTGCTCAGAGGTTAAGCGCCATGCGTTTTCCTGAAGAAAACTCGTGCCACCGGCATTGTAAAAAATAAGGGGAATAATAATCACAGCAGCCAAGATCATAGCCACTAATTGCACAAAGTCAGTCAGCACCGAAGCCCTAAAACCAGACCAAATGGTATAGGACAGCACCCCCGTACCCGCGATAAGCACACCCTGAATAAAGCTAAGTGGACTGAGAATCGACACCAATGCCCCGGCAGCGGTAAAGTTCACCATCAAACTAATACAACTACCCACCAAGTTGGAGATCGCCATAATGAGCTGGCTAGAACGGCCATGGCGTGCGTGAATGACCTCAGCCAAGGTATGAGCCTCGGGAGCCAATTTTCTAAAGCGGCGACCAAATGGATAAATAAACAACACCATCAGCGCGCCCCAGAATCCATAATGGATGGGACCGGATAAACCGTATTTAAAACCAGAGGTGGCACTGGCATAAAACGAAGCCGCCCACACCCACGTAGCAATCATACTAGCGGCAGATAGCCCAAACCCAACGGCGCTATTTGACACCATATACCCATCGACGTTTTCGTTACGACGGCTAATCATTAACGACATTAAAAACGTCAAAACATAGAACCCAACCAGCAAAAATAATGCGGTGGATGCTTTGAGTTGAAAAAACTCAGTTTCTCCCATTTTTTCTTACCTTCTGCGTAAACAAACACAATCAATTATGTTTGAACACGCGCCGTTTGCGCATGAATACGATGGGCGGCACAAACCCCATGCTGCAACACACACTCTAAGGCGCACGATACGTGCGCACAGCCACATCACCTCGGGTGAAGGAAAAAACAAGACGCCGTGACGCGAAGACAACTACACCTGAGGCAGTTTTAATTCGTCCGCCGGGATAGGCGGAGTCGTTTTGGTACGCTTTGTATTGGGTAAATAACAAAGGTTAAGCGTGTGTTCAGCTCGAAGAGCTTAGTAGCATAAAACACTACAAATGAAGGTGAATAAGAAATGAAACCCAAACGATCAGATTCATTTATTATGCACCTGCTCTTATGCATAAATTGATCAAAACGTGACCAATTTATGCAAAAATCACAGCCAAAAGTAGCATAGATGCCTAAAGTAAGTCAAGAAAGTGAACTTTCGTTATGTCACAACCCCCTGCAAAACCTGTAAAACACCTACGTCTTTGATGTACTGAATGTGCTCTTGTTCGCGCACATAAATAATGCCCGCAAACGAAAGGGCATTTAGACTAATGTCATTAAATTGATTTTGGCTGCGCGGCACGACTAGCATCCATCCTTGGTGGACCAATAAATTAAGTGGTGCCATAAACCCCTGCTCTCCGACTTTTAACTGCAACTGTTGGCATAGCCGCTGATAGCAATGATAGAGCTCTCTGGCGTACTCGTGAGGGTCATCTGGCATGCCTACATACATAAAGGCATGCGGAAAGCCCCATAATGCGTACTGCTGCGGCTGATATTCCAGCTGAGAGTCTAGCTGCTGTACAAAGGGCAACAAGCTCGCATGATCACGACCATCGGGCAACCACTGCACGTGTAAATGATGCTGGCTTGCTCCGGCTTTGGGGCCGCCATTAAAAAAACCCAAGCCCCCGTACTCGGTTAACATAAGGCTAAGCGCCAAAAAGTCTTCGTACTGCAACGGGCTGCGCTGATCGGCGTACTCAACCCGTGGAATCACCAAATGATGACTGCACACAGGAAATTTATTCAGTACCGCATGATGGTAATCCCCCAGTTTGCCTATGGTCAGAGTAGGATCTGGTGGTAGAAAGGGGTTAAAATCGGGCTGCTGCGGCCCTCCGGGAAAACCGGTGGGAATATGATTGGCCTTGGCAGATAAGGCCGGGATCCAACATACTTGAAAAGAGATATCATGCGTTTGCACGGGCTCGGCATGAAACTGTATAGGCTGTAGGGCTCCGACCTGTAAAGCATAATTCATACACTGGTTCATGCTTTGCATAAACGACATCATCATAAATATCTCCGTTCTGTTGATGAGGCATTAACGCGCAGGGTCATCGTATTGGTCGTTTTTATTTTTATGGATCTTTATTATGCTGCACTCCAAACAATTCTACACATGGCTTAAACCCTTAGGTATTTGTGCGGCGTTTTTTTGTGTTACTACGGCTTTTGCCCAAACAGAAGAAACGTCCAACCCGCCCGAAACACCTGTTGAGTCTAGCACTACGGCGGCAGACAACGCTCAGGACGAAAGCAATACTCCTACAACAACCAGCTCGATTCTTGATGCGTTCCCATCTGCTCCCTCAGGCTACAAACGTCATACTATTCACTTGCCCATTGGCAACTACGAAGACAATCTAAAAATCGAGTTGTTAGCAGGTAAGGTCGAAGAAACCGACTGTAACCCCGCCCATTATGTAGGCAAAATAGAGGAAAAAATCCTCGAGGGCTGGGGCTACAGCTACTATCAGCTCAGCGATCTCCAAGGCCCTGTATCGACTAAAATGGCCTGCCCTGACAATGCGCTTAGCTTGAAATTTGTACCCGTACAAAGCCAAGGTTCTTTATTACAATACAACAGCAACTTACCTGTGGTGGTGTATTTACCGGATGGCCTCGAATTACGTTGGCGCACTTGGGTTGCCACGCCTTACAACACGGCTTACTCTAACTAAATGCCCTTCCTTATTGCTTTTGCCGCCTTACTAGCTTTTCAACTAGCAGGCGAATTACTCGTGCATTTTTTTGCCATTCCCTTACCTGGGCCGTTGGCCGGAATGCTCTTGCTGCTTATGGCTCTCATCATCCGCAAGCGCGTTCCTGCTGCACTGGTTACTACCTCTAGTTGGCTTGTTTCCCATTTAATGCTGCTTTTTATTCCTGCTATTGCAGGGGTGATGCTGTCCTTTGGGCAACTAAAAAAAGAATGGCTGCCCTTTGTGGCAGCCGGTATTTTTGGCACGTTAATTACACAAATGGCTACTGCTTTTTGTTTATCTTGGCTGTTAAAACGCCGTCGCACCAATGGAACCTCTTAACCTGACTGCCGTCTGGGGACACTTACAACCCAGCCCATTGCTTTGGTTAACGATCACTCTGCTTGTTTATGTGGTTGCCATCAAGCTCTATCAAAAACTGAATCACAACCCTTTTGTCCTGCCCGTGCTGACATCAGTCTGTGTGATAGTGCTGTTATTGATACTTAGCGACACACGCTATGAGACCTATTTCTCTAGTGTACAGCTACTGAATTTTTTAATTGGACCAGCTACCGTCGCCCTTGCCATTCCTCTGTACCATCAACTACCTAAGCTAGTCGAACTATGGCGGCCCTTGGGAATCAGCTTGGTCATCGGAGCATTAACGGGTTTAATCAGCAGTGCAATGATTACCATCGGTTTAGGGGGCAGCACGGAAATGGTCATTTCCCTATTGCCCAAATCCACCACCATGCCCATTGCGATGGCGATTGCAGAGCATTTTGGTGGCAATCCTTCGTTAACGGCTGTGTCTGTCGCCATGACCGGCATTATTGGCAGTATTATTGCGTTGCCGGTTTTTTATATGCTGCGTGTTGATGATCCCGCCGTCAAAGGCGTCGCCATGGGGGTTTCTGCCCACGCCATTGGTACGGCACGAATTATTCAAATTGACGAAGGCATGGGGGCTTTCTCTGCTTTGGCCATGAGCGTTACAGGTGTACTGACGGCTGTCTTTATGCCGGCTGTGGTGCAGTCACTGCAACGCCTAGATTGGCTTTAATTATTTCCAGTCGTCTCGGTAGACAAACTGGGGCATTTGCCAATTAAAGCGCAAGGCCAAAAAGCGTAGAGCCAAACCAATACCCATAGGACCCAACATACTGACTAACTCGGGCAACTGATAATGAATGGCCAGCATATACAAGCCCCCCGTCACCATAGAGACACTGGCGTACATTTCTTTGCGAAAGAGCAGCGGAATATCATTACATAAAATATCGCGCAACACGCCCCCAGCGCACCCCGTCAGCATTCCGCTAAGCAAAACAATAGTAATAGGCATCTCCATTTCCATGGCAATTTGACAGCCTAATACCGTAAACGTTACCAAACCCAAGGCATCTAAAGCCAAAAACAGTTTGTGTAAATGAAGCATCATGCGAGCCGTTAGAGCTGTAAAAATAGCGGCTCCGGCGGTCATCCAAAGGTATTCTGGGTGCTGAACCCAAACGAGGGGGTAGTGTCCCAGCAGCACGTCTCGCACCGAACCGCCGCCCAAAGCCGTAATACACGCAATAACACAGACCCCCACCCAGTCCATGTCTCGTCGCCCTGCAGCCAAAGCCGCAGTCATCGCCTCTGCAGTAATCGCGATTAAATAGAAAGTTAAAAGCATCATGACGTTATGCGTTCATCCATAAAGCTAATCGCAGCGCGCTTTTGCCACAATAACCATAAACCGGGCAACGCCAGCAGCACCGTCAGCAAAAAGAAAGTTGGCCAACCCAAAGAGTCCACTAAGGGTGGAGTTAAAGGTCCTGCTAAATAGGTACGCCCCACCGCAGATAAAGCAGACAATAAAGCAAACTGTGTGGCAGAAAACTGCTGATTACACAGTGCCATCAGCAAGGCCACAAACGCTGCCGTACCCATTCCCCCGCAGAGGTTTTCCAATGCCACCACCAGGCCCATCCACAGCAAACTAGGTTCACTCACGGCTAAATACCAATAACCTAGATTAGAAACTGCCTGTAATAACCCAAACAACATGAGCGAACGAAACAAGCCCAAGCGATCCATCAAACCACCACCGATTAAGGCCCCGATGATGGTTGCAGCCAAACCAAAAATCTTGTTGATCGTCCCCACCTCGGACACGCTAAACCCCGCCCCTCGGATTAAAAAAGTGGTAGACAGAGCCCCAGCAAAAGCATCGCCCAATTTATACAACACAATTAAGACTAAGATACTAATGGCTTCGGGTCGTTTAAAGAACTCGACCAACGGTGCAACGACAGCTTGACTGAGAGTACGAGGAGGCTTAACGACGACCTCGGGTTCGGGTGCTAAAAAAGTCGCTATTCCACATAAAGCCATGACGACACCCATCATCATGTACATGCCATTCCAGCCTAGCCATTGATCGGCAATAACCAAGGCCAAACCACTGGAAAAAATCATGGCGAGTCTATAGCCTAAGACCTTGACGGCTGCCCCAGCGGCACGCTCGTTGCTACGTAAAACATCGGTACTATATGCATCAAAGGCAATGTCTTGGGTGGCTGACATAAAAGCCACGAACACCGCAACCAAGGCAATCCAACCCAGTTGCTCAGACGGGTTAAATAAGCCCATCGCAAAAATAGACAAGGCCAATAACAACTGGCTCAAAGCGATCCAACCCCGCCTACGCCCTAAAATGGGCACCGCATAACGGTCAATAAAAGGGGCCCACAAGAATTTCAACGTATACGCAGAACCCACTAAGGTTAAAAAACCAATCTGCGTTAACGAGGCGTTCGCTACCGTCGCCCACGCCTGTAACGTGCCGCTGGTCAAAGCCAAAGGCAATCCGCTTGCAAAGCCTAAAACCAGTAAAGGTAAAACGCGGGGACTAAGATAAACAAATGACACTATGGCACCGGTAGGGACTATGCATACGGGGATTCAAAACGATATACCGCTAAAGTACCACGTAAACTAGGCAAAAAACCGACCTCTTGTTTGCCATTAAATACCACCCTATCGGTAATGCGTAAACCCAATGACTTCGCTAGGTCCTGAAAGTCACTTAAGGTACATAAGTGAATATTTGGTGTGTTATACCACTCGTAGGGCATTTCTTTAGACACAGGCATGCGCCCCGCCAAAATAGATAAACCGTGCGACCAATGACCAAAGTTAGGAAAGGACACAACACCATAGCGTGCTACCCGTGCCATTTCCCGCAAAATATGCTCTGTATTAAGCATGGATTGCAAGGTTTTGGACAACACCACCGTATCAAAGTGCTGGTCCTCGAATAAAGCCAAACCGTCTTCGAGATTTTGTTGAAGCACCGCTACGCCACGACGCACACTGGCGACCACGGCCTCGGGATCACGCTCGATACCTGTGCCATGCACCGCTTTGCTGTGCTGTAAATAAGCCAATAGCTTGCCATCGGCACAGCCTAAATCCAACACATCAGATTGGGGTTTAATCCAGTCAGCAATGCGAGCCAAGTCGGGGCGATGCGCTAGGCTTACGGGTGTAGTTAGGGTCATGCCAGAACTCCTGTGATACGTTGACGCGCGCCTAAACCCAGTTGTTCGGCAATTTGATCGTAATAGCCCTGTACCACAGCGTGGTAGCGTTTATCATCTAATAAAAAAGCATCGTGGCCATGGGGAGCATCGATCTCAGCATAGGTCACGCTTCTTTTGTTTTTTAACAACGCCCGCACAATTTCTCGTGAACGTTCCGGAGTAAAACGCCAGTCTGTTGTAAAAGAAACCACTAGAAAACGTGCGGTAACCTCGGCCAAGCTACGTGCTAAATCACCGCCGTGCTCATGAGAAGGATCAAAATAATCAAGAGCTCGGGTAATCAACAAATAGGTATTGGCATCAAAGTATTTAGAAAACTTTTCACCCTGATAACGCAAATAGGACTCGACCTCGAACTCCACATCGTAATGGTAGCGATACTCGCCATTGTCCATCGGATCACGTTGCGCTCGGCCAAATTTTTCGGCCATCACTTCATCAGATAAATACGTAATGTGGCCGAGCATGCGCGCCACGGATAGCCCGCGTTTGGGCACGGTATGGTGATCGTAATAATTGCCATCAAAGAACTCGGGATCAGTAATAATGGCGCGACGCGCGACCTCGTTAAATGCAATATTTTGTGCACTTAACCGAGGAGTGCTGGCAATAACAATGCAGTTTTCCAGACGATCTGGGCAGGTAATCGCCCAGCTGAGGGCTTGCATGCCCCCCAATGAGCCACCCATTACGGCGGCAAATTTCTTGATACCTAAATAATCAGCTAAGCGAGCCTGCGCATGCACCCAGTCCTCGACGGTTAGCATCGGAAAACCCGCGCCCCATGGTTTGTGGGTAGCAGGATTCAACGACGCTGGCCCCGTCGAGCCAAAACAAGAGCCGATATTATTGACGCCAATCACAAAGAAACGATCAGTATCCAAGGCCTTGCCTGGACCCACCATATTGTCCCACCAACCCACACTGCTTGGGTCGTTCGCATCAAAACCCGCCACATGATGTGATGCATTTAAAGCATGGCACACCAACACCGCATTACTACGATCATGATTCAATTCGCCGTAGGTTTGGATGGCTAATTCGTACTGGGGAAGGGTTTGACCGCTGGATAACAACAAAGGCTCATCAAATTGAATAAGCTCGGACTGCACCAAGCCCACTGAACCTTCGGGTATAGAAAAAGACGTATCGACAGATAGATTGGAGACCATATATGGACCTCTTTAGCTGGATTTATGGAGCGCCCGCAAGCAGATCAAGCAAATCGGCGCAAACAAGTTTAAGTAATAAGTTTACCATCTTGACCGACAAAATACAGACTCAGCTAGCAGCAGATCATTCATTTTGCCTACTATGATTAATACCTAAGCATTAACACTTACCCCCAAAGCCCTCAGACTTTATCAAAATAACCTTACAAAGAGTAAGTGAATGTAAATACACCTTCGCTCATTTTCAAAGTTAAGGAAGCACTGATGCCAAGAAACAAATTAAGTTCTAAACAATGTGAATGTCTTTACTGGGTCGCGCTTGGTAAAACCTCAGCGGAGATCGCTAGTATTTTAGAACTGAGCCCTTATACCATTGACTACCATATGCGCAAAATCATGCTCAAACTCAATGTATCCAACCGCCCCGCTGCCATCGCCAAAGCACTGTCTCTGTCGTTGTTTTCAGTGAGTCAGTTGAATGAATTACCCACTAGCTACAGAGTCAGAACAGGATCAGGCTTAGCAGCTCCACCCCCAAAAAAAAGACAAAAACAAAGCGTCTAATAAAAGACGCTACCCAATATCGACAGTCGTTTTGGCTGTTTACAGTTTGTCAGCAAAGGCTTGTAGATAGCTCTCGAAGCTTTGACCAGATTCATTTTGCTCTAGCTGAGTTTGCGCTTGCAAAGAAGCACTCGCATCGGCATTAAACTGCTCCAGCACCTCAGCTGTTAAAGGTTCGCTGAGAAGCTGCTGCTTGTGGGCTTGGCTTTGTGCATAAGTGAACTCAACAAAACTTTGGCCTGATTCTTGGACTTGTTTAAGCAATCGTGCCGACGGGCATAGGCTAGCATCCTGAACTTTAGCTAACTGCTCGCACAGTGCTTCTTCGTAGTGCTGAGTACCTGTTCCCTTGTCGAACAGCTCTACATAAGGCTGCATGGCCAACAGAATTTGCTCTGCCCACGTTTTAAGCTCGATGTCTTGTTTGTGTTGATTACGCAGTAGTAAGCCCGGTTTACGACCTTCAGACACCACCAATGCAAAGTTGTTTTTACTATCTTGACAAAAACCACCATCAGGGAAGATAGGGCTGGGCTCGGCCGCACAAAAAAGCAAAAAGGCATCTAAGAAACGCGATGAAGCAGCAGACAAACCGACGGGATCAAAGGGATCGATATCTAGACAACGCACCTCGATGTACTCTACACCGCGATTGGCTAAAGCCGTTGCCGAGCGCTCTTCTGCAGTCGGTGTACGTTTAGGACGAATATTAGAGTAGTACTCGTTTTCTATTTGAAGAATATTGGTATTAAGCTGAATCCACTCGCCATCTCGATGCGTCCCCAAGGCCGCATACGCTGGCCAAGGCGTGGTGGCAGCACGACGCATACGCAATAAAAAAGTATCTAAATCGTTGTAGCACAGCTGCAATTCCGCCTGAGCCTCTTTGTTTTGATAGCCCAAATTGCTCATACGTAAGCTAGTAGCCCATGGCAAACAGTAGGAATCCGGCCCAATTTGCTCTAGAGGTAAATCGTGCCCGTGCAAAAAGTCTTTAGACACAATGGGCGAAGCACCAAACAAATACATCAACAACCACGAATAACGAGTGAAGTTGCGAATTAAAGCCAAATACCCATTAGAGCGCTGCTCTTGAATTGTCAGCCCTTCGGTTTGCAACAAAGGCCACAAGGCATCGGGCAAAGAGTAGTTGTAATGCACGCCCGCAATGCACTGCATGCGTTTACCATAGCGCTCGGCCAGTCCCCGACGATAAATATTTTTAAATAAGCCGGTATTGGAAGTGCCATACCAGCCAATTTGGATATCAGCCTCGGGAGGCAAATAAGACGGCAT
>CANQRK010000009.1 GCA_947626245.1 uncultured Paenalcaligenes sp. | reverse complement strand
ATTATTGCTACCCAACTCAAAGCCGACGGTAGCCAAAACCATATTTTATGTGCTGCAGGCAACGTTGCCTACGGCCAAGTTGTTGGCGATCCTTTCTTGCGAATGGATGGTCAGGCTGTCTTTAAATTCGCCGTTAATGCATTGAGCCAGTCTGGTCAAGATGTGGTCGCGAAAGCTGGGCTAACCATGGACCAAGTGGACTGGCTAATTCCTCATCAAGCCAACGTGCGAATTATCAATTTCATTGGACGGAAACTAGGCGTACCAAGTGAAAAAGTGGTGATTACCTTAGATCAACATGCGAATACTTCCGCAGCCAGTGTGCCATTGGCATTAGATGCTGCGCGTAAAGACGGGCGTGTACAAGCAGGTCAACATATCCTCATGCAAGGGGTTGGTGGTGGCTTTACTTGGGGTTCTGTCCTAGCGCGAGTTTAATCATTTTGTGCTAGGCTAAACAGCAGTTATTTTTACAGTGAACAACATGAAAAAAATTGCCTTTGTGTTTCCCGGTCAGGGTTCCCAGTCAGTAGGTATGCTCGATGTTTGGGCAGAAAACAGTACAGTACAAGCAGCCATTCAGGTTGCTAATCAAGCCCTAGGACAAGACCTAGGGGCTTTAATTGCTAACGGTCCAGATACCGATCTTAATTTAACCACCAATACGCAGCCTGCCATGTTGTTGGCAGCGGTGGCTATGTTCAATGCTTGGACAGAGGCCGGTGGGCCTATGCCTGATTTGGTTGCAGGCCATAGCTTGGGCGAGTATTCCGCCCTGACGGCTTCCGGTGTGTTGAAGTTAGCTGATGCCGTTAAGTTGGTGCGTATCCGAGCCAATGCCATGCAAGACGCTGTGCCCGTAGGGGTAGGTGCCATGGCAGCCGTATTAAACCTAGACGACGCGCAGATTCGTCAGGTATGTGCCGACGCATCCCAAGGTCAGGTCGTAGAGCCTGTTAATTTTAATGCGCCTGGGCAAATTGTTATCGCAGGCCACAAAGAAGCCGTTGAGCGTGCTTGTGAGCTTGCTAAAGTCGCTGGGGCTCGTCGTGCGGTGTTGTTGCCCGTATCGGCTCCATTCCACTCTAGTTTACTCGAACCGGCTGCGCAGGTTTTGGCACAGGCTCTGCATCATGTCGAGCTCGATTCGCCCCACGTTCCCGTTATTAACAACGTAGACGTAGCGTGGCCCGACGAGATTGACGACATCAAGTCAGCGTTAGCGCGTCAGGCTTATCATCCTGTTCGTTGGGTAGAAACCATCGAGAAAATGCGTGATTTGGGTGTAACCCACATTGTAGAATGTGGTCCAGGTAAAGTGTTGTCGGGCTTAATCAAGCGCATAGACAAAGACATGGTGGTGCTATCCATCAATGATCCGGCTTCACTCGAACTCGCCCTAAACAGCTTACAAAATTAATTGCATATGACAACATTGCCTTTAGCTGGAAAAATTGCCCTCGTCACAGGCGCCACGCGCGGTTTAGGTAAAGCCATTGCTTTACAGCTTCAATCCCAAGGTGCTCAAGTCATCGGTACAGCAACGACCGCCGAAGGTGCGGAAAGCATTACCGCTTACTTAGACAGCTCTTTAGGACGTGGTGTGCAGCTAGATGTCACAGACGATCAAGCCTGCGATGATTTAATTGCCCAGTTGTCTAAAGAAGGTGGTCCGCATATATTAGTCAATAATGCAGGCATTACCCGAGACAATCTGGCCATGCGCCTCAAAGACGACGATTTTGATGCGGTACTCGACACCAACTTGCGTGCCGTATTCCGCCTAAGCCGTGCGGTAATTCGTCCTATGATGAAAGCGCGTTGGGGTCGTATAATAAACATTAGTTCGGTGGTTGGTTATAGTGGCAACCCCGGGCAAGCCAACTACGCTGCGGCCAAGGCCGGTGTGGCTGGGATGTCTCGTGCATTAGCGCGTGAACTAGGTAGTCGCAATATTACCGTCAACTGTGTGGCCCCTGGGTTTATTGATACCGATATGACTCGTGCCCTCTCTGACGAACAAAAAAGCGCTTTGCTCACCCAAATACCATTAGGTCGATTAGGTCAAAGCGAAGACATTGCGAATGCTGTAACCTTTTTAGCTGGCCCTCAAGCCGATTACATTACAGGTACCACATTGCATGTCAATGGCGGTATGTACATGTAAAGGGCTTGGCGAAAAGCTGATCTAGGGTTAAATTACTCACTTAACTATTTTTTTAAGGGGCATATCGTCTTTGTTTCAGTATTTTATTGTTAACAGTCGGTATTGCCGTTTTTGGTCATAGCCTGCACCCTTTTTGATTGTTTGGCTATAATTTGCGGGAATTAATCCCCAATTTGGAGAATCTGCATGGAAAGCATCGAACAGCGCGTCAAGAAGATCGTCGCTGAACAACTTGGCGTAAACGAAGCCGAGATCAAGAACGAATCTTCTTTTCTTGACGACCTCGGTGCCGACTCGCTCGACATGGTCGAGCTCGTGATGGCGCTCGAAGACGAATTCGAAACCGAAATCCCAGACGAAGAAGCTGAGAAAATCACGACGGTTCAGCAAGCTGTTAACTACATTAACGCTAACAGCGAGCAGTAATTTCAAACCTGGGTGTAGGCAGGCTATGCACAATAGTGTAATGGCTTGCCTCTTAGCTCAAGGCGGTTTACAGAGAATGATACAGTGGCTCTACCTTAGCTTGCTTAGGTATATGGTATTGGGTCATTCGCTACGAACCGCTTTTTTTGTATTTAGGAGTCATCCGTGAAACGACGTGTCGTAATTACCGGTATGGGTATAGTGTCTCCAGTCGGCAATGATATACCAACCGCTTGGGATAACATCGTTAATGGGCGTTCAGGCATAGGGCGTATTACACGCTTTGACCCTTCAGCTCTTACAGCCCAGATTGCGGGTGAGGTTAAAGATTTTGATGTTACGCAATACATCACTGCCAAAGAAGCCAAGACAATGGATACTTTTATCCATTATGGCGTGGCAGCAGGTGTTCAAGCGTGGCAGGACGCTGGCCTAGAAGTCACCGAAGACAATGCTGATCGCATCGGTGTTATTGTTGGTTCGGGGATTGGCGGTTTACCTCGCATCGAGGCCACACAGTCCGATTACCTCGAACGCGGTCCGCGCCGTATTTCCCCGTTTTTTGTACCCGGTTCATTAATTAATCTGGTTTCAGGTCAGCTCTCAATTTTATTGGGTTTGCGTGGCCCCAGCTATGCAGTTGTGTCCGCTTGTACCACTGGATTGCATTCCATTGGCGATGCCGCACGCTTAATTGAGTACGGCGATGCTGATGTGATGGTTGCTGGTGGTGCCGAAGCCACTGTGTCTCCATTGGGTATTGGTGGCTTTGCTGCCATGCGTGCTTTGTCTACTCGCAACGACGATCCTGAAACGGCCTCTCGTCCTTGGGATATAGATCGAGACGGTTTTGTGATGGGCGAGGGTGCCGGTGTTTTGGTGCTCGAGGAATACGAGCATGCGAAAAAGCGTGGCGCTCGCATTTATGGTGAGTTCATCGGTTATGGTATGAGCTCTGATGCACACCATATCACCACTCCCGATAGCGATGGCCCGCGCCGTGGCATGCACAATGCGTTTCGCAATGCTCAAATCAATGTGGACGAGGTGAACTACATTAATGCGCATGGTACCTCCACGCCTTTGGGTGATATTAACGAGACCGTTGCCATTAAGCTCGCCTTAGGCGATCACGCTAAAAAAGTGATTGTGAACTCGACAAAATCCATGACGGGTCACTTGTTGGGTGCAGCGGGTGGTATCGAGGCGGTCTTTACGACTTTGGCCTTGTACCATCAGATTTCGCCGCCAACCATTAATATTTTCAATCAAGACCCTGAGTGCGACTTGGATTATTGTGCAAATCAAGCACGTGAAGCCAAGATCGATGTCGCTGTGTCTAATTCCTTTGGTTTTGGTGGCACTAATGGCACCATGGTGGTGCGTCGTTTGGACTAAGCCATGAACCCGCAGACCCAACACTGGACTACACGTACACCCTTACGTGTCAAGGTGTTGGGTTTGTTGTTTTTTATCCCAGTGCTAGGTATGCTTGGTTTGTTGACGCGGCAGTGGGGGCTTGCTTGGCCTTATGTGCTGGGCGTGCAGGCATTGCTTATGGTGGGCTTATGGTGGGGCTATTACCGACATCATCAAACCCTACAGCACTTAGGCTGTGACGATCAAAGCCATTTCTTTTTATTAGCACCTCATCCTCAGCCAGTACAGTTAACTCAATTGTGGCAGAGTGCGTGGGCAGTGTGTTTGCACGTGCAGGCTTTGGATTGTCCGCAACGGACATACCGTCTTGTGTTATGGCGTCAGGCACATTCTCTAACGGCATGGAGATATTTACATATTCACGTATTGCGCTATCAACTCCAGCATAGCGGGTTTTCTGCAGCGGGGACGGTATGAGTCATGACGTAGACAAAGAGCTAGTACAAAAAGTCCAACAAGGCGATAAACGCGCTTTTGATTTGTTGGTCATCAAATATCAACGTCGTATTATGCGTTTATTGACTCGTTTAATCTCCGACCCCGCCGAGGTCGAGGACGTTGCTCAAGAAACCTTCATTAAAGCCTATCGAGCCTTGCCGCAGTTCCGTGGAGACAGTAATTTTTACACCTGGCTCTATCGTATTGCCATTAACTCGGCACGCAACTGGCAAGCCGCAAGCGGTCGTCGTCCTCTGATTGCACATGAATATGAAAATGAAGAGGGTGAAACTTTTAGCGCGGTCGATACTCTAACAGACATCAATACCCCAGAGTCTATGATGGTAAGCCGCCAGGTTGCCGATACAGTAAATGCCGCTATTAGTCAGCTCGCTCCCGAGCTGCGCACGGCTATTGTGCTGCGCGAAATCGAAGGGCTGAGTTACGAAGACATTGCAGAAACCATGGGTTGTCCTATTGGAACCGTACGTTCGCGCATTTTTCGTGCCCGTGAGGCCATCGCAGAGCAATTACGCCAAGTGCGAGAAAGCAGCTAAGGAATACATTATGCAAGCTAGAAAATATGAACAGGTTGATGAGGAGCTCAATCTAAGCCTCGAAGAATCCATTTCTTTATGGCTAGACGGAGAGCAACCCATTGATGCTGAGCAACTCAATAGCCCGTATGGGCGCCAACTATGGGATAACTATCACCTGATTGGTGACGTGTTGCGCAGCGAAGAGCTTGCGATCGAGCCTTCCGAGCTATTTTATGCACGTGTTTCAAAGGCTATTGATGAAGAGCCTATCGTATTTGCCCCCAATGCCAGCAAGCCTCCCGCGTGGCGCCGTTGGTCTATGCCGGTGGTCGTGTTGGGTACGGCGTTGGCTTTTACTTTTTGGATTGCTCAGCCCGAACCCTTTACCGAGGTAACCCCTGTTTTGGCTAGCGCTGATGAAATGTGGGCCGATTATATTGATGCGCACAAAGCAATGACAGGTAGTGCGCCGGCGACTTACGTGACGTATGTGGGTAACTAAATGAAGTGGATTTCAGCTCAATTGGTCCGTCTATGTTTAGGTGGAGTGTGTTTATTTAGTCCTGCTGTTTATGCTACATCTAGCTTGCTAAGTGATTTTTTACAACAGGTTCAGCAAGCTGCACGAGAGCTTGATTATGCAGGTGTGTTTAGCTATAGCAACGGGTCGGGTGTTCAAACGATGCGCTTAGCCCATGTCGTAGATGGCACAGGCGAGCGTGAGCGTTTGGAAAGCCTAGATGGCCCCGAACGTGAATACTTACGTCAAAATGATGTGACACAGTGTTTAATTCCCGAGCGTCAAACGGTTATCTTAGAGCAAGCACGCAATGATCGTTTTCCTGCCTTGCTTATCGGTAGTACAGACAATATCGATCAGTATTACCGTTTTGAAACAGGGGCAACCAAACGAATTGGTGGGCGGGAATGTCAAGAATATATAGTAACCCCCCTTGATGAATGGCGTTACGGTTACCATATATGTGTTGATACTGAACACAATTTGTTATTACAAACACAAACCATAGCCATGCAGTCCGAGCCTCATGTGGTTAACCAAACGGCTTTTGCTAATCTCAGTATTAGCTCAGGCATAGAGGGAAACGCATTAGACTCGTCTTGGAAGTACAATGACTGGAAGGTCATCGCAGCCAACAGAGAAGAAGTCGATTTGGCTGCTAGCGGATGGCGTATTCCCTATCCCGCAGGTTTTGTTGCGGTTTCAGAAGTGTCACGTTTTATGCGCAGTGAGCGTCAAGTGGCACAATTAGTTTTATCTGATGGTTTGGCTTCTATTTCAGTATTTATTGAGCCGGTTGATAGCTATAGCCAACGTCTTAAAGCAGACCCTGGTTCTAAAAAAGGAAGTATTCACTTATTTCGTAAACGTATAGGTGATTACTGGTTAACGGCAACAGGCGAGGTTCCGCTTTCTACCTTACATTATTTAGGTAACGGAACAGAGTTCGTGCCTGTAGTTAAATAAATACAACCTTCGGAGTGCATACATGCAAACTCGCACCACTCGTTTTCAACAGGCTTTAGGCAGCGCTTTAGTTGCTGCGGCACTAAGTCTTGGTCTAGGCACAACTACCGCACAGGCCCAGTCTGCTCAGTCGGCTGTGGTGCTGCCCGATTTTACTCAGATTGTCGAACGTACAGAACAATCTGTAGTCAATATTCGTACTACCGAGGCCGTACCCATTCGTCCGGTACATGGTCGTGGTAACGATCCTTATGATTTATTCCGTTGGTTCTTTGGCCCCGATGCGGCGCCACAAATGCCCAACACACCGCCTCATGGTGTAGAACCCCAAGAAGAGCGTGTGGTACCGCGTGGGGTAGGCTCTGGTTTTATTATTTCTGATGATGGTTATATTTTAACCAATAACCACGTCGTTGCTGATGCCAAAGATATTTTTGTTACTCTGGTTGATGGCAAAGAATACAAAGCCCAAGTCGTAGGTGCCGATGAGCGTACCGACGTTGCTTTACTAAAAGTCGATGCCAAAGACCTACCTCCGTTAGAAATTGGTGATCCCGCTGATTTGAAAAAAGGGCAGTGGGTCATGGCCATTGGCTCGCCTTTTGGTTTGGATTCTACTGTTACCGTGGGTATTGTAAGTGCCATTAATCGTGATACCGGCGATTACTTGCCGTTTATTCAAACGGATGTTGCCGTTAATCCCGGTAACTCAGGTGGTCCGCTCTTGAACCTCGAGGGCGAAGTCGTGGGGGTTAACTCACAGATCATCTCTCGTAGCGGTGGCTTTATGGGAATCTCTCTAGCTATTCCTATTGACGAAGCCATGAACGTGGTTGAGCAGTTAAAAGCCCATGGTCGCGTCACTCGCGGTAGAATAGGGGTCCAAATTACTGATGTTAGCGATGAGGTCGCTCAAGCCTTGGGTCTCAAAGACAGCAAGGGCGCCTTAGTTAGCAACGTCGAAGAGGATGGTCCTGCTGCACAGGCCGGTATTCGTAATGGCGATGTCATTTTGAGTTTTGATGGCAAAGACATCAAGCAAATGAGTGATTTGCCACGCATTGTGGGTTCAGTCAAACCTGGCACTCAAGTCGATGTCGATGTCTGGCGCAAAGGCAAGGCCCTGACTGTTAAAGCCGAAGTCGGCGAACTCACTACCGGTTCTGCTCCTCAGCCCGAGCCCGAAGCAACGGCTTCCGTAGATCGTTTAGGTCTTCAGGTCGAAGCAATTTCTACTGCAGATCAGCAGCGTTTGGGCGTAACGGCTGGAGTCAAGGTCGTTCAGGTAGGGCCGCCTGCTGCTAATACAGGTATCCGAGCTGGCGATGTGATCTTGCAAATCAACAATAATGATGATTTAGATGTCAGTAATTACGAGCGCATAGTAAAATCATTATCAGCTAATGAAAATGTAGCGCTTTTGGTTGTGCGTGGAAATAATGCCCAGTGGGTCGTCGTTAAACCGGCTGCTAAATAAACCCCACAATAAAAGGTTAAAATGGCAGTACACAGGGGCGCCCTGAGCGCCCCTTTTCTGTCGTATGCACAGAGTCCGATTAACAGGTGTTTTTTTATTTAGGTCTATGGATCTTATCCGCAACTTTTCTATTATTGCTCATATTGACCACGGTAAATCTACCTTGGCCGATCGTCTAATTCAACGCTGTGGAGGACTCGAAGACCGTGAAATGTCGACACAGGTTCTGGACTCGATGGACATCGAACGGGAACGTGGGATTACAATTAAAGCGCAAACGGCTGCTCTAAGCTATCAT
Source organism: uncultured Paenalcaligenes sp. (assembly GCA_947626245.1). GTDB lineage: Bacteria > Pseudomonadota > Gammaproteobacteria > Burkholderiales > Burkholderiaceae_B > Paenalcaligenes. The sequence continues at coordinate 21,311 of CANQRK010000009.1, read as the reverse complement.
GCCAAAGACGGCAAAACATACCGTCTTAACCTGATCGATACACCCGGCCACGTTGACTTTTCTTACGAGGTCAGCCGTTCGTTACAGGCCTGTGAAGGGGCTTTGTTGGTGGTTGATGCTTCTCAAGGGGTCGAGGCTCAAACGGTAGCAACGTGTTATACCGCCCTAGAACAAGAGCTCGAAGTCCTGCCTGTTCTAAATAAAATCGATTTGCCCTCAGCCGATCCCGATGCCGCTCGTCAAGAAATTGAAGACGTGATCGGCATTGATGCGTCCGAGGCTATCGAGGCCAGTGCCAAAACGGGCCAAGGCATTGATGATATTCTTGAAAGCATCGTCGCTAAAATTCCGGCGCCTCAAGGCAATCCCGAAGCCCCTTTGCAAGCACTCATCATCGACTCTTGGTTCGATAATTACGTGGGTGTGGTCATGTTGGTGCGCATTATTAATGGCGTACTCAAACAACGTGACAAAGTTCAACTAATGGCCAATGGCTCCAATCATGTTTGTGAGCAAATTGGTACGTTTACACCCAAGGCCACACCGGTAGACCAGCTGTCTGCTGGCGAGGTGGGTTTTGTGGTTACGGGTATCAAAGAACTCGAGCAAGCCAAAGTGGGTGATACCATCACTCACAGTGGCAACAAAGCTGCTGCCGCTCCTTTGCCTGGCTTCAAAGAGGTTAAACCTCAAGTGTTTGCCGGGGTATATCCTGTGGAAAGCAGCGAGTACGATCAGTTACGTGATTCGTTGGAAAAGCTCAAGCTGAACGATGCCTCATTAATGTTCGAACCCGAGGTTTCTCAAGCCTTAGGTTTTGGCTTCCGTTGTGGGTTCTTGGGCTTATTGCACTTGGAAATCGTCCAAGAGCGACTAGAGCGCGAGTTCGATATGGACATCATTACTACGGCCCCTTCGGTCGTGTACGAAGTCTACCGCAATGATGGCGAAGTTCTCATGATCGATAGTCCATCGCGTATCCCTGAGGTTGGGCAAATTGCTGAAATTCGTGAGCCTATCGTCGAGGTCACTTTGCTGATGCCCCAAGAATACGTAGGGCCTGTGATGACGCTGTGTAATCAAAAGCGTGGTGCTCAAATGAACATGACGTACTTAGGGCGTCAGGTTAGCTTGGTCTACGAAATTCCTTTGGCTGAAATCGTGCTCGATTTCTTTGACCGCTTAAAATCCGTATCCCGTGGTTATGCTTCTATGGATTACGAGTTCAAAGAATATCGTAGTGCCGATGTGGTCAAAGTCGATTTGCTTATCAACGGCGACCGGGTCGATGCCTTGTCCATGATTGTGCACCGTGCGAGTGCTCGCTATCGTGGCCGCGAGGTGGTTACCAAAATGCGTAGTTTGATCCCACGTCAAATGTTTGATATTGCTATTCAGGCTGCCATCGGTGCCGAGGTTATCGCACGTGAAAACGTCAAGGCCTTACGCAAAAACGTGTTGGCCAAGTGTTATGGTGGTGATATTTCTCGCAAGAAAAAACTACTAGAGAAACAAAAAGAAGGTAAAAAACGCATGAAGCAAGTAGGGAACGTAGAAATCCCTCAAGAGGCGTTCCTTGCCATTTTACAAGTCGAAGACAAATAATAAACGGTGTTTGCTATGCGTTGGGATTTCTCGCTTATTCTATTTATTTTGCTGGTCTTGACCGGAATCGTTTGGTTTTGGGATCGGTATTCGTTGGCCGCGAAGCGCAGACTTCGAGCCGAAGAGGCCGCTGCTAGTGTACCGTTTGTTCCCGGCCTAACCGAGCAGCAGCAGAGAGAGTTGCGCGAGGAAGCCCGTGCTAAAGCAGGCCGCATGCCGTGGTGGGTAGAATACGGGGTTAGTTTTTTCCCCGTTATTCTCTTTGTTTTTGTGCTGCGTTCTTTTATTGTTGAACCGTTTAGAATCCCTTCGGGATCGATGCTGCCGACTTTGCAAAATGGCGACTTTATCTTGGTAAATAAATACCAATATGGGGTGCGTTTGCCCATTTTGAATAAAAAAGTGATTCCTTTAAGCGACCCCAAAGCGGGTGACGTCTTGGTATTTAAGTATCCGGTAGACCCTAGCATTGACTACATCAAACGAGTGGTGGGTGTGCCTGGAGATACCGTACGTTATGCTAACAAGCAGCTTTATATCAACGGGCAAGCCGTAGAAAATAGCATTGTAGGACCTTATTTCGAGCCAGATCGGGCTGCATATACCACTGAGTATACCGAGCAGCTTGGTACCAATGAGCACGAGATCTTATTGAATAAACAATTCAACCAAGAATACATGCCTATAGTTCGTTTTCCTTATTATGAAAACTGTAACTATGGTCGTTATGCCGTTGAGTGTGTAGTGCCCGAGGGGCATTATTTTGTGATGGGTGATAACCGCGATAATAGCTTAGATAGCCGTTATTGGGGTTTTGTACCAGATGAGAATGTAGTGGGTCGCGCGTTCTTTATTTGGATGAACTTTAGCGAACCCAGTCGAATAGGACGATTCCACTAATGGCAGCACGGCTTTCTCGCTTACAGGATGCAATAGATTATCAGTTCCAACATCTTGAGTTGTTAGAACAAGCTGTAACCCATCGCAGTCATAACGCCAAACACAACGAGCGTCTCGAGTTCTTAGGTGACTCGGTGCTGAACTTTGTGGTTGCCTCGTTACTGTACAACCAGTTTGATCGCATTGATGAGGGGGACTTATCCCGTCTGCGCGCTAACTTGGTCAAACAGTCTACTTTGGCAGACATTGCTCAAACTTTGGCATTGGCCGATTATTTGCGATTGGGTGAAGGCGAGCTAAAAAGCGGTGGTTTTAGACGTCCCTCGATTTTATCCGATGCCCTCGAAGCCGTGTTTGGAGCGGTGTATTTGGATGGGGGGTTTCAGGCTGCTGCGTATGTGGTGGGGCGTTTATATCAGCCCATCCTCTTAACCGTGGATCCTAAAACTTTGGGTAAAGACCCTAAAACTTTGTTGCAGGAAATGCTACAAGGTCGTCGTATGGAGCTGCCTGTGTATTTGGTTATTGCCACACATGGTGCTGCCCATAGTCAAATTTTTGACGTAGAGTGTCGTATTGATCGTTTGGATATTGTGGTGCAAGCCAGTGGCAGTAGTCGGCGCGCTGCCGAACAGGCTGCGGCGTTACAAGCCATCGAACTACTTCAGGCCATCGAGCCTGCTAAACCAGCACGTCCCTCGCGTCGTAGTCGTCAAGCCTGACGCATAAAGAAAAAATATGAGTACAACAGACTTTAAATGCGGTTTTATTACCGTAGTGGGACGTCCTAACGTAGGTAAGTCCACCTTAACTAATGCATTGGTAGGGGCAAAAATCTCTATCGTGTCACGCAAAGCACAAACGACTCGACATCGTATTCATAGTGTACTAACACGTGAAAACGAGCAGTTTGTTTTTGTGGATACCCCCGGTTTTCAAACGCGTCATGGCGGTTTGATGAACCGTATGATGAACCGTGTGGTAACACAGTCGTTGACCGATGTTGACGTCGTGTTGCATGTGGTTGAGGCGGGCAAGTGGAATGCGGGCGACGAACAGCTCATTCCTTTATTACCCAAAGACGCCAAGGTCATTCTAGTCGTCAATAAGGTGGATTTAATTAAAAAGAAATCTGACCTGTTACCTTATCTAGCGATGGTTAGCGCTAAATTTGATTATGCCTCGGTGATTCCAGTAAGCGCTGATCGCAAAGTACAGTTAGATGTTTTGCTTGACGAGATTGCGCGCTTTTTGCCTGAAAACGAACCTATGTTCGATGAGGACACCATCACCGATCGCTCTGTGCGTTTTATTGCCTCTGAAATTTTGCGTGAAAAGGTATTCCGCTTGGTGGGTGATGAGCTTCCCTACGGGTGTGCCGTCATGATCGAGCAATGGGATGAAAACGAAACAGGGACTCGTATTTCTGCGTGTATCTTGGTCGAGCGCGAAGGGCATCGTCCTATTTTGCTCGGCGCTAATGGTATGCACATGAAACGTATTGCGACTGAAGCGCGTCAAGACATTCAAACTCTGTTAGAAAAACCGGTCTTTTTAGATGTATATGTGAAAGTCCGTCGAGGTTGGACCGAGCGTGAGGCGACCTTACGTGAATTAGGGCATGAGTAAACGGCAACGTGTCTCAGAGGCTCAAGCCTATTTACTGCACGGAGTGGCCTGGAAGGAAAGCTCCTTAATTGTGCAAATGTTTAGCCGAGAGTACGGCATAGTGGCTTTGGTGGCAAAGGGGGCAAAGCGTCCTTACTCGGCCCTAAAGCCCGTATTACTCAATTTTCAGCCTTTGTTGTTGTCATGGACAGGGGCTAACGAAGTCAAAACCCTCACCAAGGCAGAAATAATGGGGCTACACCCACTGACGGGGCGTAGTTTGATGTCTGCGTGGTATATGAACGAGTTGTTAATGCGTTTGCTGCCTCGTGAGGACCCTCATCCTGTATTATTTGATCACTATAAACACGCGTTGCAGCAGTTGGCTGCAGGGCAGATGCCTGCCGCCTATATTTTGCGGCAGTTTGAGTGGTCTTTGCTGCAAGAAACCGGTTATGGCATGGATGAGCCCATGCCTGATTTTTTTGAGGTAGACAATGAGCCGCAGCTGCGGCAACGTTTACGAGATCGTATTGACTACCTTTTAGGACGTCCTTTGCGGACTCGCGCGGTACTCATGGAGCTTCAGCATTATGCACGAGCCTAAAGTCAACACAGAGATCGTGGTACTAGATACCTGCGTGTTAATTTCTAATGTCTTACGTTTTCTTAGTTTGGGTCTAGCAAAGGCCGGTCATTTCCAACCGGCTTGGAGTCTCCATATACGCGAGGAGTGGTTGCGTAATGCGTCTCGTTTGTGGGAAGTGGAGCGTAGTGCCTTAGAGCTGGACTGGACTCAATGGGAACAACAGTTTCCTTTGGCGGATCAGGGTATTGTGCATGGTTTCCAAGAGGGTCTGAAGTACAGTGACCCCAAAGACTGGCATGTTATTGCTGCAGCCCGTGCTGCTCAACACAATTTCCCCGATCAGCCCGTCAGTATCTTGACGAAAAATAGCAAAGACTTCAATCGCAGTGAGCTAAAACGATTGCAGATTGTACGTTGGGCGCCTGATGCTTTCTTTTGTCAGCTGTGGCCTCAAGCACACGCTGACTTCATTGAGCTCTTGCAGCAGATGCCTCAGGCAGTACGTTCGCCTGCCAAAGACTTGCTCTCTACAGAGGCGTTATTAAAACGCGAGCGTTTATTTGAGCTAGCCAAATTGTGGGCTACGGTAAATACAGGCAAGACGAATAAATGAATAGGTGCAGTAATTAATAACTCTACCCGTGCTGATGCACGGGTTTTTTCGGAGCCTAGAATGAAGCAAGGGATAGCCCTCTCAGTTGGTGCCTCTTTTTTGTTTGCCGTTGTTTATTATTACGCCACTATTTTACAGCCCATGTCAGGCACCGAGGTGTTTGCTTGGCGTATTGTGTTGGGTGTGCCGGCTCTGGCTATTTTGATTACTCAACTGAAGGTGTGGCCTGAGGTCAAAGCGGTTACTTACCGGTTGTGTACTGATTTACGCTTCTTTTTGTTTATGTTGCTGTGCGCGTTATTGTTTGGGGTGCAAATGTGGCTCTTTGTGTGGGCACCAGTGCATGATAAAGCCCTAGACGTATCGTTAGGCTATTTTTTATTGCCTTTAACGATGGTAGTCGCAGGGCGTTTGGTTTACAAAGAAAAGTTGAGCTGGCCTCAGACCATCGCAGTCGGTTTTGCGGTACTCGGAGTGCTGCACGAGTTTGGTCGCACTTATTCATTCTCTTGGGCGACTGCCTTGGTAGCCTTTGGCTACCCGCCGTATTTTATGCTACGCCGTTATCTGCGTGTTGGGGCTCTGACATCGCTTTGGTTTGATTTTTCTTTTTTACTGATACCCGTGTTGTATGTGCTACTACAGCAAGAATCAGGGCTGATGCATACCTTTTTAAATGCGCCTCGCTTTTTTTGGCAAGTGCCATTATTTGGTTTGATTAGCTCTGTGGCGTTGGTGGCTTACCTAAGCTCAAGCCGCTTGTTGCCTTTGGGGTTATTTGGTTTGTTGGGCTATGTAGAGCCAATTTTATTATTTTGGGTGGCCTTTTTATTGATTGGCGAACCCATTCAGCCCGATGAGTGGTGGACTTATATTCCCATTTGGGTTGCTGTGGCGATTGTAGTGGCAGAAATTGCCTGGCGGTTATATGCCGATTGGCGAGCGGGAAAGCTGCCTTTGTAGGGAAAGGTGTGGTACCTAGAGGAGTATGCGGGTATAGGGTGAAGTAGGGCGCACGAATGAACGATTCAGCGCGGAGCGAATGCAACGAGCGAGTACTGCTTAGTGAAATTGTGACCTCTACTTCGCCCTACAGAAAGCAGCTAATGCTCGCACAGGGGGGCTGGCCCCCTTGTACAGAATTAGTCGTTGTTACCGCCTACAATACCTAGCAACATAAGTAGGTTGCTAAAGATGTTGTAGAGACTGAGGTAAACGGCTAGGGTGGCGCTGATATAGTTGGTCTCGCCGCCATTCACAATGCGTTGTAGGTCTACTAACAAAAACGCAGAGAAAATACCAATGGCCATTACAGAAATTGTGAGCATTAGGGCTGGGATCTGTAAAAAGATATTAGCTAATGCAGCCAAAATCAAAATTACCGCACCAATAAAGAGGAATTTCTGCATACCGCTGAAATCACGCTTGCTGGTGGCCGCTACGCTAGACATAACGCCAAAGACTGCTGCTGTACCACCAAAGGCAAACATAATTAGCTGTGTACCGTTGCTCATGCCCATCACAAAGCCAACTAGGCGTGAGAGCATAATACCCATGAAAAAGGTAAAGGCGAGCAATAACACTACACCTAAGGAGCTGTTTTTATTGCGTTCAATTAAAAACATTAGACCAAAGGCGCCAGCTAAAAAGAGAATAGCGCTTAGGCCCGGGCTGGAGCTGAGGGCATAGTTAATACCTGAAACCAAACCAATCCATGCTCCCAGAACGGTGGGGATCATGGAGACAGCTAATAATAAATACGTGTTGCGCAGGACGCGGTTGCGTGCGACGGCGCTAGTGGTGCTTCCGTAATGGGACGGAATGTCTGGACGTGATGAGTTCATGGTTTTTCCTTTTACAGCATCATATTTGAATAAATCAAGAATAGCTGACAATTAGCTGAATAATCAAGTCTTGCTTAGAGAGGGTTTAGCCCTAGGCTGGCAGTTGGTGGCTACGCACATCGTATTGCCATTGCTGGTATTGGCGCCAACGTTGCCTTGCGGCCGCTTTGTCAGATTCTTGTTCAGAGACGATTTCTAAAATACGATGAAAAGAGGCGGCAGTCGGGGGACATTGATTGTCTAAATTTAGCAACCAGGCTCCGTTAGGAAGCGCTTGGTGGTGGGGTTGCGGTGCCTGACTGCATAATAAGATGGGCGTCTGGGCAGCTAAGGGGTGATCAATGGCTACATGTGGTACAAAAGCATCGGGCTCAAAGCCCCAAAGCATACGATCAAAGCGCTGTAGGCTACGAGGATCTGAGTGATAAATGATTAGCTTGCGCCCTGCTTGATAGTGCTTGTACACGACCTGACAGGCCGTGCGCAAGCGATTGGGCGCGCCGAAAGCAAAGTCGACGCGAGTACTCATGATTAAGCAGTTTGATTAATGAGGTATTGGACAAGTAGCGGTACAGGGCGGCCTGTAGCCCCTTTGTTAGCGCCACCAGACCAAGCGGTGCCGGCGATGTCTAGGTGAGCCCATGGGTAGCTTTCTGTAAAGCGAGCCAAGAAGCAGGCTGCAGTAACGGAGCCAGCACCAGGAGAGCCGATATTAGCGATGTCAGCAAAGTTGGATTTGAGCTTGGCTTGGTACTCGTCAGAGATAGGTAGCTGCCAAACGCCATCATTGGTTTGTTGGCTAGCCTCTTTGATTTGCTCGGCCAACGTGTCGTTGTTACTGAATAGACCACTGTTCACATCACCCAAGGCGACTACACATGCACCTGTTAGCGTGGCTATGTTAATAACAGCAGCAGGATTAAAGCGTTCGGCGTAGGTAAGTGCATCGCATAAAACCAAGCGACCCTCGGCGTCGGTGTTCAGAATTTCGATGGTTTTACCAGCCATAGAGGTAACGACATCGCCAGGTTTGTTGGCTCGACCGCTAGGTAGGTTTTCGCAAGACGCCACAATACCGATAATTTCACGGTCTAGGTTTAGCTCGGCGACGGCAAGCATGGTTCCAAATACGCTGGCTGCACCGCCCATGTCGTATTTCATCTCGTCCATGTTAGCAGCAGGCTTTAAGGAAATACCACCCGCATCGAAGGTTAGGCCTTTACCCACTAATACGAGCGGCGCTTCGTCTGAGGGGGTAGTAGGGCTGTGCTTGATAACGATGAATACGGGGGGCTCATCGGAGCCTTTGGCTACCGATAAAAAAGAGCCCATTTTTAGTGCTTCAATTTGTTTGCGCTCTAGGACTTCGACTTTGAGATGATCAAATTGCTCGCCTAGTTTTTTGGCTTCTTGGGCTAAGTAAGTCGGGGTGCAGATATTGGGCGGCAGGTCGGCCAATAAGCGGGTAAAATTAACCCCGTTAGCAATGGCTTTACCTTGTAGCAAGCCCACTTCGACTGCCGAGCTTTCGGTAGGAGCCGACCAAATAGCGGCGCGTTCGATTTGACTGGGATTGTTTTTAGTGCTTAGGGTGGCGTCATAGTGGTAGTTAGCTGCACCAATGGCTTGGGCGGCAGCACGACTGCGATCGCTAATGGAACTGTCGGCGGTATCTATACTGGCTAGGGTTGAAACGACTTCTTTGATAGAGGCCGCTTTGGCGTAGCTAGCAAAGGTGGCTTCTGCTGTGGCATGGGCTTTGGCATTGTATTTCTTTTGTTCGCCTAGGCCGATTAAAACCACCCGCTTGGCTGCTACACCATTAAGCTGGCGTAAAACCAACGAGGTTTTGGCATCGCCTTTGAATTCGGATTCCAGCACTGAACGAATGGCACCTTGGCTGGCCTGATCAATGAGTTCGGCGGCAGGGCTAAGAACCTGATTTTTGAATACACCGACGGCAAGCGCTTCTGTGTTAATTTGGGTTAAATCAGTTGAAGTTTGTGTGCTAAATTCCATAATCGTTCCTTTAAAAACTGGCTTTTTGCCACTGTTATTACTCTATTGTCTCATATGTCTTTATTTAAACGTGCCGTTATCTCTGAAATTCTGAGTCATGTAGGGGTTGTGCTCTCTACCTTGCTCATTGTTTGGGCCAGTGTATTGTTGGTGCGCTTATTGGGTGAAGCCGCAGGGGGCAATATTGGCGCCGAGGTCGTCATCAGTCTGGCGGTGTTTTCTAGTATTACGGCACTGCCGGTTATTTTAACGGTTTCATTATTTATTGCAGTACTCAGCACTGTAACGCGTAGCTTCAGAGAGTCCGAGATGGTCGTGTGGTTTACGAGCGGCTTGTCTTTGCGTGATTGGGTGAATCCCATTTTACGCTGTGCGATTCCTATGGCTGTATTAATTGGACTGATTACTTTTTATGCGGCACCGTGGGCGTATAGACAGGTATCAGAGTATCGCCAACGTTACGAGCTACGCTCAGACCTTAGCAAGGTCACAGTAGGACAATTTATTGAAACCGAGGGGGGGAGTCGAGTTTTCTTTACCGAGTCTCCGGTGCGACCCGAAGATGAGCTGGGGCAAGTGGTTGCTCGAGTCATTGACGACGAGGGTTGGGTCAACGTCATTACCGCAGACAGTGCTCATGTAGAAACAGCAGAAAACGGGGATCGGTTTTTGGTATTAAACCAAGGGCAGCGCTACGATATTTTGCCGGGTGAAACGCAATTGCGTTTGGTTACCTTTGAGCGCTATGGAGTGCGTTTAGAAAGCAAAGACGATAGCAGTAGCCCAGAAAGTATCCGTGCTAAAGCCGAGCAACAAATCAAAGGGCGACCTACCGATCAACTTATCCAAGATCAAACTCCTAAATCGTGGGCACAAATTATGTGGCGTTTGGCTTTGCCTTTAGCTGTTATTAATCTGTGTTTGCTAGCCATTCCCCTAGGGGCTGTGAATCCTCGTTTGGGTAAATCAGGTGATATTCTATTAGCTGGTCTTATTGGATTGCTTTATATGAATCTAATTAACCTGTCTCGAGGTTGGATTGCCAGTGGTGCGCTTAGTTTTGGTATAGGGGTGTGGGCGGTACACGCCGTCTTCTTTGTCTTAATGGTATTTTTATTTTGGCAACGCTTAAGACTTAAAGCACCTAAAAAGCAAGAAAAATAACACGAGATCTGCTGTTAAATATATAGCTATAAGTAATTAACAGTTATATCTTTATTCAATATAATGCCTTTATAACTACGAGGGCTCCTTATATGAATTTACAGCAGTTTCGTTTTGTGCGTGAAACCATACGCCAAAACTTTAACCTTACTGATGCCGCTCGCGCTCTATATACCTCTCAACCAGGTGTATCCAAGGCCATTATTGAGCTAGAGGACGAGCTAGGAATTAAAATTTTTGAACGTCATGGTAAGCGATTAAAAGGCTTGACCCGTCCCGGTGAGGCGGTTGCCCAAGTCATTGATCGCATTATGCGTGAAGTCGATAATTTACGTCGTGTAAGTGATGATTTTGCGCGTCATGACGAGGGTGCCTTAGTTATAGGGTGTACCCATGCTCAAGCGCGCTATCTATTACCCAAAGTCATTCCGAGTTTTAGAGAGCGTTTTCCCAAGGTTCACATGTCCTTAGCCGAGGGCAGCCCACCTACCTTGGCACAGATGCTGTTGCACGAGCAAGCTGACTTGGCTATTGCGACCGAAACCCTTTCTAATACACCGGGCTTGATTACCTTGCCTGTGTATTCGTGGCAACACACGGTGGTGGTACGTCCCGATCATCCGTTGGCTGACTTGCCCTCCAATCGTGCCGAGGCCTTAAATCTGCACGAACTCGCTAAATACCCCATTGTCACTTATGACCATGCTTTTTCTGGACGAAGCTCTATTGATGAAGCGTTTGAAAAAGAAGGCATCGTACCGGATATTGTTTTAGCTGCATTGGATGCCGATGTGATCAAAACCTATGTGGATGTTGGTCTAGGCATTGGAATTATTGCAGGTATTGCCTTTGATCCCCGTCGTGATAAGGGCTTAGTCGGTTTGCCAGCAGGGCACTTGTTTGGGACGCACCAAACTCGAGTAGCCATCAAAGAAGGCACGTTTATGCGGGATTACTTGTATGTATTATTGGAAATGCTCAATCCTGAGTTAGAGCGAGATGTGGTTGAGGCAGCGTTAGAACCTAGCGAATAGCCTTCATAGTAAAAGCGAGTGTGTATTGAATAACCACTCGCTTTTTTATTAATCCGAGCATTGATTGACAATCTAAATGAGAATGATTATCATTTGTTTTGAAATCAATTCTTGTGGAGACTGGTTATGTCGCAACGTGTAAGTGCTGTTATTGTCGGGGCGGATCGCTTGGGTAACATTCCAGCCCTATTGCAAACGCATAATATTAAGATCAAGCAACACATTAGTGGTCGAGATCCGTCTCACCAGAAAAAAACCCTGGCTTTGCCCTCGGGGACAGAGCTAGTAATTTTGTTGACAGATTTTTTAGGTCATAATGTGATGAAGACGTTCCGAGCAGCAGCGCAACGTTCGGGTATCAAAGTACTGGCTTGTAGGCGCTCGGTATGTAGTGTCAAAGCGGCACTGGCTCAGGAAGGGTTTTGTGAGGAATGCCCTTATAAACAATTACATTAAAGTGAGTGGACAAATAAAAAAGCAGCCTACCTAGGCTGCTTTTTTATTTGTGGTACAGGCAATTTAGTTTTGAGCCAGTAAGCGACGAGCACCGTTGTAACGTTTTTTCCAGTAATTCACGGTCATGTCTTCGACACGAACTACAGCTCCTGTGCGTGGAGCATGGACAAATTTGTTGTCACCTAGATAAATACCTACATGGGAGAAACGTTTACCACTGGTATTAAAAAAGACCAAATCGCCTTTTTGTAGATTGCTTTTATTAATGCTCTGACCTACACCTGCCATTTCTGCAGAGGTACGAGGCAGTTTTAGCCCCAGTGATTTTTCAGCTACATAGTTAACTAAGCCGCTACAATCGAAGCCGTCAGAGGGCGCATCGCCACCAAAGCGGTATTTGACCCCTAAAAAGTCCAGTGCGGTATTTGCAAAGTGATGCTGGGAGCTGGGGGTGTCTTTGAGGGAACTATAGGTTTTGGCGACATCAGAGCGGGTACGATTGGCTAGATAAGCACCCAGAGGGTCTGCTTGAGTATCGTACTGGTATTCTTGACGTAGCTGAGTAAGTAGAGCGTCGGCCTCGGCGGAGTCTGAGTGTTGGGTAGTGGCGCAACCAGTAAGAACTAGAGCGGCTAATACCAAACCAAAGCGAACTGGGCTAAGGAGTCGGAGTAGTGGTGGCATAAGATGATTGACTGTTATGGTTTGCTACGTTGGGCGGACAATCAGAAATTGCGTTGTTTTGTTACATATGACATAACAAAAAGCTAACTTCTGGCAAATTGAACAATACCAGCATAGAAGTGTACCTAAGCTCGCCCATTAGGTAAACCAGAAAAAGCACGAATACACAGAATTCAATCTATTCAAGTTAATTAAGCTTCTAACTCCGCGTTATGATCGTTATTTTGCGGTAAATAAAGAGAAAAATATGGAAATAAATAAGGTGTTGCAACCGGAAGTAAAGCCCAAGGAGCTCTATGCTTGGGCTATGTATGACTTTGCTAACTCGGGTTATACCACTGTGGTGCTCACTACGGTATTTAGTGCGTATTTTGTAGGAGTGGTGGCTCAGGAATATGCGTGGTCCACTTTGTTGTTGACAGCAACCTTGTCTTTTTCCTATTTGCTGCTGATGTTGACTCTGCCAGCTATCGGGGCCCGAGCAGATCGCTATCGTCGTAAGAAATCAGTGTTGTTTTTCAGTAGCTTAGGTTGTGTACTGGCGACAGCGGCACTGGCGTTTTCCGGGCCGGGGTATGTGGTGTGGGCAGTTATTTTTTTACTGGCTTCTAACTATGCTTATGGGGTGGGAGAGGCTGTGATTGCCTCTTTTTTACCTGAGATTGCGCGCCGAGAGGCTTTAGGGCGAGTTTCAGGCTGGGGGTGGGGCTTTGGTTATTTAGGCGGCATGTTGACGCTAAGTCTTGCTATTTTGATTGTGGCAGGCTTTGAAAGTCGAGGCCTGGGCGCAGAGTTTTCTGTGCCTTGGGTCATGATTTTGACGGCGAGTGTGTTTTTAGTTATGTCTATACCTGCGTTAGTGATATTGCGCCAACGTCATCAAAATCAGAGCAAAACGGTGTTATCTACGTTTATGTTGGCTCAAGTTTGGCAAAGCTTGAAGAATTGCGCGCAAACACACAATAATCTCTTTAGGCTATTAATTTGCGGCGCCTGCTATCACGCCGGTATCGCTGTTGTGATTACGTTATCATCGGTCTACGCCACTCAAGTCATGGGCTTTTCTATGTCAAAAGTCATGATTTTGATCTTTACAGTGAATGTGGCAGCCGCAATAAGTGCCGTGGCTTTTGGATATATTCAAGACCGTATCGGCCATAAAAAGGCCTTGGCCTTAACTTTGCTAGGGTGGCTGGTGATGGTGGCGATTGCCTCGACCACACAAAGTGTAGTGGGCTTTTGGATAGCGGCAACTTTTGCTGGCTTATGTATGGGTAGCAGCCAAAGTGCGGGGCGCGCCATGGTGGGCTTGTTAGCTCCCGAGGATCGTTTAGCTGAAATGTATGGTTTATGGGCTTTTGCAGTGCAGTTAGCCGCAGTAGTAGGGCCGTTAGCTTATGGGGCGATTACGTGGTTTAGCGGTGGTAATCACCGTTTGGCCCTAGGTTCTACCGCTATCTTCTTCTTAATGGGGCTATTTAGCCTGCGATTTGTACGCTTTAACGACACAGTATAGATCAATGGCCCTGCTTTTATCTCTTGTACGAGGGGCCATGCCCCCGACTCAGATTAGGTGTGTTTTCTTTATTTATGCGGTGCAGGGATAACGATCTCACTCACTGCGTTCGCTCCGCGCTGAATCGTTCGTCCGTTATCCCTGCACCGCGTTATAAAGAAGCACCCTGTCTGAGGGTATGGCCCCCCTCATACAGGGGACGACTACATGCCGTTGTAGACCGGCCCTTCACCGCCTTGGGGAGGGACCCACACAATATTTTGCTGTGGGTCTTTGATATCACAGGTTTTGCAGTGTACACAGTTCTGGGCATTGATCTGTAATTGATCCGCACCCGATTCGTCTTTTATAAATTCGTACACGCCAGCCGGGCAGTAACGGCTTTCAGGTCCTGCGTATTTTTCTAAATTCACCCGCACAGGCACGCTGGGGTCTTTAAGAGTCAGGTGAGCGGGCTCGTCTTCTTCGTGGTTGGTGTTAGATAAATACACCGAGCTGAGGCGGTCAAAGGTCAGGACGCCATCGGGCTTAGGGTAGTCAATGGGGGCGCATAAGGCCGCGGGTTGCAGTGCGGTGTGATCAGGTTTGTGCTGAGCCAACGACCAGGGCATTTTGCCTTTGAGCAGCCACTGTTCGACCCCAGTCATGAGCGTACCTACGGTGCGACCCTTTTTGAACCATTGTTTAAAGTTGCGCGCTTTATTGAGCTCTTCATAGAGCCACGAGCGTTCAAATTTGTGAGTGTAAGCATTGAGTTCATCATACTGACGACCCGCCTCAATGGCCTCAAAGGCAGCCTCAGCAGCTAACATGCCTGATTTAATAGCAGCATGGCTTCCTTTAATGCGAGAGGCATTTAAAAAGCCGGCCTCACAGCCTACTAATGCGCCACCCGGGAATACAAATTTGGGCAAGGCTAATAAACCGCCAGCGGTTAGCGAGCGAGCGCCGTAAGCAATGCGTTTGCCGCCCGTTAATATCGGTTTAATGGCCGGATGGGTTTTGTAGCGCTGGAATTCCTCGAAAGGGGACAGCCATGGATTGCTATAGTCTAAACCCACCACCAAACCCACCACCACCATATTATTGTCTAGGTGGTAAAGAAAAGAGCCACCGTAGGTGTCGGAATCTAGGGGCCAGCCAGAGGTGTGCATGACTAAGCCGGGCTGGGATTGTGAGGGGTCTACTTCCCACATTTCTTTGATACCAATCGCATAGCTTTGGCTATTTTTACCTGCATCGAGTTGGTATTTCTCGATGAGTTCTCGCCCTAAATGGCCACGTGAGCCTTCGGCAAAAATGGTGTATTTAGCGAGTAGGTTCATGCCGGGCTGATAGTCGGGTTTGTGCGAGCCGTCTTTAGCTACGCCCATATCACCGGTTTGTATGCCTCGTACTGAACCATCGTCATTGTAGAGTATATGGGCAGCGGCAAAACCGGGAAATATATCCACTTCGAGGGCTTCGGCTTGCTCGGCTAGCCATTGGGTAACTTCGCCCAACCGAACAATGTAGTTGTCTTCGTTCTTAAAACAGTCCGGCAGTAACCATAGCGGCGTAGCGTGTGCTTTGCTTTCATTGAGAAATAAAAACTGGTCTTGGTTAACTGCTACCTTGAGAGGAGCGCCCCGTTCTTTCCAATCAGGAATGAGTTCGCTAAGGGCTTTGGGGTCCATGACTGCGCCCGACAGAATATGAGCACCGACTTCGGCCCCTTTTTCTAAAACACAGACGCTGAGCTCTTTGTTGTGTTGGTTGGCAAGCTGTTTGAGTCGGATAGCGGTGGAAAGGCCTCCAGGGCCAGCGCCTACGATGACAACATCGTACTCCATCGATTCGCGTTCGGACATGGGATTCCTCCAGGAATTATGTTTTGATAATGGAAAAGACAAGTTGCCTTTTCTTTGTTAGATTAGGGCAGAAAAGTGGGAGTAATGAATTACATAGCCATTATAAAAGCAAGATCAGCTATGAGCATCATAATGGATCAGGAATTCAGAGTTAAGGAAAACGCATAGCTTTTGGATTAGAGTATTACTGTATATACTGGCAAAGTAAGTTTGCTGCTATGCAGCAATCCCAGTAAAGTAGAGTGAAAATTGCTATCTATAAGCAAATACAAACTAGAGGAGCAGCTATTATGAGTAAAGTCTATGCCAATGCTACCGAAGCATTAAAAGGCTTGGTAGCAGATGGGCAAACCATTGGTGTGGGTGGATTTGGTCTATGCGGGATTCCCGAGGTATTGATCACAGCACTACGCGATACGGGCGTCAAAGATTTAACATGTGTTAGCAATAATGCCGGGGTGGATGGTTTTGGTTTGGGTTTGCTACTGGAAACTCGTCAAATCAAAAAAATGATTTCTTCTTATGTGGGTGAAAACAAAGAGTTCGAGCGTCAGTATTTGGCTGGCGAGCTCGAGCTAGAGTTCACCCCTCAAGGTACGTTAGCAGAGCGTTTGCGCGCTGGTGGGGCGGGTATTCCTGCCTTTTTTACTGCGACAGGGGTAGGTACGATGGTTGCCGAAGGCAAAGAAGTCCGCGAGTTCGATGGCAAACAGTACGTCATGGAGCGTGCTATTGAGCCCGATGTGTCGTTGATTAAAGCTTATATGGCGGACCGTAGCGGTAACTTAATTTTCAGTAAAACCGCACGTAACTTCAACCCCAATGTGGCTCAGGCTGGCAAGGTAACTGTGGTTGAGGTAGAAAAGATTGTCGAGGTGGGCGATTTAGATCCTGATCACATTCACTTGCCCGGTATCTTTGTGCACCGTATTGTGCTCAATGAAACCCCAGAAAAACGCATCGAGCAACGCACTACACGCTAGGAGGAAACAATGGCTTGGACTAGAGATCAAATGGCAGCCCGTGCTGCCAAAGAATTACAAGACGGTTTTTATGTCAATTTGGGTATTGGGATGCCCACTTTAGTAGCAAACCATGTGCCCGAGGGCATGCAGGTTTGGTTGCAGTCTGAAAATGGTTTATTAGGCATTGGTCCTTTCCCCACCGAAGACGAAGTGGATGCTGACTTAATTAATGCCGGCAAGCAAACAGTAACGACCTTACCTGGCTCTTCGTTCTTTTCATCGGCTGACTCCTTTGGCATGATTCGTGGTGGTAAAATTAACCTAGCCATTCTGGGTGCTATGCAGGTTTCCGAGCAAGGTGATCTAGCTAACTGGATGATTCCAGGGAAAATGGTCAAAGGCATGGGGGGCGCCATGGACTTAGTCGCTGGGGTAGGGCGCGTTGTGATTCTGATGGATCACGTTGCTCGTGCCAAAGACGGTACTGAGTCCATGAAAATCTTGCCCGAATGCACGTTGCCTTTAACTGGAGTCGGAGTGGTTGATTTGATCATCACCGATTTGGGTGTGCTCGAAGTCACGGATACTGGCCTTAAAGTCCTAGAGCTAGCGGACGGAGTTAGTGCCGAAGAAATTCAAGCTAAAACGGGTGTGCAGCTAGACCTATCGGCTGTCGCTTAGACTTAGCGTGTAACCATTTAACAGGCACGCTGTGATGGCGTGCCTGTTTGCTTTTGAGAGTCTTTTTATGTCTGTTTATTCCTCTAGACTACAGCAATTACGCCATGTGATGCAGCAGGCGGGTGTGGATGCCTATGTGGTGTTTAGTTCTGATCCCCACCTTTCCGAGTACTTACCCGATCACTATCAAGGGCGGGCGTGGTTAAGTGGTTTTACAGGCTCAGCGGGCTCCTTGGTCATTACGGCCGACTTTGCTGGGTTGTGGACAGACAGTCGATATTGGGTGCAAGCGGCAGACAGCGTACAGGGTACGGGTTTTGAGCTGATGCGTTGGGGGCATCCTGAGACGCCCGATATGTTGGATTGGGTCACGCAGCACCTACAGCCCAATCAAGTCGTGGCCTACGATGGTCAGGTGGTCGCATTATCTCAGGCTCAGGCTTGGCAAACGATGGCGGCACAACAGTCATTGCAATTGGACGAAAACAAAGACCTGTTAGCTTTGATTTGGGCAGATCGTCCTGCTTTGCCCCAAGCCCCTATTTATATACATGAAGCCCCATTTTGCCAACGTAGTCTGGCAGAAAATATATGCGCTGTGCAGTCCGTCATACAAGAAAGTGGTGCCAGTGCGCATCTACTGTCCAGTTTGGACGATATTGCGTGGTTATTTAACCTGCGTGGCAGCGATGTAGAGTACAACCCAGTTTTCCTAGCGCATGCTCTTGTTTTTACCGATCAGGCGTTGTTGTTTGTTGATGAATCCAAGCTCTCCGAGGTGGTACGTACCTATTTGGCGCAGTCGGCTATTACGGTGATGCCCTACGAGCAGTTGCCGTTAGCTTTACAGGCCTTACCGTCTTCGATGTCGGTATTGATCTCACCCCATGCCGTCACCATAGGTACACTTGCTGCAGCACCTCAGGTTGATTGGATTGAGGCACCCAACCCATCTACCTTATTAAAAGCCTGCAAAACGCCTGCTGAAATTCAACATGTTCGTGATACCATGGAAGCTGATGGGGCTGCATTATGTGAGTTTTTCGCTTGGTTTGAGCAAACTATTCAACAGCGGCCCATCACCGAGCTCGAGGTCGATCAGCACTTAACGGCTGCCCGATCGCGTCAACCCCATTTTGTGTCTCCCAGCTTTGGTACTATTGCTGCATTTGGGGCCAATGGGGCGATGCCGCATTATCAGGCTACGCCCGATTCTTATGCCACCATCCAAGGCAATGGCTTGTTATTAATTGATTCGGGTGGACAGTACTTGGGTGGAACAACAGATATCACGCGGGTCATTCCTGTGGGCACGCCTACTACCGAGCAAAAACGGGATTACACGCTAGTATTAAAGGGCATGATTGCCTTGTCTCAGGCGGTGTTTGCCAAGGGTATTACAGGGCAACAGCTTGATGTGGTAGCGCGTATGCCGTTGTGGCAGGCAGGCTTAGATTTTGGACATGGCACAGGCCACGGCGTGGGCTATTTTATGAATGTCCACGAAGGGCCGCAGTCCATTTCGTGGCGTACCCGACCTGGCAGTCAGCCTCAGTCCATGCTTCCCGGTATGATTACCTCTAATGAACCTGGTTTGTACCGTGCGGGTCAGTGGGGGATTCGTATTGAAAACTTGATTGTGTGTATGGAGCATTTACACAACGAGTTTGCTCAGTTGTATGCGTTTGAAACCTTAACCTTGTGCCCCATAGATACGCGTTGTATTGATGCGACTTTGTTAAATTCCTCTGAAATAACATGGCTTAATCATTATCACGAGCAGGTGTTCGAGCGGCTTTCGCCCTTGGTTGACGGGGCAGCACGGGCTTGGTTAACTCAGTCTACTCGACCTTTAGCTACAACAAATTGTTCCATCTAGTCCGGTCTAACCGTTATAATTCAAATTTCCAGTTCTTGCCTGATTTAAGTCAGGATTGCTATTCACAATGACCACCAAATACGTATTTGTTACCGGGGGAGTCGTCTCCTCATTAGGTAAAGGTATTGCGGCTGCCTCCCTCGCCGCCATTCTCGAGTCCCGTGGTTTGCGCGTGACCATGTTAAAGCTCGACCCCTACATCAACGTAGACCCCGGCACCATGAGCCCTTTCCAACACGGAGAGGTCTTTGTTACCGAGGACGGCGCAGAAACTGACTTAGACTTAGGTCACTACGAGCGCTTTGTTTCTACGCGTATGCGCAAAGTCAATAACTTCACTACTGGTCAAATCTACGAAACCGTCTTGCGCAAAGAGCGTCGTGGCGATTATCAAGGCAAGACCGTTCAAGTGATTCCGCACATTACTAACGAAATCCAAGACTCTATTGCTCGTGGCGCTAAAGCCGCTTTCAATGGCGAAGCCGATGTGGCTATTGTGGAAATTGGTGGTACGGTGGGCGATATCGAGTCCTTGCCGTTTATGGAGTCCATCCGTCAAATGCGTTTACGCCTAGGGCGTAACAACACCGCGTTGGTTCATTTGACCTTGGTGCCGTTTATTCCTTCGGCAGGCGAACTGAAAACTAAACCGACACAGCACTCTGTACAAAAACTGCGTGAAATTGGTTTGTACCCAGATGCGATTCTTTGTCGTGCCGATCGCGAAATTCCTGTTGATGAACGTGCGAAAATCTCCATGTTCTCTAGCGTACCTTTGGACGCCGTTATTTCCGTCAAAGACGCCGAGTCCATTTACGAAATTCCAGCGATGCTGCATAGCCAAGGTCTAGATAATTTGGTCTGCGATGCGCTAGCTTTGTCACCGCCTCCGGCTGATCTCAGCATGTGGGATCGTTTGGTTCACACTCTGAAAAACCCCAAAAACGTGGTGCGTATCGCCATGGTGGGCAAATACGTGGATCTAACCGAGTCGTATAAATCGTTGTCCGAGGCCCTAGCACACGCGGGTATTCATACCGAGACCAAAGTACAAATCGAATACATTGACTCCGAAGACATCGAGACCAATGGTTCAGATTGCTTGGCTGGTTTCGATGCGATCTTAGTACCGGGTGGTTTTGGTAAACGGGGTACCGAAGGTAAAATCCAAGCCGTACGTTATGCTCGTGAAAACAATGTGCCTTACTTAGGTATTTGTTTGGGTATGCAGTTGGCGGTGATCGAGTTTGCACGTCATGTGGCTGGTTTAGGTGGTGCAAATAGTACCGAGTTCGATCCCTCTGCCGCTCATCCTGTGGTCGCGTTGATTACCGAGTGGAAGAACAGCGAAGGGCTTATCGAGCACCGTACCGGTGACGAAGACCTAGGTGGTACGATGCGTAAAGGCGCTCAAGAGTGTCCTGTTAAACCTGGCACCCGTGCTTATGATATTTACGGCCCCGTGGTTAACGAGCGTCATCGTCATCGTTTCGAGGTTAACAATGTTTATGTACCTCGCCTCGAAGAAGCCGGTTTGGTAATTAGTGCGCGTACGCCTGCAGAAAGCTTGCCTGAGATCATGGAGCTACCAGCGACTACCCACCCGTGGTTTATGGGGGTGCAGTTCCATCCCGAGTTCACCTCGACCCCGCGCGATGGTCATCCGCTGTTTATTAGTTATATCCAAGCAGCGCTGGCTCATAAAGCCAACTCTTAATCCTTACCTCATGCACCGCTTTGGCGGTGCATGTTTTTGTGAGAATGACGATGGAATTATGTGGTTTTAAGGTTGGTATTGACCAGCCCTTTTTTCTAATCGCAGGACCGTGTGTTATTGAATCACGTCAAATGGCGTTTGATACGGCGGGTTATCTCAAGGAAATCACCGACGAGCTAGGTATTCC
>CANQRK010000008.1 GCA_947626245.1 uncultured Paenalcaligenes sp. | reverse complement strand
ACCGCTGTGCTGCGGTTATCTGCGCCCAATCGCTTCAAACTGGACTGGGTACGTAAAAATTTTTCTCATCGAATCCAGGACATTGCCACCGAATGGTTTGGGCGACCCATCGAGCTTCAGCTCGAACTTGCCCCGTCTACGGCTACTCAGCAACCTATGGTTACCGCCCAAGGGTTGCAGCAGGCCAGACACCAAGCCCATACGGCAGAGCTGTCTCAAAACGATGCTATTCCCACGGTTTACACGACGCCTGCGCCTACTGCGTATGCGGCGCCTGCGCCCGTCGATCACTCGCGCCTAAATCCAGATCTAAGTTTTGATAATTTCGTGACGGGTAAAGCAAATCAACTGGCTCGAGCGGCGGCCTTGCAGGTAGCAGAAAACCCCGGTACCTCGTATAACCCTTTGTTTTTATATGGTGGGGTGGGTTTAGGTAAAACTCATTTAATCCACGCAGTAGGCAATGCTCTCATCGCCAGAGGACGTGGGGTTAAGGTGCGTTATGTGCATGCCGATCAGTATGTGTCTGATGTGGTCAAAGCCTATCAGCGCAAAGCGTTTGATGAGTTCAAGCATTACTATCACTCTTTAGATCTTTTGCTGATTGACGACATTCAGTTTTTTGCTGGGAAAAACCGTACCCAAGAGGAATTCTTTTATGCTTTTGAGGCCATGGTGGCACAGCGTAAACAGATTATTATCACCTCGGATACCTACCCCAAAGAACTGTCTAATATAGAAAGTCGGTTGATCTCACGCTTTGACTCAGGCTTGACGGTGGCGATTGAGCCACCCGAGCTAGAAATGCGGGTCGCTATTTTGTTACGCAAGGCTCAAAGTGATGGCATGGTGATGCCCAAAGAGGTCGCCTTTTTTATTGCTAAGCATTTGCGTAGCAATGTACGCGAACTCGAGGGTGCGTTGCGTACCGTAGCTGCCTATGCGCGGTTCCACGCACAATCCGAGCTAACCGTAGACATCTGTAAAGAGGCATTAAAAGACCTACTTTCTATGTCAAATGGCCAAATTTCCGTAGAAAATATACAGAAAACAGTCGCCGATTTTTATAAAATAAAAGTGTCGGACATGTACTCCAAACGACGTCCTGCCAATATTGCGGTGCCTAGACAAATAGCCATGTATTTGGTCAAAGAATTGACTCAGAAAAGCTTGCCCGAAATTGGTGATTTATTTGGTGGACGTGACCACACCACCGTATTACATGCTGTGCGTAAAATTGCAGAGGCACGTCGCTCCGACAGTGAACTCAACCACTCGCTTCATGTGTTAGAACAAACATTAAAAGGATAACTATGCTATTCGTACAAGCCTCGCGCGATGCGCTGCTTAAGCCTTTAACTAAGGTTATAGGCATTGTTGAGCGTCGTCATACCTTGCCTATCTTGGCAAATATTATGTTGCGCAAAGAAGGTAATCGTGTGTCTATTGTGGCCACAGACCTCGAGGTGCAGATTACGACTCATGCTGATTTTGGTGTAGGCGAGGCGGTGGTGTCTACTACGGTAGCAGCGCGCAAGCTATTAGACATTTTGCGTGCGTTGCCAGGCAGTGGTGAGATCTCTCTTAGCCTAGAAGACAACAAGTTATTGGTGCAATCCGGCCGCAGTCGTTTTGCTTTGCAAACGATGCCAGCCGATGATTTCCCCACTTTGGTACAACCAGCCCAGTGGGATGTGTCTTTTGCTTTGACACAAAAATCGTTAAAGCATTTATTGAATTCTGTGCATTTTGCGATGGCGCAACAAGACATCCGTTATTACTTAAACGGCATGTTATTTGTCTTCGAACCAGGCTTGATGCGTACGGTAGCCACCGATGGACACCGTTTGGCGCACCATGCTGCCGAAGCGCAAAGCATTGATGCCAAACACGAGGTGATCGTACCGCGTAAAGCTGTTTTGGAAATGCAGCGTTTACTTGAAGAAACGGATTCTCCCGTACAGCTCGAAGTGGCTCCAGGGCAATTGCGCTTCAATTTTGACGGGGTCGAGTTAGTCACCAAGTTGGTCGAGGGTAAATTCCCCGATTACACACGCGTTATTCCTACCTCGTATACCCGACACTTTGTTATTAATCGCGAAGCGCTCCAAGGTAGTTTGCAGCGTGCTGCTATTCTTACTACCGACAAATTACGCGGTGTACGTGTTCAGCTTGGTGAAAACCAAATGAAAATCTCAGCATCTAATGCCGAACAAGAAGAGGCGCGTGAAGACCTAGAGGTCGATTACGCATTTGAGTCCTTGGATGTAGGCTTTAATGTCAGTTACCTCCTTGATGTATTGGCGAATACCAAGACCTCCGATATACGTTGGTCGGTACAGCCCGATTCCAATGCTTCTGTTTTGGTAACACTGCCCGAAGAAGATGCTTTCAAATATGTAGTTATGCCCATGCGCATCTAATTGCAGGCGCGTACTTTTTGCTAGAGCACTAGCTGCATGACTCACTACAGGTAATATATATTCATGTCAGATCAAACTACAGCGACCCAACCCGATTACGGTGCGGACTCTATTAAGATGCTTAAAGGGCTGGAGGCGGTTCGTAAGCGCCCCGGCATGTACATCGGTGATACATCCGATGGTACAGGTTTACATCACATGGTGTTTGAGGTGGTTGACAACGCAATTGACGAGGCGTTAGCAGGCCATTGTGATGATATTGTGGTCACTATCCATGCGAACAATAGTATTTCTGTAAGTGATAATGGTCGTGGTATTCCCACAGACATTCACCGCGACGACGAAGAGCAGCGTAGTGCCGCCGAAATTGTGATGACCGAGCTACACGCTGGGGGTAAGTTTGATCAAAACTCCTATAAAGTGTCAGGCGGTTTGCACGGGGTGGGGGTGTCATGTGTCAACGCCCTATCCGAGTGGCTAGAGCTAACTATCTGGCGTAATGGCAAAGAGCACTTCCTACGCTTTGAGCGTGGTGAACGGGTAGCGCCATTGGCTGCAGTGGGTGATACCGATAAAAGTGGTACCTTGGTGCACTATTTGGCCGACTATGAAATCTTTACTGATGTTAATTATCACTACGAGATTTTAGCCAAGCGCCTACGCGAACTGTCCTTTTTGAACAATGGCGTTAAAATTCGTTTAATAGACGAGCGTCAAGGCAAAGAAGAAGACTTCGCTTTCTTGGGCGGTGTGAAAGGCTTTGTTGAATACATCAACAAAGGCAAAACCGTATTGCATCCCAATGTGTTCTCCGTTACGACCGAATCCGAAGCAGGTGGCACCATGGTGGGTGTGGAAATTGCGATGCAGTGGAACGACAGCTACGCTGAAAATGTGCTGTGTTTTACGAATAATATTCCGCAGCGCGATGGGGGTAGTCACCTAACGGGTCTGCGTGCAGCCATGACCCGCTCGCTGAATAAGTACATTAACGATAACGACATCGCTAAACGTGCCAAGGTAGACACCACCGGTGACGACATGCGCGAAGGTTTGGCATGTGTGCTGTCGGTTAAGGTCCCCGAGCCTAAATTCAGTAGCCAAACCAAAGACAAGCTAGTGTCTAGCGAAGTGCGTCCTGCTGTCGAAGAGGCGGTTAGTCGTACGTTAGAAACTTGGTTATTAGAAAACCCTGCTGATGCGCGTGCGGTCTGCAACAAAATCATCGAGGCCGCTCGTGCGCGCGAAGCGGCACGTAAAGCACGCGAAGTCACTCGTCGTAAAAGCGTACTCGAAGGGGCTGGTTTACCGGGTAAGTTGGCCGACTGCCAAGAAAAAGATCCAGCTAAATCTGAAATTTATATTGTGGAAGGGGACTCGGCGGGGGGCTCTGCTAAGCAAGGTCGTGACCGCAAGTTCCAAGCCATTTTGCCATTACGCGGCAAGGTTTTAAACGTAGAAAAAGCGCGTTTTGACCGTTTAATTGCGAGTGAACAAATCACTACGTTGATTACGGCCTTGGGTACCAGCATTGGTCCCGATTTTGATATAGATAAACTACGTTATCACCGTATCATTATTATGACTGACGCGGACGTGGATGGTGCTCACATTCGTACGTTGTTACTGACGTTGTTCTATCGTCAAATGCCTGAGTTGGTAGAGCGTGGCTATATCTATATTGCGCAACCACCTCTCTACAAAGTGAAAGTGGGTCGTGAAGAGCGGTATCTAAAAGATGACGCCGAAGAAGCTCAGTTCATGTTGAGCTTAGCGGTAAAAGAGGCTGCTGTATTTCCAAGCGAAGGTGCTGAGCCAATTCGCGGAGACACCCTCGAAGAGCTAATTCGTCAGTATGTGTTGGCGGATCAGGTTATTGCTCGTTTAGGGCGACTCTTTGATAGTGAAGCTTTATCTGCGGTGGCAGAAGGCGTGCAGGTAGACCTGAGCTCTGAGCAAACGGCCGAGCAGTCTGCTAGCGCTTTGGCGGATGTGTTGGTCGATCCAGCGAATCCTCATTTGGTGAAGGTGGCGGCTGAATACAACGAGGAAACAGAAAACTGGCAAGTGGTAGTGCGTCGTTTACATCATGGAAATGTACGCGTCAGTGTTTTTGATAAACCTTTTGTCCTAAGTGCGGATTATTTAGCTTTGAAACGTGCCGGAGAGACGTTCTTAGGTTTGATCGGTAAAGGTGCCAAGGTCAGCCGAGGTGAAGGCGAGCGTCGTAAAGAGCAGGCCATTGAGGATTTCCGTGATGCGGTGCAGTGGTTACGCTCCGAAGCAGAACGTGGCTTGTCTAAACAACGTTATAAAGGTCTGGGTGAAATGAATCCTGGGCAGTTATGGGAAACCACGATGGATCCGACTGTGCGTCGTTTGTTGCGTGTTCAAATCGAAGATGCCATTGCAGCGGATCAAGTGTTTACGACCTTAATGGGTGATGAGGTCGAGCCACGTCGTGCCTTTATTGAAATGCATGCATTGCAGGCGGGAAATATTGACGTTTAAATAGGAGTAGGCTTTTTAATTCCTACTCTTAAAAAAAGCGGACGACATGATGTTAGTCCGCTTTTTCTTTGCCTGTGTCGTATTCATTCACTTGTTAGAATAGATGCCGTGAGTATTAAACAATTATTTATTTGGAAAAAAGATGCGTCTGGACAAGTTTCTTAGTGAGAGCACGGACCTGAGTCGCTCTGAGGCGCGTAAAGTGCTTAAAAGTGGCGGGATCACGGTCAATGGTGAAGTGGTGAATAAAGGCACCCATGTGATCCAAGAAGGGGATGGGGTTATGTGGGAAGATGAGCCCTTGGCCTTAATTGGTTTGCGCTACATTATGCTCAATAAGCCTGCTGGTTACGAATGTAGTCTGAAAAACAGCGCTTACCCGTCGGTGATGACGTTGTTAGATATAGAGAAACGTGATCGTCTGCATACCGTTGGGCGATTGGATGTGGATACCACTGGTCTGATTTTAATTACGGATGACGGCCAATGGACGCATCGTATTATTTCGCCACGTCACCAGTGCGACAAAGTGTATGTGGCGACGTTGGCTGAGCCGTTAGCCGATAATGCCGAAGAAGTCTTTCAGGCTGGTATTTTGTTAAATGGTGAGGACACCCCGACGTTGCCTGCTTTATTAGAACGTATTGACGAGCGTACTGCACGGTTGACTATACAAGAGGGGCGCTACCATCAGGTCAAACGTATGTTTGCGTATTTGGGCAATTTGGTGCTGACTTTGCACCGCGAGCGTATTGGACAGTTAAGTTTGGGTGATGATTTAGAGTTAGGCGAGTCACGCTATTTAACGCCCGAAGAAGTACACGCTTTTGTGGCAGAGGACTAAAAAAGGGGGCGTTAAGCCCCTTATTTTTGTCAGAGAGTTCTACGGTTTAAAGCGTATGGGTTTCAAAAAAGAAAAAGGTCTCATCCGTGAGTAACCAGAGAGCGGTGATGCCCATTAACAACGCCATGATGGTGTTAAATCGCTGCAGCTGTTGCGGGTTATGCAAAAAGTGTTTTAGCTTGGACCCCAAGGCTGCCCAGATAAAAATACAGGGAAACAGGGCTATGCCATTAAGTAGGGTAATGACCACATAGTCGGTCCAGTGGCTATTGGGCGAACTAAATAAAATCGCAATGTTAATGGCCATTAGCCAAGCTTTTGGATTAATCCACTGAAACAAGGCCATTTGCCATAGCGTCATGGGCTTAGCAACCGAGCCGTTGTCATCGCTAAAAGTAGAGCGATAGAGCTTCCAAGACAACCACAGTAAATAACTACAGCCTAACACCGCTAGGGGGAAACGCAGTTCCTGTACCCAATTAAATAAAAGGTGAAAGGTGCTGAGCGCCAGAATGCATTGTGAGCAACTTCCTATGATAATACCCACACACATAGGCAAAGAGCGTTTCAAACCAAAATTCACTCCTGTCGCGGCCAAAATGAGATTGTTTGGTCCTGGGGTGACGGACATGACTATGATGTAATTGATAAGAGCTAGGTAATTCATAGGTGTAGGGAAGTAAAAAACAACGATACGTAGCATACACCCAAATGACCTCTACACGAGCAGAGCAAGGCGGTCTGATATCAAAGGCTAGGCCGCATTGTGGTGAAATAGTAAAAGCCCCATAGGTTGAGTGGGCATAAGCCCGTATAATTAAAGAAAATTTTGCTTTTATCTCTTAAGTGTGTTCTTTTCATGAAAAAAATTGTTCGAGCCAAGCTGCACGGTATAACGATTACGGGTGCAGACTTGAATTATCACGGCTCAATTACCCTAGATCCAGAGATCTGCGAGCAGGCCGGTATTTTGCCGATGGAGTTCGTCGATATTTGGAATAAAGACAGCGGTGCTCGTATTTCTACTTATGTTATTTATGGCGAGCCCGGTTCCCGTTGCTGCATTTTAAATGGTGCTGCGGCACGTACCTGCCAGCGTGGCGATCAAGTCATTATTTGTGCCACAGAATACATTGATACCCCCCAGATTTTTGATATCAAGCCGGTGGTATTGACCTTTGATGCACAAAATAATGTGGATGAGGTCATGAGCTATCACGTTTATGAAACGCCCGAGCATCCGTACAATTTTCGCATTCAACGCGAACCACGACCTAATCACACCGAGCGTCAGGTAGTGAATGTCGATGTAGAAAAGTTGGCGGCTGATTTGCGTGCTCGTGGTCTAAACGACCATGCGATTGCAGATATTTTGTCCTGTCATTTAAATCAGTTTGCGTCGTAGTTTTATTATTTAATCGTAAGCTGCACGGTGGTTGTAGGGCTAATCCTAAAACCACCGTGCTGTTTTTTTAAGTGCGACCTTCTTCTACGGCATGACACGCGACGTGTGTTTTACCGTATTGCATCAAGGCTGGGTTTTGCTGTTTGCAGCGTTCGTTAGCTAATGGACAGCGCGGGTGAAACGTACAGCCCGAGGGCGGGTTTAACGGGTTTGGGACCTCGCCCGCTACAGGAATACGTGCTTTACCCGTTCCGCTCATGTCGGGAATCGCCCCCAACAGCATTTGGGTATAGGGGTGTAATGGAGTCTCGAACAGCGTATTGCGTTCGGCAATTTCCACAATACGCCCTAGATACATCACCCCGACCCGATCTGCTACATGGTGCACCACCGCCAGGTTGTGTGAAATAAATAAATAGCTTAACCCCAAGGACTTTTGTAAGTCTTTCATGAGGTTTAACACCTGAGCCTGTACGGATACGTCTAGGGCCGAGGTGGGCTCGTCACACACAATAAATTCAGGGCTTAGGGCCAAGGCACGGGCAATGGAAATGCGCTGACGTTGGCCGCCTGAAAACTGGTGAGGGTAGCGGTTTTGATCCGATGGGTTCAAGCCGACTTGCTCTAATAAAGCACTGACCCGTTCGGTTTGCTCTTGAGACGAAAGCTTGGTGTGCGTTTTTAGCGGTTCGGCAATGATTCTACCCACACGCCAACGTGGATTAAGGCTGGCGTAAGGGTCTTGGAAAATCATTTGCAGGCGTCGGCGCATGGCTTGTTTTTGGCTGGGGTTCATGGTGGTTAAATCCATGCCATCAAACAAAATGCTGCCTTTGGTTAAATCGTATAGGCCGGCTAATAATTTAGCGACGGTCGATTTCCCACAGCCCGATTCACCCACTAAAGCCAATGTTTCCCCCTTTTTTAGGCTAAAGCTAACGCCGTCTACCGCGTGCAAAAGTACTTTGGGTTTGCGGTAAATAACGCGATCTAGCCAAGAAGGGGAGACATCAAAATAGCGCGCCGCGTCTTTGACTTCAATTAAAGGGGCGGTACTCATGCGGACTCTCCTTCGTGTAACCAACAGGCCACTTGACGTTGTTTACGCTGAATTAGCTCAGGACGCTCGACTTGGCAACGAGGCATGACCTCTTTGCAACGAGGGTTAAACGCACAGCCATTGGGGATGGCATTCAAGCGTGGCATGCTACCGGGAATTTGCTCTAGACGTTCTAGGCTGTGAGCAATATCGGGAATGGAGCGCATTAGCCCTGCAGTATAAGGGTGTAAGGGGTTTTGGATCACATCATGAACCGGACCGACCTCGATAATACGTCCAGCATACATGACGGCAACGCGATCTGCCGTTTCGGCAATGACCCCCATATCGTGAGTAATCAGCATCACCGATGTACCTTGCTCTTTGCAGAGCTTTTTCAGTAGATCAATGATTTGAGCCTGAATAGAAACGTCGAGCGCGGTGGTGGGCTCGTCAGCGACGATGAGCTTGGGCTCGGCGGCCAACGCTAAGGCAATGACTACCCGTTGACGCATCCCGCCAGAGAATTGATGGGGGTAGTGATTAATGCGTTCGCGCGCCGCTGGAATACCGGTGGACTCAAGCAGTTCGATGGCTCGCTCTTGGGCTTGCTTTTGGCTGAAATTCAAATGAGTTTGAATGGTTTCTACCAGCTGCTGACCCACCGTGTAAAGTGGATTTAACGAGGTTAATGGATCTTGGAAAATAGCACCAATTTCCTTGCCTCGTATTTTGCGCATTTGGTCTTCGGATAGATTGTCGATGCGACGTCCATCGAAGAGAATTTCTCCACCGGCAATACGACCAGGGGGCTCGAGTAAGCGAATAATGGAGCTACCTGTTAAGGATTTGCCCGCTCCGGATTCGCCAACCACGCCCAAGACTTCACCGCTATTAATGTGAAAAGACACATGATTCAACGCAGTGAGCACGCCTCGTCGGGTAGGAAACTCAACACTGAGGTTTTTGACTTGAAGTAAGGCGCTCATATTAGTTCAATCGCGGGTTGAGCGCATCGCGCAACCAGTCACCAAGTAAGTTCACAGAAAGAACCAGCAAAATTAATACCAGTCCGGGGAAAATCGTAATCCACCATTCGCCAGAAAATAGGAAGTCGTTACCGACGCGAATCAAGGTGCCTAAAGAGGGTGAGGTAGGAGGAACGCCCACGCCTAAGAAGGATAAGGTGGCTTCGGTGATAATGGCGGTAGCCAAATGAACGGTGGCGAGTACCAGTACAGGACCCAATACATTGGGCAGGACGTGATTAAACATAATACGGGTTCCAGAGACGCCGATGACTTTGGCGGCTTGGACGTATTCTTTGTTTTTTTCTACTAGCGCAGAGCCACGTACGGTACGCGCGTATTGTGGCCAACCAGCCAAAGCAATGGCCCCAATTAAGACAGGGAAAGCAATGACGTCTAGCAACTGTTGCGGTACGGCGGCTCGGGCTACACCATCGATAAGTAGAGCAATTAAGATGGCGGGAAAAGACAGCTGCACATCAGCGACTCGCATAATGAAGGCATCAATACGCCCCCCTGCATAGCCGGCAATGAGCCCCAAGGTAATGCCTACAATCATGGAAAGAATGACCGAAGCAAAAC
This sequence comes from uncultured Paenalcaligenes sp., assembly GCA_947626245.1. Classification (GTDB taxonomy): domain Bacteria; phylum Pseudomonadota; class Gammaproteobacteria; order Burkholderiales; family Burkholderiaceae_B; genus Paenalcaligenes. The sequence goes on along the minus strand of CANQRK010000008.1, from coordinate 22,023 downwards.
CAATCAGCAACGAAATACGAGTCCCGTACATCAGGGAAGACAAGAGATCGCGTCCTTGGCTATCGGTACCGAGTAGATAGGTGCTAAAGCCAGCAGACTCCCATACCGGAGGCGTTAAGGCATCGATAAGATTAATAGATGCTAGATCAAAGGGGTTGTGAGGTGCTAACCATGGTGCACCAAAGGCACCAACAAATAGGATTAGGGTCATAAGCGTTGCGAAGATAGCAACGGGGGAGTGACGCCATGACCAGGCTAAGTCACTGTTCCACGCGTGTCGGAGACGATTCATTAGCGTGCTCCTTGGTTGATGCGCAGGCGTGGATCTACCACGAAATACAGCAAGTCAACGATAAGATTAATACAGACAAAAACCAAAGCGATTAGGCACAGATAGGCCGCCATAACTGGCACGTCGGCAAACTGTACGGCTTGAATGAACAGTAAGCCCATACCTGGCCATTGAAATACGGTTTCTGTCACGATGGCAAAAGCAATGATGCCACCTAGTTGTAAGCCAGTGATGGTAATAACAGGCACCATGGTGTTTTTCAGCGCATGACCAAAGTGAATTGCACGCTGGCTAAGACCACGAGCGCGTGCAAATTTGATGTAGTCGGTACGTAGGACCTCGAGCATTTCAGAACGCACCAAACGTAAAATCAGCGTGAGCTGGAATAACGATAGGGTGATAGCAGGCAAAATTAAATGTTTAATGCCATCTATATTAAGTAGCCCGGTGCTCCACCAACCAATATAGGTGACATCACCGCGACCATAGCTAGGTAACCAGCCGAGTTGGACGGAGAACACCAAAATCAGCAAAATACCGATCAAAAAAGTAGGCAAAGAAATGCCTAGTAAGGAAAAGGCAAGAATGGATTGCGCAATAAAGCCGTTACGTTTTAAGGCGGTATAGACCCCTAACGGTAGACCTATGAATAAGGCCAATAGGGCGGCAACGACAGACAGCTCGACGGTAGCGGGCAAGCGGTCTTTGAGTAGCTCAGACACGCTTTGACCTTGGCGAAGTGATAATCCGAATTCGCCTTGAACTGCATTTTGAATAAAGTGCCAAAATTGGACTAGGGCGGATTGATCTAATCCAAGACTAGTACGTAAGGCGGCGCGGTCAGCATCGGTGGCGTCTTGACCGAGCATAATAGTGACGGGATCACCAATGTATCGGAATAAGATAAACGCTAATAAGCTGACGGCTAACATCACTAGCACGGCTTGAAATAAGCGTCGAATAATAAATACCAGCATAGGGGCGACAGGTGGGGGTTGACGATCAGCCTTGCCCCACCTTCCTTAGTAAGAGTTAATCAATGGTCACCCAGTGCGCACTGAGACGGTTGTCGGCACGGTGCACTACGTTGACGTTTTTGGCCATGGCCCAAGGAATGACTTGGTCATGAAGAGGGATATGTCCGACTTCATCGGCATGAATTTGCAGCACTTTTTGGATAGCGGCGGTGCGTTTGGCCTCGTCGGTTTCGACTTTGATTTGATCAATCAGCGCATCAACCTCGGCATTTTCATAGTTACCGAAGTTAAAGGAGCCATCTGCGCCCTCGCCTTTGCTGTGCATCAGGCTTTGTAGCGTGTAAAGCGCATCAAAGGTAGGAACGCCCCAGCCAAACAAGTAGGCGCTGGTGTCGTATGACTGAACCTTGGGGAAATAGGTAGCACGTGGCATCGCATTGAGGGATGCTTTGATGCCGGCGCGTGCCCACATACCTACTAGGGCCTGACAAATGGCTTCGTCATTGATATAGCGGTTGTTGGGGCAGTCTAGGGTGAAATTGATTTCGTTGGGTTGATAGCCTGCCTCTTGAATGAGGGCTTTGGCTTTTTCCAAATCAGGCGCTTGGCGCTTGGCGAGGTCTTCGGACCAACCATGAACCTGCGGGGCTACCATGGTGGCAGTGGGGGCGGATGAGCCACGCATAACGGCTTTTTTGATGGCTTCTGTATCAATGGCTAGGTACATGGCCTCGCGTACTCGCTGGTCTGCAAAGGGGTTTTTACCTTTGAGGGAGCTGTATTTGAGTTCGGGGCTTTTTTGATCTAGACCAATGTAGATGGTACGGTACTCATTGCCTTCGACCACTTTGGCTTGCTGTTGAATGCGTTGTAAGTCTTGGGCAGGAGGATCCAGCACAAAATCGACTTCGCCTGACAGCAAGGCTGCTGTACGAGTGGCGTTTTGCTTGATGGGGGTGTAGACGATTTTAGTGACGTTGCCCGGTTTATCTGCTTGATTCCACCAGTTGGGGTTTTCTACAAAGGTGGTACGTATATCGACTTCGCGAGCTTCGAGCATGTAGGGTCCGGTGCCATTAGTATGGCGTGCGGAGTAGGTTTCTTGTTGGCTAGCAAAGTCTTGAGGGGCTGCGGCATTGTTGGCCTCGGACCAGTCTTTATTCATGATAAAGACGTTAGTCAGTTGGCGTAATAACACAGGGTTAGGGCCGTCAGTTTCGATTTCTACTGTCAGGTCATCGACCTTACGAACGTCTTTGAAGCCATTGACGTAGGCTTTAAAGTTAGACGTAGGGGCCATGGCGCGTTGAATGGAAAAAACCACGTCATCGGCGGTGAAATCGCTACCATCGTGGAACTTAACCCCATCGCGTAATTTAAAACGCCATACCGTTTCGGATGGGTTTTCCCATTCGACGGCTAACGCAGGAACGATTTGAAAGTCTTGATCGTACTCGACGAGGGGCTCGTAGACATAGCTGCTAGCAGCAATGGTCATGCCTTCGTTTTGAGCATGTGGGTCTAGCGTTAAAATGTCTCCTTGGCTAGCCCAACGTAGCGTTTTGGTATAACCCAGAGTGGGAATACATAATGCAGCAGCGAGTGCAGCAACTAATAGTTTTTTATGCATAAAGCTTGCTCCTTTAAAGCGAGTTTATTTATTTTTAGGGTGTCTTAGCCCCAAATTGGCGTGAATTTTAAGCGTAGATCAGATAAAAATAAAGCATAGATGAGGAAAATAAAAGAAAATGAAACGACGAATCGCTCATTTAGATATGGATGCTTTTTATGCTTCGGTTGCTTTATTGCGTTATCCAGAGTTGAAAGGGGCTGTGCTAGTCGTAGGGGGGCGCCATGTCGCCGCGCCAAAGCAAAGACCGGATGGGTCTTGGGAATATGCCCGTTTGGGGGATTATACGGGACGAGGCGTAGTGACCACAGCAAGCTATGAGGCACGAGCCTTTGGTGTGTTTTCTGCTATGGGTCTGATGAAAGCGGCCCAGTTAGCTCCTGATGCTATTTTGTTGCCTGCTGACTTTAATGCCTATAGGTATTATTCCCGTTTATTTAAGACAGCTGTCACACAAATCAGTAGTCAAATAGAAAACCGTGGCATTGATGAGATTTATTTAGATTTAACGCAGTTAACGGATAGCAGTTTGTATTTAGCAAAACAATTACAGCAATGCGTCTGGGAGGCGACAGGATTAACCTGCTCTATAGGGATTAGCCCAAATAAGCTGTTATCTAAAATTGCATCAGATTTGAATAAGCCGAATGGCGTGTGTGTGGTTGAGGCGCACGAGGTAGAGTCAGTGATTTGGCCTTTGCCCGTGTCTAAGGTCAATGGTATAGGACCTAAAACACAAGAAAAACTCCATGATCTGGGGGTACACACGGTAGGGCAGTTAGCTCAAATACCGGCCTCGGCATTACAACAAGCCTTTGGATTAAATTATGCTCAATGGCTAAAAGACGTCTCCCAAGGAATAGATCATCGTCCCGTGGTGCTCAGTTCAGAGCCCAAGTCGATGAGCCGAGAGCGTACCTTTGAACGTGATTTACATGTGAGCCACCACCGGAACGAGTTGACTGCGGTGCTAGAAAGTATGTGTGCTCAGTTAGAACAGGATTTACGTCAAAAGTCTTATAGAGCGCAGACGATTGGTATCAAACTGCGTTTTGATGATTTTTCTATTGTCACGCGTGATCTGACATTAGCGTGTCCTGTCCTCATGGCGGCTGACATTATTCATGCGGCCCGTTTAAATTTAAAACGAACTCAAATACGTCATCGACGGTTGCGTTTACTGGGGGTGCGCGCCACAAAACTGGTGGCTGAGGCTGATTGTGTGGGGTTTGATACGTCACCACAACAATTACGTTTAGATGAGTGGTTTTAGAAAATACAAAAGCCGAGTTCATGCGCTAAAATTGTAAGATAACGTCATGATGGCTTTTCGCTTTTATTTTTTACAGGGTTTGCGGTTATGCAATTTGATCAGGTGGGTGCTAAGGCACTGATGGAAATTACCTCTCGTCCAGAATTGGTTTTTGTGCGTGGCCAAGGTTCTTGGCTTGAGGATCACAATGGCAAGCGCTATCTGGATATGGTGCAAGGCTGGGCTGTGAATGCGCTTGGTCATTGCCCACCCAATGTGGTCGAGGCCATTAGTCAGCAGGCTGCCACGCTTTTGAACCCATCTCCTGCGTTTTACAATGGACCCATGATGGAGCTGGCCAAGCTCATCACCCAACACTCGTGTTTTGATCGTGTATTTTTTGCAAATAGCGGAGCCGAAGCCAACGAGGGTGCGATCAAGCTAGCTCGTAAATGGGGACAAAAAAACCGCAATGGCGCGTTTAAAATCATTACCTTTGAGCACTCTTTTCATGGCCGTACTTTAGCCACTATGTCGGCGTCTGGTAAAAAGGGGTGGGATACCATTTTTGCTCCACAGGTCGATGGCTTTCCAAAGGCTTTGTTAAATGATTTGGATTCCGTTAAGGCGCTAGTAGACGACCAAACCGTCGCCATTATGCTAGAGCCCGTCCAAGGTGAAGGTGGTGTTATTCCTGCCTCTGCCCAGTTTATGCAAGACCTACGCGCGTTGTGCGATGACAAAGGCATTTTGCTCATTGTGGACGAAGTACAAAGCGGTATGGGTCGTACTGGTGTGTTATTTGCCTACCAGCATTACGGTATTGAGCCCGATATCATGACCTTGGGTAAAGGCATCGGTGCTGGCGTACCGCTATCGGCGTTGTGTGCTAAGGAATCCGTTTCTTGCTTCGAGCACGGAGATCAGGGTGGCACTTACAATGGCAACCCATTAGTTACCGCTGCTGGGGTCGAGGTTATGCGTACGCTAACGGCTCCTGGTTTCATGGAATCCGTAAATGAACGTGCCCAGCAATTGTCCGATGGCTTAATGGCGATTAGCAATAAATGGGGTATGAAAGGCGAGCGTGGTCAGGGTATGTTGCGCGCTTTAATTTTAGACCGTGACGATGGCCCTGCTATTGTGGCTGCTGCTAGCGCTCGCAATCCCGAAGGGCTGTTGTTGAACTCTCCCCGTCCTAACCTATTGCGCTTTATGCCTGCATTGAACCTTTCCCAGCAGGATCTAGACCTCTGTCTAGTGATTCTTGATGAGCTAATTGCTCAGGTACGCGCTTAAAGGACTAGCTAGTACAGGCTTGGTATTTACCGAGCCTGTCGGCTTTTAACATAATGAGTGATGAAAAAATTGAGCGTGAGCAACTGATCCATTTGTATCACCAGCCGGGGCACTTGCTACGCAGAGCACACCAAATAGCCGCCTCTATCTTTCATGATGAGCTAGGGACATTGTTGACCCCTATTCAGTATGCTGTGTTACGCATTTTAAAAGAGCATGCTGGTATTGATCAGGTGACATTGGCTGGATTGGTGGCCATTGATACCTCTACCGCTGCCAGTGTGGCCATACGCCTAGAGGAAAAAGGCTTATTAGTACGCCACGTTGATCCAGAAAATCGTAGACAGCGCCAATTGCATCTCACTCCACAGGGGTTGGACCTGCTCGAGGCTTCTAAAGACGGAATTTATCGTTTAGAAAATCGCATTTTTGCGGGATTAAGTCCTGATGAAGCGCAGCACTTTATGGTGTTGTTGCAGAAAATGGTCGATAAAAATAATGAATTAAGTCGGGCGCCTTTAGTTAGGACTCCTAAAGCTAAATAGCTTTTAGTATAAAAAAGAGATACCAAGTGGACATGACTATAGGGACTATCCTGCTTTTTGCAGGATCTATGCTGGTTGCGGGGGTAGTGGCTGGCATTATTGCTGGGCTGTTAGGAGTAGGTGGGGGCATTGTGTTAGTGCCCGCTATGTTTTATTTATTTACCCTAATGGATGTAAGCCCCGAGGTGCGTATGCACCTAGCGGTGGGTACCTCGTTATCAACCATTATTGTGACGGCGTGGTCGTCTTCGCGAGCTCACTATAAGCGGGGAGCGGTCGATATAGAACTATTAAAAGGGTGGGGTGGGTGGCTTTTCTTAGGTGCCATCATAGGGATGGTCTTTTTTAGCTCCATTAAGTCCATTGTCTTAACCTTTATTTTTTCTATTGTTACGCTTTTGTTGGCGATATATATGCTGTTGTCGCCTCAGCACGAGGAAAGCAGTGAGTCGCGTTTCCCCGGTGGTTTTCTAAGAGCCATCTACGGCATCATCGTGGCAGGACTGTCATCTATTATGGGCATTGGGGGCGGTAGCTTGAGTGTGCCGTTGTTAACCTATTACCATTTTCCTATTCGTAGAGCGGTAGGAACGGCGGCTGCGGTGGGCTTAATTATTGCTTTGCCTGGCACCATTGGAGCGTTTCTGTCCGGTTTGGGGCACCCGGATTTGCCACCGTTTAGCTTGGGCTATGTGAATTTATTGGCTTTTGCGATTTTGATCCCTGTTACTGGGTTCTTTGCGCCCATTGGCTCTAAGATAGCTCACACCATCAATCCCAAGTATTTACGTTATGCTTTTGCAGGGTTTTTAACTTTTAATGCTGTGAACATGCTGATCACAGCACTTCAATAAAATTATTTTCTTTAGATCTTTAAACCTCTAAGCCTCTTAGAGGTTTTTTTATTTCAAGTTTCAAGGGTAAACCAGAGTGGTTTGGCGTTACAAAATAGCGGTATTCTTTTAATAATTCAGTGTGCTGAATGTGATAATTGAGTTCACTTCTATGAGATAACGAGGCAATAAAATGTTCCCCAAAAACACGTGGTATGTGGCTTGTACGCCCGATGAAATTGAAAATAAACCTTTAGGACGCACCATTTGTAATGAAAAAATTGCTTTTTTTCGTGGCAAAGAGGGTGTGGTCGCTGCGGTAGAGGATTTTTGTCCGCATCGTGGTGCTGCTTTGTCATTGGGGCATGTACACGAGGGAAATTTAGTCTGCGGCTATCACGGTTTAGTTATGGGCTGTGATGGCAAAACAGTTGCCATGCCCATGCAGCGAGTGGGTGGTTTTCCCTGTATTAAGTCCTACCCTGTGATTGAGCGTCATGGCTTTATTTGGGTGTGGCCAGGCGAGGCTGAGTTAGCCGATGAGACACTGATTCCCGATTTACATTGGGCTAATAGTTCCGATTGGGCTTACGGTGGTGGTTTGTATCATGTCAACAGCGACTACCAACTCATGATTGATAATCTCATGGATTTAACTCATGAAACCTATGTGCACTCCGACAGCATTGGCCAAGAGGAAATTGACGAAACGCCCGTAAAAACTGTGGTCGAGGATGGTATTGTCAAAACCAGTCGTTTTATGGACAAGATCGAAGCTCCTCCTTTTTGGCAGGCGGCGATGAAGGCGGCTGGTTTGGATCCCACTCAGCCCGTCGATCGTTGGCAAATCTCGTGTTTCCATGCGCCATCGCATGTGTTGATTGATGTAGGGGTGGCGTTACATGGCCAAGGGGGCAAAGACGCACCTAAAGAGCAGCGCGTGCGAGCCACGGTCGTCGATTTTATGACACCTGAAACAGAAAGCAGCCATTGGTATTTCTGGGGTATGGCACGCAACTTCAAACCCGAAGACAGCGAGTTAACTGCCTCTATTCGCACGGGGCAGGGCAAGATTTTCTCCGAAGACTTAGCCATTTTAGAAGCCCAACAAAAAAACCTTGAGCAACACCCGGATCGACGTTTATTAATGTTGAACATTGATGCCGGTGGGGTTCAGGCACGTCGCATCATAGACAAACTAATAGAACAAGAACAAACACGAGTGGCAGAAGACGTCACTCCATAAGGTGTAGTAGGCATGAGTCAAACAATAAACGTAATGGTACAGCAGCGTCGCCAAGAGGCCGACGGCATCATCAGTTTAGAGCTGGTTGCAGCAAACGGGGCTGCGTTACCGGCGTTTACTGCCGGAGCACATATTGATGTGCATGTGCCGGTGGTATCGGTGATACGACAGTACTCCTTAGCCAATGATCCGCGTGAAACAGATCGTTATGTGATTGCCGTGCAGCAAGATCCTCAATCGAGGGGTGGCTCCGTGGGTGTGCATCAGTATGTGCAAGTCGGTCAGTCACTACAAATTAGCCCGCCTCGTAATCATTTTGAGCTAGTGGCTGCTCCGCATGTGACGCTGATTGCTGGGGGAATTGGTATTACGCCTTTGCTAGCGATGGCGCGCCAGCTTGCGGCGGATCAAGTGGATTTTTCTCTGCATTACGTGACGCGCACTAAACAGCGTATGGCATTTTACGACGAGCTACAGCAGTCAGAGTTTGCGGATAAGGTGCATGTGTATCACAGCGATGAGCCCAACGGCGAGACCGAGTTTAATGTGGCTCAACTGTTACAGGCAGTACCACAGCAGGGACATGTGTATGTGTGTGGCCCCAGTTCATTGATCGAGGCGGTTGTGCAGCAGGCCGAAGCCGATCAGATAGCGGCAGAGCGTATTCACCGTGAGTACTTTCATAATGACCAACTTAGCTCTGGAGCAGATAGCGCTTTTCAAGTGCGTATCGCTAGCAGCGGAGCTGAGTTTTTGGTCGAGGCAGATCAAAGTATTACTCAGGTTCTTGAGGCGAATGGTGTGTTTGTACCGGTGTCGTGCGAGGAAGGGGTATGTGGTACGTGTTTAACCGGCGTGCTAGACGGCGATATTGACCATCGTGATGTGTATCTGACCGAAGAAGAAAGAGCCGCTAATAATCAAATGGCACTGTGTTGCTCTCGGGCGCGTAGTGCCAGTTTGACGCTGGACCTATAGTCGTCTTTGTACGAGAGTAGCCCTCCCGATAGAGGAGAGAGTTTTTCTTGTTTACTGCGCGTCATACAGATGACGTACTCACTAAGCAGTGCTCACTCGCTGCGCTCGCTCCGCGCTGAATCGTTCGTCCGTTATCTGTATGGCACGTTGTAACGGATAATCTTTCTGTACGAGGAGAGCCCTTCGAATTCGTACGAGGGGGCCATGCCCCCGATTTAACTATAAACCGATTAAAAAAATTTACAGGCAGGAGACAAAAATGACGAAGAGTTATGATCCACGCCGGCGCCAAGTCATGTTAACAGGTGCGGCTTTAGCAGTGACTGGGGGGATGCTGCCCTTTGCTAGTTTTGCGACAAATAATGACCCTATCAAGATTGGTGTCATTATTTCTATGTCGGGGCAGTTTGCTTCTACTGGCAAGCAAGTGGCTTCGGCTATTGAACTCTATCAAAAACAGCATGGGACTACCGTTGCTGGACGCGAAGTACAAGTCATTGTGCGCGATGATGGTGGGGTCGCCCCCGATGCAACGCGACGTATTGCACAAGAAATGGTCACACGCGACAAGGTCGATGTGCTGGCTGGTTTTGCTTTGACACCATTGGCATATGCCGCTGCGCCCATTGCGACGCAGTCTAAAACGCCTATGGTTGTGATGGCAGCCGCCACCTCTGCTGTAGTAGATCGATCTCCTTATGTCGTACGTACCGGTTTTACTTTGCCGCAAGTGACTCAACCTCTTAGTCAGTGGGCGAATGCGCAGGGCATTAAAAAAGCCATGACCTTTGTGAGTGATTATGGCCCAGGCATTGATGCGGAAAAAGTGTTTGTAAAAAACTTTGAGGAGGCCGGTGGTGAAATCATTGAAAGCATTCGTGCTCCATTGATGAATCCCGATTACGCTCCGTTTTTAAAGCGCGTTAAAGACAACAAGCCCGAGGCTTTGTTTGTGTTTGTTCCATCGGGTGAAGGGGCGGCGTTTATTAAGCAGTTCTACGAACGTGGCTTGGCCGATGATGGTATTCAACTGATCTGTACGGGCGATGTACTCGATGATGACCTTATGAATTCCATCGGTGACGTAGCCGTTGGTGTGGTCAGTAGCCATCATTACTCTGCGGCACACGACTCAGAGAAAAACCAAGAATACGTTAAAGCCTTTAAAGAGCTAACCGGTGGTACACGTCCTAACTTTCACTCGGTCGGTGCTTACGATGGCATGCACTTAATTTATCAGGCTCTAGAAAAAACCGGTGGTAACAGTACCGGTCCAGAGCTACTAGAGGCGATGAAAGGGTTGTCGTGGGAAAGTGTGCGTGGTCCCATGAGCATTCACCCTGAAACCCGCGATGTGGTGCAAAACGTCTATATACGTCGCGGCGAAAAAGTCGGTGATGAGGTCTGGAACGTTGAGTTTGATGTGGCCGAGCAGGTAGTAGACCCCGGGGTTGAATAAATAAAACGAAAAACACAGACAGGCTTTGGTAGTCCCAAGGCCTGTCTGTCGTGTTGTCTACACAGAGGTAAATAATGAGTTTGAATCAACAAGAGGCTCAGCCATGATGACAAATTTCGTAGGTGTATTGTTCGATGGCATCGCATACGGCAGCTTACTATTTTTAATGAGTGTGGGTTTATCAGTCACGATGGGACTGATGAACTTTGTGAACTTGGCTCATGGCGCCTTTGCCATGGTGGGAGGCTATGTATTTATTCAGCTGTTAGGTGGGTTGGGAGTGCCATTTTTACCTGCGCTAGCGTTGGTGTTTATTGCTGTAGGAGCAATAGGTTGGCTCTTAGAGCGCACCTTGTATCAGCGGTTGTATCAGGCTGAGGCCTTGGATCAGGTGTTATTTTCCATTGGGTTGACCTTTATGGCTGTGGCGATGGCCACTTTTACGTGGGGACCGTCGCAACGCTCTATTCAGTTACCCGATTGGCTAACAGGGCAATTACAGTTTGCAGGATTAAGCATAGGCGTTTATCGCCTCTTTTTAATTGTAGCGGTGTGCTGTATTACCTTTGCGTTGTGGATGCTAATTGAGCGTACCCGTTTTGGAGCCAAGATACGAGCCTCGGTAGATAACCAAGTAGCAGCCAAGGGGCTAGGCATTAATGTACATCAAGTGTTTAGTTTGACCTTTGCCTTAGGTTCGGCTTTAGGCGGACTAGGGGGCGCTTTAGGGGTAGATGTGTTGGGTCTAGATCCGACGTTTCCGCTGAAGTACATGGTGTATTTCTTAATTGTGGTGGCTGTGGGTGGTGCCGGTACGATTCGAGGGCCTTTAGTAGCGGCCTTGGTGCTGGGGGTGTTTGATGTGGCCGGCAAATACTATGTACCTACTATTGGTGCATTCATGATTTACGGACTCATGGTGGTGTTATTGCTGTTGTTCCCGCGTGGCTTAATTGTGAGACGGAGCTGATATGGATATGTTGTTAAAACCACTGGCTGCTAAAAAAACAGCTCGTTTTGGCTCGGGGCGACAACTGGCTGTCGTGGTGTTTTGGTTATTGCCATGGATGGCCTATTTCTTTGCTCCCGGTTATTTGTTATTAGCCGTTCAAGTCATGATTTTGGGCTTGTTTGCGCTCTCTTTGGACTTGTTGCTGGGCTATGCCGGCGTGGTGTCTTTGGGACACGCGGCTTTCTTTGGACTGGGGGCTTATAGCGCTGGTTTGCTGTCTACTCATGGCTGGGGTGAGCCCATTTCAGGGTTGTTTGTTGGCGTGATCGTTGCCTCCTGTGCGGGCTGGATTAGTAGCTTTTTAGTCGTTCGTGGTCAGGACTTGACCCGACTGATGGTGACATTAGGCTTGTGTTTGATGTTGTACGAGTTTGCTAACAAAGCCGTCAGTATTACGGGGGGCATAGACGGGCTGTGGGGTATTAGTATGGATCCGCTGTTGGGTCGATTTGAATTCGATCTCGAAGGCAAAACTGCTTTTGTGTACAGCTACATTGTGTTGTTACTGAGCTTTTTGTTTTTGCAGCGTTTGGTGCGCTCTACCTTTGGACTTAGCCTAATTGCTATCCGCGAAGGGGTAAATCGTATGCCTGCCATTGGGGTATCCGTACAGCAACGTTTACGTACGGTGTATGCCATTAGCGCGGGTGTAGCGGGTTTGGCGGGGGCATTAATGGCGCAAACTACGCAGTTCGTGGGCTTGGATGCCGTTAGTTTTCACCGCTCTGCTGACGTGTTAATTATGTTGGTTTTAGGGGGAACAGGGCATTTATACGGTGCGTTGTTAGGCGCTGGTGTGTTTGTCTTAGTTCAAGACAAAGTGGCTAGTATTAATCCGGTGTACTGGCAGTTTTGGATCGGTTTGCTGTTGGTCATTATTGTGATGGTAGGCCGAGGTGGCATGATTGGGGTTTATCAAAAATGGCGTGCTAAGTCACGCAAGGAGGCGCTATGACGCATCACCTTTATACCGAAAATCTAGGTAAAACGTGGGGGGCGTTTAAAGCTAACTCCGAGTTAAGCCTGCATTTTGAGGCCGGAGCGCGTCATGCCATTATTGGTCCTAATGGGGCCGGTAAAACCACCTTTATTAATTTGCTAACGGGAGTACTGAGCCCGACTACTGGACGGGTATTTTTAGGGGAAAAGGACATTACGGCTTTGCCTCAGCACGAGCGAGTGCGTTTGGGCATGACGCGTACCTTTCAAATCAACACCTTATTTGCGGGTCTAACCGTATTAGAGTCAGTGGTATTGGTGATTAGCGAGCGAGACGGGTTGTATCGTCATTGGTTTAAACCGGTGTCTGCGCAGACGGCAGCTATTGAAGAAGCCATGCAGCTATTGGCTCGATTGCAGCTAGAGGCCCAAGCGCATGAAATCACGCGATCTTTGCCTTATGGTAAGCAACGCTTATTAGAAATAGCATTAGCTTTGGCCACCAAGCCAAAAATTTTACTATTAGACGAACCCGCTGCTGGGATACCCACCCAAGAAAGTGCAGAGCTGTTTGAAGTGATCTCGGCCTTGCCCAAAGACGTCACTATTCTCTTTATTGAGCACGATATGAATTTGGTTTTTCAGTTTGCGCAATACATTACGGTATTAGTCGGAGGTCAGTGTTTTGCCCAAGGCACGCCTGCACAAATCTCCCAAGACCCTCGGGTCAAAGAGGTGTATTTAGGAGAAAGTCATGTCTAGTGCGTCATGGTTAGAGGTGGATTCCTTATGCGCTGGTTATGGGGCATCGCGTATTTTGGACAAGGTATCGTTTTCTTTAGGCGAGGGGCAAAGCTTGGCTTTGTTAGGGCGCAATGGCGTAGGTAAAACCACGTTGTTGCTGAGCTTGATGGGGTTAAATACGCACCAAGGTGGATCTATACATTGGCAGGGGAAATCGTTGCTTGGGGCGCCCACCCATCAGCGTGCGTCCTTGGGCATTGGTTGGGTACCCCAAGAGCGTTATATGTTTCCCTCTTTGACGGTAGAAGAGCACCTAACGGTAATTGCCCGCCCCGGGCGTTGGGACTTAGCCAGTATTTATCAGCTTTTTCCACGACTACAAGAACGTAGTCAAAATATGGGAAATCAGCTGTCTGGGGGCGAGCAGCAAATGGTCGCTATTGCCAGAGCGCTGATGCTAAATCCTAAATTGTTGCTGCTAGATGAGCCCATGGAGGGCCTAGCCCCTATTATTGTGCAGGAGCTCTTGGGGGTGATTAAGCGATTGATTCATGAAGAAGGCTTAACCGTCATCATGGTAGAGCAACATGCCCGCATGACTCTGTCTATTACCGAGCATGCATTGGTGCTAGATCGAGGGCAGACTGTCTATACCGGTAGCAGCGCTCCATTACTCGCTGACCCTGAAAGCCTAGAACAACTGATTTTCTAACCACTTTGAAAAGTAGGCATGGTCTTTGTACGAGGAGGCCTTACCAAATAAGCCTCTTCGTACAAGGGGAAAGGCGTCATCGAAGGCACAACCCCCTTGTACAGAAGCCTTCCCCTATCACGTAGGCTGCGGCGGTATACATGGATGAGCGGTTCAGCGCGGAGCGAACAAAGTGAGTGAGCACTGCTTAGCGAATCCATTGATGCCACAGCAGCCAGAAGGGAATCGGAGGCATGGCCTCCTCATACAAGGAGAAAGGTGTCATCGGAGGCATGGCCTCCTCATACAGGTTTAGTCTTCTTGTACGGTGAGTGTCGCGGCTTCTCGGAGTGCTTGTAGTGTTTGAATAACGGCGGGTCTAGACTCAGCCTTTTTTCGCCAAAACATCGACACCGATCCAAAACCTGACAAAGTTAAGTCCAGAATACAAAGAGTCTGTAGTTGTTGCAGGTGCTTGGCGGCGCGGGCCGAAACCACGCTGAGACAATCACTATTGTGCAGCAACGTGATGTTCATAAGGGTAGAGTTTGATTCGATATAGTCTTTGGGCAAGAGCTGTTGGTCTGCAATCAGCGCCCGCTCTAAGTCTTGGCGTATGGGAGTATTTTTGGGCCAAATAATCCACCGATAGGGCATCAGATCGTCCCAGTTCAGGTCAGCACGATGGGCCAAGGGGTGATGGGGCCGCGCAATAAACTGCAACGGTTCGCTATATAGCGTCTCGTAATCAATATCATGACTGACTAATTCCGGCACAGAGCGGCCAACAATAATATCTAACTCCTCGGCGTACAGTTGCTTGATCAGCTGATCCATCGTGCTTTCTAAAAGAGAAATACGAGTTTTAGGGGATTTTTTTAGTAAGTGGGCAATGGCGGTGGGCACCGTTTCTACGGTAGCGGCTGCGGTACCACCTAATTTCACTAAACCGCTGCCTTCGTGTTGGCGTGCTTGTAGGTCATCGCGAGTGAGGTTTAGGTTAGCAATGATGCGTTGTGCATGCTCGACCAAGACCTGTCCGTGCTCGGTAGGGCGCAAGCCTCGGGCATGACGTTCAAATAAACTCAGCCCCAAATCGCTTTCAATGTCTTTGAGCCACCGCGAAATACCGGGTTGGGTCATATTTAATGCTTGGGCGGTATGGCTAATATTTCCTGTTTGAGCGAGGTGCAAAATAATTTCCAGATGCCGTAATCGTAAACGGTGAGTCCAATCTGTACCTATGATCATTTTGTTATACCTATAGGAAAAATGTAATTTTACTCATCATATCTTGCATTGCATACTAAGGGAAAATAGAGAATAAACGCTAGCGAGACATTAAGGAGTGGCGCATGACCATTAGCCGACAGGATTATTATCAGCGACTCAATACTGCTAATTTATCACCGTTGTGGCAATCACTTAGTCGTTTAGTACCACCTCAGCCCCAGCCTAAAGCTGTGCCGACTTTGTGGAAATACGATGAGCTACGCCCTTATGTGATGCAGGCAGGCGAGCTTATTACGGCCGAAGAAGCCGTGCGACGGGTATTGGTGTTAGAAAACCCAGGTTTAGCGGGTCAATCCAGTATTAGTTCTAATTTGTACGCGGGTTTGCAGCTTATTTTGCCGGGTGAAATTGCACCTAGCCACCGTCACACGCAATCGGCTTTACGCTTTGTGATGGAAGGTCAGGGGGCATGGACGGCCGTTAATGGCGAGCGTACTACCATGAGCCCAGGCGATTTTATTATCACGCCCTCATGGCGTTGGCACGATCATGGCAATCCAGCCGTGGCAGAGGGCGGAGAGCCTGTGGTATGGCTGGATGGTTTGGATATTCCTTTGCTGGTTCATTTGGATGCTGGCTTTGCAGAAAACTACGAGCAAGCCACCCAGCCTATAGAGCGCCCCGAGGGCTTTAGTTACGCCCAGTTTGGTCACAATATGGCTCCCGTGCGTCCAATTGAAAGCGATGGGACTTCGCCGATTTTTAGTTATCCCTATGCTCGTAGCCGTGAAGCCCTTGATCAGTTATGGCGCTTTGAGGCAGTCGATGAATGGGATGGCGTCAAATTGCGTTATATCAACCCTCAAACGGGTGGTTCAGCCATGCCTACGATGGCGACTTTTTTACAGCTATTACCGCAAGGCTTTAAGGGGCGCACCTATCACAGTACCGAATCCACCGTTTTTACTGTAGTCGAAGGGCACGGTACGGTTTATATCGGCGCAGCCGCTTTTACTTTTGGACCTAAAGATATTTTTGTCGCTCCATCTTGGAATTCCATTCGTTTTGAGGCGGACTCCGAGGTGGTGCTGTTTAGTTATTCAGATAGACCCGTTCAACAAGCGCTGCATGTGTTTCGTGAAGCGCGCGAGTAATCCCATAAAAAGGTAAAACATGACATCGTACGTATTTGCTCCTCCTGCTGTAGTGGCTATTCCTGTGGTAAATAGTGATGAAAAGGTTGCCGTGCGCCGTGTGTACTGCGTAGGCCGTAACTATGCGGCTCATGCCATTGAAATGGGTTTTGATCCCAATCGTGAGCCCCCCTTTTTCTTTTGTAAGCCAGCGGATGCGGTGGTACCGGTAGAGGCCGATCACACTTACGATTTACCCTATCCATCCGAAACACAAAATCTGCATTACGAAGCAGAATTAGTGGCGGTGATTGGTAAATCTGGCTCGAATATCGCCACCGAAGATGCCTTGAATCATGTGTGGGGTTATGCCGTGGGTTTGGATATGACCCGTCGCGATTTGCAAATGAAAATGCGCGAGATGGGACGTCCTTGGGAAATAGGCAAAGCCTTTGATTACTCCGCTCCCATCGGACCTATTTATCCTGCTAGTCAGGTAGGGCACGTGTCCCAAGGCTCTATTTGGCTGACGGTAGACGGCGAGCAACGTCAGCACAGCGATATTAATAAGTTGATTTGGTCTGTAGCGGAAACGGTGGCTTATCTATCTACCTTGTTCCATTTAGAGCCAGGCGATTTGATCTTTACCGGAACGCCCGAGGGTGTAGGTGCTGTTGAGCGAGGTCAGCATATGCGCGTGGGCGTCGATGGGTTGGGTGAGCTTGCAGTGAATGTGAAATAGGACCTAGAACCAGATGTTGAAACTGTATAGTTTTTTTAATAGTTCTACTTCGTACCGGGTGCGTATTGCTTTGGCGTTGAAAGGGTTGGACTACCAATACGAAGGCGTCAATATCCGCGAGTTAGCCAATCGAGCTACCGATTATGTGGCTCAGGTGAACCCGTCAGCGGCCGTACCTGCTCTAGATGATGCGGGTTTTGTACTAGGGCAATCGATGGCGATTTTAGATTATCTCGATCAGCAATACCCCGAGAGTCATCGTTTGTTGCCTGACAACATACAGGAACGAGCTCGCATTTTAGAGTTTGCTTCGGTCATGAGTTGCGATATTCACCCCATTAATAATTTACGGGTGTTGCGTTATTTGACTGACGAACTAGATATCAGTGCAGAGCAAAGACAGCGTTGGTACGAGCATTGGGTGCATGATGGCTTAGCCATGGCAGAACGTTTGCTCGAAGCACATGGTCATGGGGTTTGGTGTTTTGGTGATCAGCCTACTTTAGCTGACTGCTGCTTGGTACCTCAGATGGCAAATGCAGAGCGTATGGGCTGTGATTTGTCGGCTTTCCCTCGCTTAGTCGCTGTTTACCACCATGCGTTAGAGCACGATGCTTTTAAGCAAGCACAACCTAATCAACAACCGGATTTTATCCATTAATCACATATGTCTATAGCCGTCTATTCATAGACTGCTATAGTATGGCCCCAGTTTGAAATGTAATTAATCAAAGATATAAAGGATGGAGACATGATTCAATTTGCCAAAAAGGTTTCTTTTTTAAGTGCCGGGTTGCTCAGTGCAGGCTTGTTGTTCACTGGCTCGGTGCAGGCTCAAACCCTCAAGTTAGGGTTGGTGACGCCTCCTAGCCATGTGTGGTCTCAAGTGGGTGAACGTATTAATGAAAACCTACAAGAAAAAAGTGGTGGTGCCATGAAGGTAGAGGTGAACCCTCTCAGCAAATTGGGACCAGAAGCACAAATGATTAATTTGCTGCAATCGGGTGCGATGCCATTGGGTATTTTGACATTAGGGGCCTTAACGAACCGTGATGAGTCCTTGATTGGCTGGTCTTTGCCTTATTTGTTTGATGATGTAGAGCACGCCACGCAAGCCACCGAAGTCGAAGCAGCACAGCAAATGTTAGCCAATCTAGATGCTCATGGCATGCTAGGGGTGGGCTATGCTTTTGCAGGTATGCGTCACGTTTTGTCCACTAAGCCAGTTAACGAGCCTAGCGACCTAGAAGGGCAAAAAATTCGCGCTTTCCCTAGCGCTATTTTCAATGACTGGTGGACAGCAAATGGGGCGGCTCCAACGGCTATGCCTCTCTCCGAGGTAGCGCCTTCGTTGACTACTAATTTGCTAAATGCTGTCGATGTGGATTTGGATGCGGTTGTGGGAATGAAGTTTCACCAACAGGCTCCTTACTTGGCATTAACCAACCATATGGCATTTCCGGCCGTTATCGTGGTGTCTAAGCGTTACTGGGATCGTCTAGACGAAGACAAGCAAAAAATGCTGATGGAGTCCATCAAAGAAGCCGAGCAGTGGGGTTACCAACGTGCGATTGATGCCGAGCTAGAAAACCTAGCCGCAGTGAAAGCAGATGGCGCAGAAGTGATTGATATTGATTTAACGTCTTTCAAAGAAATTGGCGATAAGGTCAACCAAAAATACTTAGACAACAATCCATTGCGCGCTCAGTTTTACGAGCAAGTTAAAAATTTAAATAATTAATGGCTATTTAATGTCATGAGTCGCTCCTGCCTTGGGTTTAGGAGCGATTTTTCATGGTAAATACCCTATTGACTAAGACTAAAGCACCCTTGTATTCTTTAGGCGTCTATTAGTTGTCGTTCAAACTAAACTATAAATATATAAATTACTACAAGTTATATCACGAAGGATAGAGACAGAAATGAGTTTCATTAAAAAAATGCCTTGGCTAGGGGCTAGTTTATTAAGTGTGGGTTTATTGGCTTCTATGCCAGTGCAATCTCAAACCATAAAATTAGGTCATGAGACCCCTCCTACTCATGTTTGGAATCAAGTTTCCGAACGCATTAACCAAAATTTACAAGAAAAAAGTGACGGTCAATGGAAGGTCGACGTCAGTCCACTGAGTAAGCTAGGCACCGTGCCGCAAATGATTAATTTGTTGCAGTCAGGGGCTTTACAGGTGGGTGTGATCACATTGGGAGCCTTAACCAATCGAGATCCTAGCTTTACGGGCTGGTCTATGCCGTATTTGTTTGATGACGTCGAGCACGCGACTCAGGCCGTAGAGCTAGAGGCTGCTCAACAAATGCTAGAAAACCTTCAAGAGCACGGCATGATTGGCATGGGCTATACCTTTGCTGGGATGCGTCATGTGTTGTCAACCAAGCCAGTTAACGAGCCTAGCGACCTAGAAGGACAAAAAATCCGCGCTTTCCCTAGTGCTATTTTTAATGATTGGTGGACAGCAAATGGTGCAGCACCTACTGCTATGCCTTTGTCCGAGGTGGCTCCTTCGCTAACGACTAATTTATTGAATGCTGTCGATGTGGATCTGGATGCT
This sequence comes from uncultured Paenalcaligenes sp., assembly GCA_947626245.1. Lineage (GTDB taxonomy): Bacteria > Pseudomonadota > Gammaproteobacteria > Burkholderiales > Burkholderiaceae_B > Paenalcaligenes. The sequence goes on along the minus strand of CANQRK010000008.1, from coordinate 2,454 downwards.
TTGGTTGGCATGAAGTTTCATCAGCAAGCCCCGTATTTGACGCTCACTAATCACATGGCCTTTCCAGGAGTGATTGTGGTGTCTAAACGTTATTGGGATCGTTTGGACGAGGATCAGCAGACCATGTTACGTGACGCCATTAAAGAGGCCGAACAGTGGGGCTTTCAGCGTGCAATCGAGGCGGATGCTCAAAACTTAGCCACAGTTAAAGCAGATGGGGCTGAGGTCATAGAAATTGATCTGAGCTCTTTCAAAGAGTTGGGTGCTCAGGTGAATCAAAAATACCTAGGCGATAATCCGTTGCGAGAGCAGTTTTACGAACAAGTACAAGCGTTAAAACAATGAGTTAACTAATACCGCCCCTAGGGTTAGGGGCGGTTACTTGAAGGTGGAGACAATGCTCTCTGTATTAAATCGAATTGATCATATCGTTGCTCAATTAGAAAAAGCATTATTGGTTTTCTTTTGTTTTGCTCTGAGCATGATTATGATTGCGCAAGTCATATTCCGTTATTTTTTTAGTTCCCCTATTTTCTGGGCAGAGGAAATCTCTGTTCAGTTTTTAGTTTTTATTACTGTTTTTGGTATTTCTTATTTAACTCAGCAAAAACAACATATTAAAATCGATTTTATTTTAGTGCAGTTGTCTCCTTTGCGTAAAAAGCAATTAATGGCTGTACTCGATATTTTGTTCTTGGTTTTAATGGCTGTGGTTTGTTTTTACTCTTGGGAATGGGTATTGAGACCCGATGTACAAATAGAAACTAGTGGAACCACCGGGTTGCCTCGTTGGTATAACTATATGGCACTGCCTGTGGCATTAACCTTTTTATGTTGGCACCAGTTAGTCGTATTGCTTAATACCTTTTGCGGTAAGCCTAAAAAGGAGGCCGCATGATTACGTTAATCCTATTCTTTGTTTTGCTCATGGTTGGCTTCCCTATCTTTGGAGCCATTTTAGCTGCCGGTATTATCTTTTTAATTAGTACCGATCTATCGATTTTGATTGAGGCGATTCCCCTACAACTGTATGGGGCCTTGGAAATTAATAGCCTATTAGCGATTCCGCTCTTTTTGCTAGTGGGTGAGGTGATGAATAAAGGGGGGCTCACGCATCGTCTGATTGCTGTAGCCGAACTTTTGGTTGGACGCCTACGGGGTGGCATGGCTTATGCCAACTTGCTAACGAATGCGATGGCGGCCTCTATTTTAGGCTCGGCTATTGCCCAGATTGGGGTCATGAGTCGCATTATGGTGCCCGCCATGGAAAAGCGAGGCTACGATAAAAGCTTTTCTGCAGCAGTGACGGTATCCGGTGGTTTGTTAGGCCCCATTTTCCCGCCCTCTATGTTGATGATTATTTATGGGGTGGTAGCGGTACAGCCTATTGCGCCGTTGTTCATCGCAGGGATTGTGCCGGGTATTTTGATCTTTTTGGTGTTGTGCGCGATTGTTTTTGCGTACTCGTTACGTAGCGACAAAATTCCGCCTACCAATAACAATGTGGAACGAGATCAGCCGGTACGCAAAACCTTAGTCGATGGTATTTTACCTGCACTTATCCCCTTGGTTGTCGTAATCGGTATCTCTGCTGGTGTCATGACGCCCACCGAAGCCGGTGCAGTGGCAGCCTTGATTGCTTTTGTTCTTTGCTTTGCTTATAAAGAAATTAAAATACGTGATCTGTACGATATCTTTTTGTCAGTGTGTTTATTAACTGCAACCATTTGTATATTGATTTCAGTCGCTACATTTTTAAGTTGGGTATTGGCATTCGAGGGAATTCCAGATCGATTAGTTGCTACTATTACATCTATTACTGATTCACCTTTTGTTTTTATGTTGTTGGTGATTGTATTGATGTTGATTTTAGGTTTGTTCCTAGAAACAATTAGTGTGTTGATCGTACTGGTACCTATATTGATGCCTATTGTTACGCAACTGGGTGTGGACCCTATTCAGTTTGGTGTGATTTGTACGGTGGCTACCACCATCGGGGTGATTACACCGCCTGTAGGTCCAGGCTTGTTTGTGGTGATGGGTCAAACGGGAGTCAAAATGGGTACGTTAGTAAAGGCCTTGATTCCGTTTTTAATCGCCGTTGGGGCGGTACTGATTCTGATTGCCGCCGTGCCGGAAATATCCACTTGGCTACCTGCCAAACTCATTAAATAAGCAGTCAGTCAAAAGGGGCCTTAGGCCCCTTTTTTTATGCATGGCATGCCCCGATTGGATCACTCCCTTGTACGAGGAGGCCATGCCTCCGATGCAGTGGTTCGCTTTCTTTGCCGCTTCCCGTTTACGCCCTCACTAAGCAGTGCTCACTCACTGCGTTCGCTCCGCGCTGAACCGTTCGTTCGTAAACGGGAAGCGTCATGGCAGCAAAACCGTGCATGAGGAGTGGGGGCCGTCGTATAGGAAGCATCTCTATTACCTAGGGACGAAGGCATACAT